>NZ_JBEZWN010000019.1:0-117801 GCF_040637495.1 Streptomyces sp. NPDC029044
ATGGCTCCGGGGCAGGGCGACGGGGCCGCGGCTGGGTTGCCGCGGCCCCTTCGCCGTCGGCCGACCCCGGGCCCCCACGGCCCCGGGTGGCATGTACCGGTGACGGACTGTCACCGGCGGCGAGACGTCAGCCGGTGAAGGCGCCTAGCCCCTCCGGGGTGCCCAGACCGGTCGGACCGTCGTAGCCCGTCCGGGCGGTGCAGAAGTAGCTGGTGGTGCAGCTGCCGTTGCTGCCGCTGGTGACGTCGTTCAGGGCGGAGGTGTTCGCGTAGGGGAACTTGGCCGGGTAGGAGCCGGTGGACGGGGTGCCCGCGAGGGCGTAGACGCTCGCGATGATCGGGGCGGAGGCGCTGGTGCCGCCGTAGGTCGCCCAGCCCTGGCCGTCGGCGCCGTAGGTGTCGTAGACGGAGACGCCGGTCGCCGGGTCGGCGACGGCCGAGACGTCGGCGATCATGCGCCGGGTGCAGCCGGTGTCGGTCTGCCAGGCGGGTTTGGTGTCGTAGGCGGAGCAGCCGGAGCCGGTGCCCTCGGTGCTGCTGGTCCGCCAGACGCTCTCGGTCCAGCCGCGGGCGGTGGAGGAGGCGGTGAGGCTGGTGCCGCCGACGGCCGTCACGTACTTCGACGCCGCCGGGTACTCGGCGCCGTAGCCGGCGTCGCCCGCGCTGACGGTGATGGCGACGCCCGGGTGGTTGAAGTAGGCCGAGTCGTACGAGGCGTCGGAGGAGGACTCGCCGCCGCCGTAGCTGTTGGAGACGTACTTGGCGCCCAGGGCGACGGCCTCGTTGACGGCGGTGCCGAGGTTGGCCATGGTCGCCGACTTCGCCTCGACGAGGGTGATGTGGCAGTTCGGGCAGACGGCGCTCGCCATGTCGAGGTCGAGGGAGATCTCTCCGGCCCAGCCGCTGTCGGCGGTGGGGAGGGCGGTGGTGGAACCGGTCTGGCTCACCTTCTTGAAGCAGCCGTTGGCCGTGGTGCAGGCGGGCAGGCCGTAGTGCGAGCGGTAGGCGGCGAGGTCGGACTCGGCGTTCGGGTCGTCGTAGGCGTCGACGATGGCGATGGTCCGGCCGGAGCCGTTGCTCGTGGCGGCGGAGGAAAGGCCGTAGGCGCTGCGGAGGTCGGTGGGGCCGTAGCCGGAGGGGGAAGTGGCCTCGGCGGTTTTCGCCGAGATGCCGTGCTGCTTCTGGAAGGCGGTGACGCCTCCCGTGACGCGCAGGGCGTTGCAGGCCATCTCGCCCTGGTGGCGGGGCAGGGCGCAGGAACGCGTCCAGGTGACCTTGGAGGTGCTCGTGTCCGCGGCGGCCTGGGCGTGGGCGGCGGTGGCGAGGCCGGTGAGGAGGAGCGCGGCGGTGGCGGTGACGGCGGAGAGCGTGCGGCGCCATCTGCGGCGGGTGGAGGGGGTGTTGTGCGGTGTCGTGCGCAAGGTACAGCCTCCTGGCAATGGTGGGCAGAGGCCTGCGGGTGGGGGAACCGCCGGTGTGTTTCCCGGCGGGGGCGGCGACCCGCGACGACGATGGCTTGTTGGGTACGTGACAACAAGACAGGTGGCGGAATTCTGACCTCCGCATTGCTGAAGGAGACGGGGGGCTTACCGATCGCTGACGGGGCGATGGCCGGGGGATGGGAACGGCTTGACCCGAAGGGCCCGGTACGGAGTGAAGTGCCGCCGGGGTGCCGGTGTCTGACGTGCCTCTCACCTTCGTCCGGCACAGTCGCCCCGGTGAAGCGTGTGCTGGCCGTCGTCGTCATGCTCGTTGCCCTCCTCGCCGTGTCCGGCGCGACCGCCGACGACGGGGGCGGTCCCCTCGGGGTGACCGTCACCGGGCGCGACGCCCGGGTCGGGGTGCTCGTGCCCGCCGCGGGGGGACGGCACTTCTGTACGGCGTCCGTCGTGGACGCCCCGCACCGGAATCTGATCGTCACGGCGGCGCACTGCCTGGCCGGCGGCGGACTGGTCTTCGTGCCGGGGTACCGGGACGGACGCGCGCCCTACGGGGAGTGGACGGTGCGGCGGCGGTTCCTGGCCCGCGGGTGGGCCGAGGGGCGGGACGAGGACAGCGACGTGGGATTCGCCGCGCTCGCGCCCCGGGGCGGGGAGGAGGTCCAGGACGCCGTCGGCGGGAACCGGTTCGTCACCGGCACGGCGACGGGGGCCACCGCGGTGACCGTCACCGGGTACCCCGACGCGCGGGAGACGGCCGTCAGCTGCACCGCCGAGCCGCACGCGCTCAGCCGCACCCAGCAGCGCATCGCGTGCCCCGGGTTCAGCGGCGGCACCAGCGGCAGTCCCTGGGTGAACGGGGACGGGCAGGTCGTCGGGGTCCTCGGCGGGCACGACCAGGGCGGGACGACCCCCGGCGTCTCCTACAGCGTGGTCCTCGGCGCGGAGGCGAAGCGGCTCTACGGGCGGGCCGCGAGGGATGCGTGACGGGCCGTGAACCCGTGCGCCGGGGCGGGGACGCCGCGCTCCGGCCGTGCTGCCCGTGCCGTGGCCCGCTCCTCCGTCCGCCCCGACTCTCCTCCCCGTGATCATTCCCGGGCGTGCCGGCCGCCTCTACACTGACCAACGGACTCCTGGGCGGTGAGGGGCGGTTGACGGTGCGTAAGGCATGGATCGTGGCGAGTGTCGCCATCAGCTCCGCCTTGGCCTTCGTGATGCTGCTCGTCGTGGGGGTCTACCTCGTCGCCGGGAACCTGGCCAACGGTGTGGGTGGCGGGGCGAAGGCGCTGGCCAAGGGAGCGGTGCCCGCCGCGTACGCGGCCCTCGTGCAGAAGTGGGGCAACCTCTGTCCCGCCATCAGCCCCGCCCTGCTCGCCGCGCAGCTCTACCAGGAGAGCGGCTTCAACCCCAGGGCCCAGAGTCACGCCGCCGCGCAGGGCATAGCGCAGTTCATCCCCGGCACGTGGGCCAGTCACGGCATCGACGGTGACGGCGACGGCGACCGTGACGTGTGGGATCCGAAGGACGCGATCCCCTCCGCCGCCTCCTACGACTGCGAACTCGCGTCGTACGTGAAGAAGGTTGGCGGGAATCCGACCGAAAACATGCTGGCCGCCTACAACGCGGGGGCGTACGCGGTGATCAAGTACGGGGGCGTGCCGCCGTACAGCGAGACCCGCAACTACGTGAAGCGGATCACGACGCTCTCGGAGAGCTTCGCGGCGCCGGTCGGGCGGGTCGACCCCTCCGAGCAGGCCGCCGCCGCGATCGAGTACGCGCAGAAGAAGCTCGGCACGCCCTACCTGTGGGGCGGCACCGGCACCGCTGAGCAGGGCGGACGTTTCGACTGCTCGGGGCTGACCCAGGCCGCCTACGAGACCGTGGGCATCAAGCTGCCGCGCGTCGCCAACGACCAGTACAACGCCGGTCCGCACCCCTCGCGGGACGAACTGCTTCCCGGCGACCTCGTGTTCTTCTCGGACGACCTCACCAATTCCCGTGCCATCCGGCATGTCGGCATTTATGTCGGAGGCGGGTACATGATCGACGCGCCCCGGACCGGCGCCGTCATCCGGTTCGACCCGATCGACACCCCCGACTACTTCGGAGCCACCCGCGTCACCGAAGATGGCGCGAAAGCACTGCCCACCACGGTGTGAACCGTGTGTGAACCCACCCCCTGAGCTGCGAAGACGTGTCTCTCTTCGATAACGTCTGCGTGATCATTCGGTGGAGTGTGGAACGTATCGACGGGGACCATGCGTTCCTGGTGACGTAGCCGAGCGGACGTCCATACGGCACGCGTCACGCACGCGTACGGCGGAAGCGGATCTACAACCACGGGGGTGGCAGGAGCGGCGCACGCACAGGTGCGCCGGAGAGACGACGAAGGGGCCGCAGCGCCATGGCTGGACTCGCCGATTCCGGGTCGAACCCTGACGTCGACCTGCTGTACGACATCAATGGCCTGGCCAAGGACGCGCCGGCCTGGTTCGACCGCGTCATGGAGTACGTCGGTGAGTACGGGCTGCTGCTCGCCATCGTCCTGCTCGTGGTGTGGTGCTGGTGGACCGTACGGCGCCGGGGCGACGAGGACGCGGCCTCCACCGTGGCGGCCCTGGTCTGGGCGCCGCTGGCCGCAGGGGTCGCCGTGCTGGTGAACGTGCCCATACGGGGGTTCGTGGAACGGCCCCGGCCGTTCCTGGACCACCAGGGGCTCGAAGTGCTCGTCCAGGGCAAGACCGACTACTCGTTCGTCAGCGACCACGCGACGATCGTCATGGCACTGGCGGTCGGCCTGTTCGTCGCCAACCGGAAGTTCGGGCTCATCGGGCTCGTGCTGGCGTTGTTCGGCGGGTTCATCCGCGTGTACATGGGCGTGCACTACCCGACGGACGTCGTGGGCGGGTTCGCGCTGGGCACGGCCGTGGCGCTGCTGCTGTCGCCGCTCGCCATGGCCCTGCTGACGCCTGTGGTGAAGGCCGTCGAGCGCTCGCCCCGGGTGGGATGGCTGGTGCGCAGCAGAGGGCGGGCCACGGGAGAGGACACGGTGATCCCCGAGGCGCGCAGTGAGCGGACCTCGGAGCGGGACCTCGCCGCGTAACGGCCTCCAGGGAATCAGGGGAATCAGGGGAATCAGGGGTTCTCACAGCGCCTGGGGATACGTGAAGAAGCGGTCGGGGTCGTACCGCTTCTTCAGCTTCGCCAGGCGTGCCGCCGCATCCCCGTAGTACGCCTTGCGCCAGTCGGTCAGGGTCGGGTCCGTGTAGTTCTGGTACGCCGCCCCCGAGGCGTACGGGCGCATCGACTTGTGGGCGGAGGCCAGCCAGTCGCGGGCCGTCGCACCGCTCGTGCCGGCCCGCCACGCCCCGATGTACTGGGCCAGCATCCGCGAGCGGCGGTGGACGAACGCCGTGGACGTGGGGGAGACGCGGTTGACCGCTCCGCCGAGGGCGGTCAGCGCGATGCTGCCCGTGCCGCCGCGCACCGACCCGATCTGCGAGAGCAGCGTGCGGATGCCGGCCGTGGACAGGGAGCGGTCGAAGAAGTCCGACGCCGCCGCGTACGTCTCGCGGCCCAGCGCGCCCTGGGGGGAACGCCCCGGGGTCGAGCCGGGCAGATGGCACTGCGCGTCGGTCGGGAACGAGGAGCAGCCCGCGTAGACCTCCATCGACTCCTCGTACGAGCGGCGCTTCAGGGAGACGCTGCGGGCCGGGGCGCCGACGCTGTCGGCCAGGCGGTCGACGGCGTTCTTCAGCTCGCCGTGGGTGCCCAGGGAGAACGCCGCGACCGAGACGGTCGGGGTGCCGCCCGCGGCGTTCGCCAGGTGCAGGGACGACCAGATCTCGTCGGGCTGCGACGGGCCCCACTCCTGCCAGGCCTTCACCACCGCGGCCGCCCTGGTCCAGGGCCAGGACAGGTACGCCGAGACGCCCTGCGGGGCCGGGTGGGTCGTGAAGTGCAGCTCCGTGACCACGCCGAAGTTGCCGTTGCCGGCGCCGCGCAGGGCCCAGAAGAGGTCCTTGTTCTCCCGGGCGTCGGCGGTGAGCTGCTTGCCGTCGGCGGTGATCAGGGTGGCCCGGGTGAGGCTGTCGCAGGTCAGGCCGTAGGCGCGGGAGACCACGCCGTGGCCGCCGCCGAGGGTGAGGCCCGAGACGCCGACGGTCGGGCACGAACCGGCGGGGATCGTGACGCCCTTGGCGGCCAGGGCCCGGTAGACGTCGATGAGTTTGGCGCCGGCGCCGACCACCGCGGTGGTGCCGGAGGCCCGGACGCGGCTGAGTTTCGAGACGTCGATGATCAGCCGGCCGTCGCCGGAGGACCAGCCCGCGTAGGAGTGGCCGCCGTTGCGGATCGCCACCCGCAGGGCGTGGGTGCGGGCGTAGGCCAGGGTCGTGCGGATGTCCTCCGGGTGGGACACGTACGCGACCGCGGCGGGCTTCAGGCTGTCGAAGCGGGTGTTGTAGAGCTGCCGGGCGGCGGGCCAGTCGGCGTCGCCCGGGCGGACCAGGGGCCCGTCGAGGTCGCGGGCCAGGGCGGACCAGCCGGCGGCGGTGGCCCTCGACGTGGTCGTGGTGCGCGAGGCGTTGGAGGCCGTGGCCCCGGAGCGGCGGTCGCCCGACTGGGTGCAGGCGACGGTGAAGGGGGTCGCGGCCGCGGCGATCGCCGCCGTGCCGGCTGTGAGGATCGTGCGCCGTTCCATGGGGCCTCCCGGTGGTTCCGTCCTGGGAGACGGGCTGGTGGGGGGTCAGGGTTCCATGGTCCGGCCCCGGGCGGAACAGCTGCGCCGCGGGCCTCAAGGAGTCGTGTGCCGCTCCGCGTCCGTGCGGGCCTGGCTTCTGGCTCTTCGTGCCGGGCCGCGCCAGCCGCAGCTGCACCGGGCCATGCAGAAGCGGCCCTTCTCCATGGTCGTCGTGCGGTGTTCCGGGAGGTTGGGGGGAGTTTCCAGCCCGTCCTGCTGCGCCACGGCGACAACGTTACCCAGCACAGGTAAAGGGTTCGTACGGCGGTCGGCGCGGGCTCGCGTGACGGGGGCACAAACCCGTCGTTAACCGGAACAACGAGGGGGCCCGTGACGGACGTACCGGCTGGGGGTAGGCAGGCGATGACTGGGCGGCAGCGCGAACGGCGGCGCGGGCGGGCGGGTGCGGCAATCGTCGCGGCCGCGGTCTTGGCCGGGGCGGGGCTCGGGACCGCGGGGTGCTCCGGGGGTGACGCGGTCGCCGGGGACTCCCGCGGCGGGGACGCGGTCGTGGTGCTGCGGCAGGCCGCCGGCCGGCTGGTGGACGCGGGGAGTTCCAAGGCCCGTACGTCGATGGAGATGGCCGCCGGCGGAACCCGGGTGACCATCCGGGGCGCCGGGGTGTACGACTACCGGAAGCGGATGGGGCAGCTGAAGGTGTTGCTGCCGCAGGACCCCGCGGGAGTCGCCAAGCGCCGGCCGATCACCGAACTGCTCGCTCCGGGTGCGCTGTTCATGAAGAACCGGGGTGCCGGTGTGCCCCCGGACAAATGGGTGCGGGTGGACACGCGGACGCTGTCCGACGGAAACCTCGTCACCGGCGGGGCCACCGACCCGTTCACGGCGGCCGAGGTGCTGCTCGGTACGCGGACGGCGACCTATGTGGGCCGGACGGAGGTCGCGGGAACGGGGGTGCGCCACTACCGGGGGACGGCGGACCTCGCCGACGCGGCCCGGCGGGCGTCGAAGGGGAACGAGGAGCCTCTGAAGGCGGCGGCCGACGGGTTCGCGACCGCCGCGGTGCCGTTCGACGCCTACCTCGACGACGAGGGACGCATCCGCAAGGTCAGGCACCGCTTCAGCTTCCTGAACGGGCAGCAGAAGAGCCCGGTGGCTGTCGCCTCGACGACTCTGCTCTACGATTTCGGGGCCCCGGCGCGCGTACGGCTGCCCGCGGCCGACGACATCTACGCGGGCAGGATCGCCGAGGAGTGACCGGCGCGAACTAGCCCGTCCGTGCCATGCGCGGTGTGTAGGCCGCTCCCTACTCTAGGAAGCCGGTGGCGGCAGAGATGAGGTGATGCACGTGGCTCCGGTCGGCGGTACGGCAGTTCAGGACCACGTGGCCCTCGCCGAGATCGAGCTGTGCGGAGAGCTGATCATCGCGGCCTCGGCCGCCCGGGAGCGGCTCAGCCTGGAGAGCATCGACGAGGTGCTGAAAGTCGCCGAGGAGCGGGACTCCTCCAGGCGCTGATCACGGGGTGGGGCCCGGTTCACGTCCGCAGCATGCGGGCGATCGCCTGGGTCGCCTCCTTCACCTTCGCGTCGATCTCGTCCCCGCCCTTGAGGGCCGCGTCGGCGACGCAGTGCCGCAGGTGCTCCTCCAGGAGCTGGAGGGCGAAGGACTGGAGAGCCTTGGTGGAGGCGGAGACCTGCGTGAGTATGTCGATGCAGTAGACGTCCTCGTCGACCATGCGCTGAAGGCCGCGGATCTGGCCCTCGATGCGGCGCAGGCGCTTGAGGTGTTCGTCCTTCTGCTGGTGGTACCCGTGCACGCCGTGGTCGTGATCGGCCGTCACCTCCGCCCCGGCGGCGTCGGCGGTGCCGGGGGTGACATGTGCGACATGTGTCGTGTCGGTCACGTCCGTCATCGCTTCCTCCTGGTGGACAGCGGGTGAACTGATACCCCTGGTGGGTATATGGTACCGAACTTTGCCGGGTATACGGCCCTGGGAACCGCCCCCGTGCTCATCACTGTGCCCGATGGGCGACACTGGTGGGCGGCCCGATAGCCGTGGCCGGATGATGCGCCTAGCATCAGCCTGACCGAAGCCGAAACACCCCGAGGACCCCACGTGCGCTTTCGTCTGACCCCCAGGGAGACGAGCTTCTACGACATGTTCGCCGCCTCCGCGGACAACATCGTCACGGGCTCGAAGCTCCTGATGGAACTGCTCGGGGCGGACGCATCCGCCCGGGCCGAGATCGCAGAGCGTATGCGGGCAGCGGAACACGCAGGTGACGACGCCACGCACGCGATCTTCCACCAGCTGAACTCCTCCTTCATCACGCCGTTCGACCGCGAGGACATCTACTCCCTCGCCTCGTCGCTCGACGACATCATGGACTTCATGGAGGAGGCCGTCGACCTGGTCGTCCTCTACAACGTCGAGGAACTGCCCAAGGGCGTCGACCAGCAGATCGAGGTGCTGGCGCGCGCGGCCGAGCTCACGGCCGAGGCGATGCCGCACCTGCGGACGATGGAGAACCTCACCGAGTACTGGATCGAGGTCAACCGGCTGGAGAACCAGGCCGACCAGATCCACCGCAAGCTGCTGGCGCACCTCTTCAACGGCAAGTACGACGCCATGGATGTGCTGAAGCTGAAGCAGATCGTGGACGTGCTGGAGGAAGCGGCGGACGCGTTCGAGCACGTGGCGAACACGGTGGAGACCATCGCCGTCAAGGAGTCCTGAGCCCTTCATGGACACCTTTGCTCTGGTCGTGACCATCGCGGTCGCGCTCTTCTTCACGTACACCAACGGCTTCCACGACTCGGCGAACGCGATCGCCACGTCCGTCTCGACGCGGGCGCTGACGCCGAAGGCCGCGCTGGCCATGGCGGCGGTGATGAACCTCGCCGGTGCCTTCATGGGCTCCGGGGTCGCCAAGACCGTCAGCGAGGGGCTGATCCAGACGCCGACCGGCTCCAAGGGGATGGGCATCCTCTTCGCCGCGCTGGTGGGCGCGATCGTCTGGAACCTCATCACCTGGTACTTCGGGCTGCCGTCCTCCTCCTCGCACGCGCTGTTCGGCGGCATGGTCGGGGCGGCGCTGGCCGGCGGGACGACGGTCTACTGGAGCGGGGTGCTGGAGAAGGTCGTCATCCCGATGTTCGTGTCTCCGGTGGTCGGCATGCTGGCCGGTTACCTCGTGATGACCGCGATCCTGTGGATATTCAGGAAGGCCAACCCGCACAAGGCCAAGCGCGGGTTCCGCATCGCGCAGACCGTCTCGGCGGCCGGCATGGCGCTGGGGCACGGTCTTCAGGACGCGCAGAAGACGATGGGCATCGTGGTGATGGCGCTCGTCATCGCCGATGTCGAGGACTACGGCGACCCGATTCCGATCTGGGTCAAGGTCGCCTGTGCGGTGATGCTGTCGCTGGGGACGTACGCCGGCGGCTGGCGGATCATGCGGACGCTGGGGCGGAAGATCATCGAGCTGGACCCGCCGCAGGGTTTCGCGGCGGAGACGACCGGCGCGTCGATCATGTTCACCACGGCGTTCCTGTTCAAGGCGCCGATCTCGACGACGCACGTGATCACCTCGGCGATCATGGGCGTGGGGGCGACCAAGCGCGTGAACGCAGTGCGCTGGGGTGTCGCCAAGAACATCATCCTGGGGTGGTTCATCACGATGCCGGCTGCGGCGCTTGTGGCTGCGGCGTCTTTCGGGATCGTGAATCTGGCGTTCCTGTAGTGCTCGGCGTCGGGGCTGAAAGCGGGGGCGTTGCGCAGCTCGGCGCGACGAGGTGCCGCTCTCAGTGGGTCGGGAGCCGCCCTTAGCGGCACGCATGCCCGCAGCTGAGCGCCAAAAGGCCCGCCCCTGGGAGAGGGGCGGGCCCTTTTTCGGCCTCGCGGTGGCACCGCCATGCAGCACCGCGAGGAGTCGGCGGGGTCCGGCTCAGCCGAAGCGGCCGGAGATGTAGTCCTCCGTGGCCTGGACCGACGGGTTGGAGAAGATCCGCTCCGTGTCGTCGATCTCGATGAGCTTGCCGGGCTGGCCGACCGCCGCGAGGTTGAAGAACGCCGTGCGGTCGGAGACGCGGGCCGCCTGCTGCATGTTGTGCGTCACGATGACGATGGTGAAGCGTTCCTTGAGCTCGCCGATCAGGTCCTCGATCGCGAGCGTGGAGATCGGGTCGAGCGCCGAGCAGGGCTCGTCCATGAGCAGGACGTTCGGCTCGACCGCGATCGCCCGCGCGATGCACAGACGCTGCTGCTGGCCACCGGACAGGCCCGAGCCGGGCTTGTTCAGACGGTCCTTGACCTCGTTCCAGAGGTTCGCGCCCTTGAGGGAGCGCTCGACGATGTCCGAGAGCTCGCTCTTCTTGTAGTTGCCGTTCAGCCGCAGGCCCGCCGCCACGTTGTCGAAGATCGACATGGTGGGGAACGGGTTCGGCCGCTGGAACACCATGCCGACCTCGCGGCGGACCGACACCGGGTCGATGCCCGTGCCGTAGAGGTCCTCGTCGTCGAGGAGCACCTTGCCCTCGACCCGGCCGCCCGAGGTCACCTCGTGCATCCGGTTCAGCGTGCGCAGGAACGTCGACTTGCCGCAGCCGGAGGGCCCGATGAACGCCGTCACCGAGCGCGGCTCGACGGTCATCGAGATGTCCTCGATCGCCTTGTGGGAGCCGTAGAAGGCGGTCAGTCCGCTTACGTCGATTCGCTTGGCCATTACTTCTTCACTTCCAAAGTCTGGGGGTCGCTGTGTGGCCCCGCGCGGCGGTAGCCGCAGATTGACGCTTTAGCGACCGGTCTTCGGGGCCTTCCAGCGGGCGATCCCGCGGGCCACCAGATTCAGGATCATCACGAAGGCGATCAGGGTGAGCGAGGCCGCCCAGGCGCGGTCGTACGCCGCACCGGAGCCCGCGCTGTTCGCGTACTGCTGGTAGATGTACAGCGGCAGCGAGGCCTGCGCCCCCTCGAAGGGGTTGGCGTTGATGAACGCGTTGCCCCACACCAGCAGCAGGACCGGGGCGGTCTCACCGGTGATACGGGCGATCGAGAGCATGATGCCCGTGGTGATGCCGCCGATGGAGGTCGGCAGGACCACCTTCAGGATGGTGCGCCACTTGGGGACGCCGAGCGCCAGGGAGGCCTCGCGCAGCTCGTTCGGGACGAGCTTGAGCATCTCCTCCGTGGAGCGGACGACGACCGGCATCATCAGGATGGCCAGGGCCAGCGATCCGGCGAAGCCGAAGGGCTCCATGTCGAACATCAGCATGAGGCTGAGGATGAACAGACCCGCGACGATCGACGGGATGCCGGTCATGACGTCGACGAAGAACGTGATGGCCTTGGAGAGGTTCCCCCGGCCGTACTCGACGAGGTAGATCGCGGTGAGCACGCCGATCGGCGCGGCGATCAGCGTGGCGAGACCGACCTGCTCCAGGGTGCCGAGGATGGCGTGGTAGATGCCGCCGCCGGGCTCGGTGTCGGCGACGACGCCCATGGAGTGCGTCAGGAAGTAGACGTCGAGGACCTTCACACCGCGCACGACGGTCGACCAGACCAGCGAGGCCAGCGGCACGACGGCGAGCAGGAAGGCGACCCAGACGAGAGAGGTCGCGATGCGGTCCTTGGCCTGCCGCTTGCCCTCGACACCCGCGGCGATGGCATAGGTGCCGACGACGTACAGGATCGCGGCGATCAGGCCCCACTGGACGCGGCTGTGCAGGCCGCCGACGAGGCCGATGCCGACCGCGAGGGCGATCGAGCCGGCGGCGATGGCGTACGGGGACCACTTGGGCAGCCGGGCGCCGCGCAGGGTGCTGGGGCCCTTCGGGGTGATGGTCGCGGTGCTCATGCGTTGGCCCCCGAGTACTCCTTGCGGCGGGCGATGATCGCGCGGGCCGCGCCGTTGACCAGCAGGGTGATGACGAACAGGACCAGACCGGAGGCGATCAGCGCGTCCCGGCCGAACTCGGTGGCCTCACCGAACTTGCTGGCGATGTTCTGGGCGAACGTGCCGCCGCCCGGGTCGAGCAGGCTGGCCTGGATGTCGAAGGTCGGCGAGAGCACCGTGGCGACGGCCATGGTCTCGCCGAGTGCGCGGCCGAGGCCGAGCATCGACGCGGAGATGACACCGGAGCGGCCGAAGGGGATGACCGCCATGCGGATCACCTCCCAGCGGGTGGCGCCGAGCGCCAGGGCCGCCTCCTCGTGCATCTGCGGGACCTGGCGGAAGACCTCGCGGCTCACGTTGGTGATGATCGGCAGGATCATGATCGCGAGCAGGATGCCGACGGTCAGCATCGAGCGGGGGGCGCCGCCCTCCCACGAGAAGACGCCGGTCCAGCCGAGGTAGTCGTTCAGCCAGCCGAAGAGACCGTTCATGTGCGGCACGAGGACGAGGGCGCCCCACAGGCCGTAGACGATGGACGGCACGGCGGCGAGCAGGTCGATGACGTACGCGATGGGGCCGCGCATCCGGCGTGGGGCGTAGTGCGTGAGGAACAGCGCGATGGCGACGGCGACCGGGACCGCGATGACCATGGCGACGATCGAGGAGACGACCGTGCCGAAGGCCAGGACGGCGATGCCGAAGTTCGGCGGGACGAGGTTGGTGTCCCACTGGAAGGTCGTGAGGAAGTTGCCCTGGTCCTTGCTGATCGCGAGGGAGGCGCGGTAGGTGAGGAAGACCGCGATCGCGGCCATGATCACCAGCAGCAGGATGCCGGAGCCGCGGGAGAGACCGAGGAAGATGCGGTCTCCGGGCCGGGTGGCCCCGCGCGCGGCGCGCTTGTCGACGGTCGGCTGCTGAGCGGGGGGAGGTGTGTCGGTTATCTGTGTGGGTGTGCCCATCGGGTTCTCCGGTCTGCGGAGCCGTACGCGGGGTACGGCCACTGGCGGCGGTGCACCGGACGGTGCGGCCCGGTCCCCGGGAGGGAACCGGGCCGCACTCGGGTCAGCTCAGGCCCTCGATGGTGGTACGGACCTGGGAGATGATGTCGGCGGGGATCGGCGCGTAGTCGTTCTCGGCGAGGATCTTCTGGCCGTCCTCGGAGGCGATGTAGCGCAGGAACGCCTTGGTGCCGGGCAGCGTGTCGGACTTGTTGCCCTTGTCGCAGACGATCTCGTAGGTGACGAGGACCATCGGGTAGGCGCCCTCGGCCTTGGTGCCGTAGTTCAGCTCCAGGGCGAGGTCCTTGCCCGTGCCGACGACCTTGGCCTCGGAGATCGCCTTGGTGGCGTTCTCGACGGTGGCCTTGACCGGCTGGGCGGCACCCGTGTCGAGGTCGACGGTCTTCAGGCCGTCCTTGGCGTACGACAGCTCGAAGTAGCCGATGGCGCCGTTGGTCTGCTTCACCTGCTGGGCGACACCGGAGGAGCCGGAGGCGGACTGGCCGCCCTTGGCCTGCCAGGTCTTGCCGCCGTCGTAGGGCCAGTCCTTCTTGGCGGTGGCCATCAGGTACTTGGTGAAGTTGTCCGTGGTGCCGGAGTCGTCCGAGCGGTGGAACGCCTGGATCTTGAGGTCCGGGAGCTTCGCGTCCGGGTTCAGCTTCTTGATCGCCGGGTCGTTCCAGTTGGTGATCTGGTTGTTGAAGATCTTCGCCAGGGTCGCGGCGTCCAGGACCAGGTTGTCCACGCCGTCGACGTTGTAGCCGACCGCGATCGGGCCGCCGACCATCGGCAGGTCGATGCCCTGGCCGCCGGAGCAGACCTTCTTGGACGCGGTGACCTCGTCGGGCTTCAGCGCGGAGTCGGAGCCGGCGAAGGCGACCTGGCCCTGGGTGAACGCGGTGACACCGGCGCCGGAGCCGCCGCCCTTGTAGTTGATCTGGACGCCCTGGCAGGCGGCGGTGAACTGCTTGACCCAGGCGTCGATCGCGTTCTTCTGCGCGGACGAGCCGTCGGCCAGCAGCTGGCCCTTGGCGTCGTCGCACTTGACGTTGCTCGGCGCGGCGGCGTTGGAGGAACCGCCGTTGGCACCGCCGCCGGTGTCGTCGGAGCCGCACGCCGTGAGGGCCAGGGCGCCGGAGACGGCGAGAGCACCGAGAGCGAGGGCCCGCCGGTTCATGCGCTGAAGCTTCACTTGAGTTCCTTCCAGGAGCCGCCGTCCTGATCGGCGGCGTGCGAAGTCTGAGTGATGCGGACGCGGTCGCGCGCTGCGGGCGCGGCTCGCGTCGGTAAGGCCGAAATTAGGCAGATCAGGTGAAGCCGCCGATGGCCGCACATGAACGAGGGGTGAACCCCTGCCTAAGGCCTGGTTAGGTCACGGAATGCTCACGGGGAGAGCGCGTCGGCCTTCCGCTTTTGCTGACGAAAGGGGATCTTCCGGTCAGCCGGCCGTCCGGGGCCGGTGCAGCACGGCGAGCAGCTCGTCCACCAGGGGCCGGTCGTGGGGCTGGGTGAGACGGTCCCGGGCATCGGCGGGATCCAGCCACAGGACCCGGTCGACTTCGTCCGTCGGTGAGAACGCGCAGGACACGGCCTCGGCCGCCCAGTAGCGGACCTTCTTGGGGCGGCCGCCCGCGCGATAGCGCTGGGTGGACAGCTCGGGTCCCGGCAGGGCGCGGCAGCCCGTCTCCTCCGCCACCTCGCGCAGCGCGCCCGCGAGTGCCTCCTCGCCGCGCTTCAGTTTCCCCTTCGGCCACGACCAGTCGTCGTATTTCGGCCGGTGAACGAGGCAGAGCTCCGGCTCGCCGGTGGCGGGGGCGCGGCGCCACAGGACGCAGCCCGCCGCCTGAACCGTGGTGTCCTTGGGGGTGCTCACCGGTTTCACCGCCTCCTGGTGCCGGGCCCGGTCATGACGCGCCGACGGTCTCCTTCTGCCAGGCCTGCTGGAACGCGAAACGCGCCGCCTCCACCTCGTGCCGCTGGTCGGCGTGGAGCACGCCGAGGGCGTAGGCCGTGGCCGGTGCGATGCGCGGGGTGCGGGCGGCCTGGGCCGCCGACGCCGACGCCTCCGAGGCGTCGCGGTGCCGGTTCAGGGCCTGGCCGGCGGCGAGCAGCCGCAGGTCGACCACGGCGTTGCCCTGGGGGCCGCTGAGGGCCTCGCGGGCGTAGCGGTGCAGGCGCAGCAGCAGACGGACCTGGTGCCACGGCGCGTCCTGCGGGTGCGGGACGGTGTCCGGGGACAGGCCGTGGACGAGGGCCGCGGCGTTGTACGGGTGTCCCGCGACGACGAGGGGCAGCGCGGTCACGGCGTCGGCGAGACGGTCCTGGGCCGCGGTGGAGAGGGGGCGCAGGTCGGTGGTGCCGGCGGTCTTGGCGAGCGGGACCTCGCTGGCCAGCACCGCGACCTTGTCCGCGACGGCGTGGAAGCGGCTGCTGCCCAGGGCCTGAAGGGCCGTGGAGTGGGCCCGGGTGCGGGCGAGCGTCAGCTGCCGGTCGAGCAGGGCCCCCGCCTTGGCCGCCCCCACCGTCAGGTTGCCGCGTTCCTGGGCGGGCGCACCGGCCTTGGCGGGCGGTGCCGCCGCTGCCCGTGCACTCGCCTGGGCCGGGAACGCCGCCGAGCCCGACAGGCGGTGCAGGGCCGCCAACAGCCGTTCCAGTCGGGCCGTGTACGCGTGCTCCATCGCCAGCGTCCCCGACACCCAGGCCAGTTCGGGGCGCATCGCCTCGCACCAGTCCGAGTCGAGGAGGGGCTGGAAGGTGTGCAGGCTGGCGCTGATGCGGCGGGCCGAGCGGCGCAGGGCGCGGGCCGCCTCGGCGGACCCCTCCGAGCCGTTGGGCCCCGACCCCGTCTTCCGGTGCAGGCGCAGCGCGCGGAGGAACTCCGTGGCCTGGGCCCGCAGGTAGCCCGCGAGGGCGTCACCGGTGGGGGCGGGCCCGGCGTGCCTGGACCGGGGATCGGTCGGGTCAAGGTGTTGCTGTGCCACGCCGGCGCCTCCGGGCGTCTATGAGCATCTCCTGGACGTTGCGCAGGGGTTGTCCGTCCGCGTCGGTCGCATGCCGGGTCCAGTCGCCGTCCGGGCCGAGGTGCCAGGAGGCGGTGGAGTCGGACATGCCGGTCTCCAGCAGCCGGTTCAGGGCCGCCCGGTGGGCCGGGTCGGTGACCCGGACGAGGGCCTCTATCCGGCGGTCGAGGTTGCGGTGCATCATGTCGGCGCTGCCGAACCACACCTCGGGCTCGCCGCCGTTGCCGAAGGCGAAAACCCGGGAGTGCTCCAGGAAACGGCCGAGGATCGAGCGGACCCGGATGTTCTCCGACAGGCCCGCCACGCCCGGGCGCACCGCGCAGATGCCGCGCACCCAGATGTCCACCGGCACGCCCGCCTGGGCCGCGCGGTAGCAGGCGTCGATGACGGCCTCGTCGACCATCGAGTTGACCTTGATGCGGACGTACGCGGGCCGCCCCGCGCGGTGGTGCTGGACTTCCTTGGTGATCCGCGAGACCAGGCCGTCGCGCAGCGACTTGGGCGCCACGAGCAGCCGGCGGTAGGTCTCCCGGCGCGAGTAGCCGGACAGGCGGTTGAAGAGGTCCGAGAGGTCGGCGCCGACCTGCGGGTCGGCCGTGAGCAGGCCGAGGTCCTCGTAGAGGCGGGCCGTCTTCGGGTGGTAGTTGCCGGTGCCGACGTGGCTGTAGCGGCGGAGCGTCTCGCCCTCCTGGCGGACCACCAGCGACAGCTTGCAGTGGGTCTTCAGGCCGACCAGGCCGTAGACCACGTGGCAGCCGGCCTCCTCCAGTTTGCGGGCCCACTTGATGTTGGCGTGCTCGTCGAAGCGGGCCTTGATCTCGACCAGGACCAGCACCTGCTTGCCGGTCTCGGCGGCCTCGATGAGCGCGTCGACTATCGGGGAGTCACCGGAGGTGCGGTACAGCGTCTGCTTGATCGCGAGGACGTCCGGGTCGCCGGCCGCCTGCTCCAGGAAGGCCTGGACGGAGGTGGAGAACGAGTCGTACGGGTGGTGCAGCAGCACGTCCCGCTCGCGCAGCGCGGCGAAGATGTCCGGCGCGGACGCCGACTCGACCTCGGCGAGGTCCCGGTGGGTGCCGGCGACGAACTTGCGGTACTTCAGCTCCGGCCGGTCCAGGGAGGCGATCCGGAACAGGCCCGTGAGGTCCAGCGGGCCCGGCAGCGGGTACACCTCGGCCTCGCTGATCTTCAGCTCGCGCACCAGCAGGTCCAGGACCTCGCGGTCGATGGACTCCTCGACCTCCAGGCGCACCGGCGGGCCGAAGCGGCGCCGCATGAGCTCCTTCTCCAGCGCCTGGAGGAGGTTCTCGGCGTCGTCCTCCTCGACCTCCAGGTCCTCGTTGCGGGTGAGGCGGAAGGCGTGGTGCTCCAGGACCTCCATGCCCGGGAACAGCTCCTCCAGGTGGGCGGCGATGACGTCCTCGATGGGGACGTAGCGGCCCGGGGAGCTCTCCAGGAAGCGGGACAGCAGCGGCGGCACCTTCACCCGGGCGAAGTGCTTGTGGCCCGTGACCGGGTTGCGCACGACGACGGCCAGGTTCAGCGACAGGCCGGAGATGTACGGGAAGGGGTGCGCCGGGTCGACCGCCAGCGGGGTCAGCACGGGGAAGATCTGGTGCCGGAACAGCGTGAACAGGCGGGCCTGCTCCTTCTCCTGCAACTCGTTCCAGCGGACCAGGTGGATGCCCTCCTCCGCGAGTGCGGGGGCGACGTCCTCGTGGTAGCAGGCGGCGTGCCGGGCCATGAGTTCCCGCGAGCGGGCCCAGATCATCTCCAGCACCTCGCGGGGCTGGAGGCCGGAGGCGGAGCGGGTGGCCACGCCGGTGGCGATGCGGCGCTTCAGACCGGCCACCCGGACCATGAAGAACTCGTCCAGGTTGCTGGCGAAGATCGCCAGGAAGTTGGCCCGCTCCAGCAGGGGCGTGTTCGGGTCCTCGGCGAGTTCGAGCACGCGCTCGTTGAACGCGAGCCAACTGCGCTCCCGGTCGAGGAAGCGGCCCTGCGGCAGCTGGGGCCCGTCGTACGGCGACTCCTCGTACGCGTCGAGGTCGGCGTCGATGTCCGGTTCCAGATCGGAGACCGCCGCTGCCACCGTGTGGGGGCGGTGGGCTGCGATGGAGCCCACGGAGGGCTGCGCGTGCTGGACCTGTGCCTGGGTGTTCGGCTGGCTCATGGACCCATTCTTCCGCGCCGCGAGCATCACGGGCGCGTCGGACAGCGCGGGCGGGAGCGGGGGTGCCACATGAGTGCTCCCGTTTCCCTCGGGACCCTCACGGGGCGGGGAAGGCTCTGGCACGGCGGGATTCATTGGCCGAGCTTCGCAAGCCCGTCTGAATCAATGGTTACGGAGACATGACGTGCGGGACACCGGGGGGCGGCTCGCGAGGGGTCCACGGGCGGTCCGCGCGTCCATCCCCCCGTGGAAGGACGCGCGGACCGGTTCAGGGGAGGCGGCGGGCCAGCAGGACGAAGGCGGCGGCCGTCGCGGTGGCGGCCACGGCCAGGAGCAGGCCGGTCTCCACGTACTGAAGCGGCCAGAAGTGGGACTCCGGGTGGAAGGTCGCCCGGGTGACCGGGACGCCGTTCACGGGGGAGTCGGCCCAGGACACCTGGAGGGCGGAGCGGGGCAGTTCGAAGCCGCCGGCCTCGGTGCGGGTGACCACCGGCCAGAGGTCCTCGCGGTGTCGTTCCAGGAGGCCGTGCAGGAGCAGGGAGGCCGCGAGGGCCACTCCCGCGGCGGGCAGGGCCCGGCGCCACACCAGTCCGGCCAGGGCCCCGAGGGCGAGGCCGGCCAGGGCGTAGGCCACGGCCACCGGGCCGGTCGACACGAACACGTCCGGGTAGTACCAGTCGCCGGCCAGGTTCGGGTTGCCGTCCCCGCGCGCCCAGACGTTCACCGCGACGAGTGCGCCCGCGCCGGCGGTGAGCAGCGCGGCCGGGACGGCGAGCTCGGCGGCCAGCCAGCGGGCCGGGGTGACCGACTGGGTCCAGGCCAGCCGGGCGGTGCCGCTCTCCAGCTCGCGGCCGATGAGGGCGCCGCCGGCCCAGGCGGCCACCGGGAACATCGCCCAGGACAGCACGGTGGCGATCACCGAGAGGCCGCTCGCGTACGTCTCGTCGACGGTGATCGCCTCGACGGCCGCGCAGGACGGCAGCCGGTCGGTCGGGGGTGTGGCGCAGGCGCTGTTCCCGGCCCGGGCCTCGTCCCCGAGGGAGTGCAGCCAGATCAGCGCGGTCGTCGCGGCGGCCAGGAGCAGGAGCGCCAGGGCGAGGGCCGTGCGGTGCGTGCGCGCGACCGTACGGACCAGGCCGCCCGGGCGGCCCGCGGGCGCCGGGGCCGTGCCGAGGGCGGTCATGCGGCCGCTCCCGTGCGGCGGCGCAGCAGGGCGAACGAGGCGGCGGTCGCCAGGGCGGCGACGGCCAGGACGATGCCGGTCTCCACGAGCTGGAGGGGCCAGAAGTGGGAGGCCGGGTGCTCGTGCATCAGGACGGGTGTCCCGGGGGGCGTCGGCCACAGGTGCGGGCGCACTTCGTCGAGCACGTAGATGAGCGCCGTGACGGCCAGGGCCGCGGCGGCGAGGGCGGGCAGCGCCCGGCCCACCACCAGGCCGGCCAGGACGCCGAGGGCGAGGGCGGCGAGGGGCTGGGCGGTGGCGAGGGTGCCGTTGGCTTCGAAGACGCTGTCGTCATGCCACTCGTGCCAGCCCACGGAGCGGGTCACATGGCTGTCGGACGCCCACAGCGTCCGGTGCAGCAGGGTGATCGCGAGCGTGCCCGTCACGAGCAGCAGGGCCGGGACGGCGAGCTTGGCGGCCAGCCAGCGGGCCGGGGTGACCGACTGGGTCCAGGCCAGCCGGGCGGTGCCGCTCTCCAGCTCGCGGCCGATGAGCGCACCGCCCGCCCAGGCCCCGGTGAGCACGGGCAGGACGGCGAGGAGCCCGGAGGCGCACGCCACGACGGTCTCGTACCGGCCGTGCGCGGGCCCGGGGAGATCACACCCGAGGCCGGGGCTGTCCCCGCCGCAGCCCGACGCCCGGTACTCCGCCCAGGCGCTGTCCGCCCCCGGCCCGAGCGCCCACAGCAGCGCCCCGGCGGCCACCGCCACCAGTCCCAGCCAGAACAGCAGGGCGGAGCGGTGTACCCGGAGCACGGCCAGGAACAGGCCGCGCGGCTCCGGGAAGCGCCGGGCGGCGGGTGACCCGACGGTCGCGGCGCTCATACGGCGGCCTCCCGCTGGTCGAGCAGGAGCGGCGGGGCCTCGGGGGAGCGCAGGTGCGCCAGGACGACCTCCTCCAGGGAGGGGCGGTCGCCCCGGACCCCGTCGCCGAGGGGACCCGCGGGCCGGACCAGGGCGGTCAGCTGGCGGCCGGTGGTGCGGGACTCGACCACGGTGTGCGGATCCAGGGCGTCGCCGGCCCGGCCGGTGACCAGGGTGTGGGCGGCGAGCAGGTCGTCCAGCGGTCCGGCGAGACGGACGCGGCCGCCGCCGAGCAGCAGCAGGTGGTCGCAGGAGCCCTCCAGCTCCGCCACCACGTGCGAGGACATGACAACCGTGGTGCCGCGGTCGGCGGCGTCGGCCATGAGCGCGGCCATCAGCTGGTGCCGGGCGAGGGGGTCGAGGTCGGCCATCGGCTCGTCCAGGAGCAGCAGGTCGGGGCGCTTGCCGAGAGCCAGGGCGAGTGCCACACGGGTGCGCTGGCCGCCGGAGAGGGAGCGGATCCTCGCACCCGGGTCGAGGTCGCCCTCCGCGACGATCCGCTCGGCTGCCTCGGCGTCCCAGCGGCGGGGGTTGAGGTCGCGGCCCAGGCGCAGGGTGCCGGTGATGGTGAGCTGGGGGTACAGGGGCTTGTTCTGCGCGACGTGGGCGAGGCGCTCGCGGGATGCCGCCGGGGCCTGGCCGAGCACGGTGATCGAGCCGTCGGTGGGCCGCAGCAGCCCGGCCGCCAGGGCGAGCAGGGTGGACTTGCCGGCGCCGTTCGGGCCGACGACGGCGCACACGCGGCCCCTCGGTATGCGGAAGGAGCAGCCGTCCAGGGCCGGCTTGCGGCGGCGCCCGAACCTCCTGCCCAGTGCCGCCGCCTCGATGGCGGTGTCGGTCATGCGTCCCCCTTGGAGTCTGCGAAGTGCGCGTCGAGTACGGAAGTGAAGAGGGCGGCCACGTCGTCGCGCTCCAGACCGGCCGCGCGGGCCCGGACCGCCCAGGCGTCCAGCTCCGTGCGGAGGGGGGAGTCGGCGGGAGCCGCGCCCAGGGACTTGCGGACGAACGTGCCGAGTCCGCGGCGGGCCTCGACCAGGCCCTCGCGCTCCAGTTCCCGGTAGGCCTTCAGGACCGTGTTGGGGTTGATGGCGGTGGCCTCCACGACCTCGCGGGCCGTGGGGAGTCTGTCGCCCGGCTCCAGCAGGCCCAGGCGCAGGGCCTGCTTGGTCTGCTGGACGATCTGGACGTAGGTGGCCACGCCGCTGCGCCGGTCGATGCGGTACTCGACCACTGCTTGAACCACCCTTTCACTAATGAAGTAGTGAAAGGGTGGTGGAGCGGATCGGCAAAGTCAAGCGTGCTGTCGTGAACCGTTCGGGCCGGGCCGTCCGATGAGGAGACGTGAGCGATAAGAGAAGCGACGGGGAGCTGCTGCGGGCCATAGCCGCGGACGCCGACCGGCGTGCCTTCGAGGAGCTGTACCGGCGCTACGCGCCGTGGCTCCGGGCCCGGTTGCGGGGGCGGTGCGCCGACCTCGGGGTCGTCGACGACGTCGTGCAGGAGACGTTCCTCGCGATCTGGCGGGGCAAGGCCCGCCACCGGGAGGAGGCCGGTTCCGCGGACGCGGCCGGGTGGCTGTGGCGCATCGCGTCGCGGCGGCTGGTGGACGCGCTGCGCGGCGACGGGGCCCGGGGGCGGCTGCGACAGGCCCTGGCGAGGCTGCGGCACCGGGACGAGGCGTCGGCGGAGGAACGCGTGCTCGCGGGGGTGGAGCACGGGGACCTCGCCGGAGCGCTGGTCCGGCTGTCGCCGGAGCTGCGGGCGGTGTTGCAGGCGACCGTCATCGACGGGCTGACCACCCGTGAGGCGGCGGTGCTGCTCGGCATACCGCCCGGGACGGTCAAGACGCGGGCGATGCGGGCCCGCAAGCAGCTGAGGGAGGCGTTGGCATGAGCTGGCACGTGCCGGAAGAGGACCTGCGGGCCTACGCCCGGGGGGAGTTGGCGGCTCCCGCGCTCTGGTCCGCCGACGCGCATCTGACCTCCTGCGCCCGGTGCCGCGGGACGCTGGCCGAGGTCGGCGACCCGGTCGCCCTCGATGCCGGGTGGGAACGGCTCGACGCCGAGCTGGACGCGCCCCGGACGGGGCTTCTGGAGAAGCTGCTCCTGCGGATCGGCGTGGCCGGGCACACCGCGCGGCTGCTGGCGGCGACGCCGGTGCTGCGGCGGTCCTGGCTCGCGGCCGTCGTCGCCGTGCTGCTCCTGAGCGTCGCGGCCGGGCACTCCGTGCGCACCGGGGAGTTCCCCACGCTCTTCCTGGCCCTGGCGCCGTTGCTCCCGCTGGCGGGTGTGGCGCTGTCGTACGGGCCCGCACTGGACCCGACGTACGAGATGGCCGTCGTCGCGCCGATGCACGGGTTCCGGCTGCTGATGATCCGGACGGTGGCCGTGCTCGCCGTCGTGCTCGCGCTGAACGGCCTGGCGACCCTCGCCCTGCCCGCCTACGGGCTGCGGGCGCTGGCCTGGCTGCTGCCCGGGCTGGCGCTGACGGCGACCGGGCTCGCGCTGATGCCCCGGCTGGGGCCGGTGCTCGCGCCGTCCCTGGTGGGCGGGGCGTGGGCCGGGCTGCTGCTGGCGGCCGACGCGCTGCGGGCGGGGGCGGACGTGCCGCTCGCGCCGTTCACCGCTGCCGGGCAGGGCGTCGCGGCGGTGGTCGCCGCGCTCTCCGCCGGGCTGCTCTTCCTGCTCCGTGACCGATTCGACCTCTTCCAGGGACGTGCCGCATGACCCCGACCGTGTCCGCCTCCGGGCTGAGCCTCCGCTACGGCGGCACCCGGGCCCTCGACGACGTGTCGCTGCGCCTGACCGCCGGCGTGACCGGGCTGCTCGGCCCCAACGGCGCCGGCAAGACCACGCTGCTGCGGGTGCTCGCCACGGCCCTGCCCGCCGACCGGGGCGCCTTCACCGTGCTCGGGCACGACCCGGCCACCGCCCGCGGCCGGCAGGAGGTGCGGCGGCGGCTGGGCTATCTGCCGCAGACGCCGGGCTTCCACCCGGACTTCACCGCCTTCGAGTTCGTCGACTACGTGGCGATCCTCAAGGAGATGACCGACCGGGGCGTCAGGCACCGCGAGGTGCGGCGGGTCCTCGACGAGGCCGGCCTGGCGGACGTACGGGGCAAGCGCATCCGCAAGCTGTCCGGCGGGATGCGGCAGCGCGTGGCCCTGGCAGCCGCCCTGGTCGGCGACCCCGGATTCCTGGTCCTCGACGAGCCGACCGTGGGCCTGGACCCCGAACAGCGCATGCGGTTCCGGGAGTTGATCGCCGGAGCGGGGGAGGGACGGACGGTGCTGCTGTCCACCCACCAGACGGAGGACGTGGCGATGCTCTGCCACCGCGTGATCGTCATGGCCCGTGGCCGGGTCCGGTTCGAGGGCACCCCGGCCGAGCTGACCGCGCGAGCCGCTGGGCGCGTGTGGAGCAGCACCGAGCGGGACCCGGGCGCGAAGGCGGGATGGCGCACGGGCACCGGCTCCTTCCGGAACGTCGGCGACCCGCCGGCCGGGGCCCGACTCCTCGAACCCACTCTGGAGGACGGCTACCTGCTCACCCTCGACGGCGCCGGAACGGAGGTGGCGGCATGACCACAGTCGTGGAGAAGCCGGCCGCGTCCGGGACACGGCACGAACCCGGCGGGTCCTTCAAGGCCGTACTCGCCCTGGCCCTGTTCGAGTCCCGCCGGCTGCTGACCCGGATCCCGGTGCTCCTCGCCTTCGCCGTGTACCTCGGCTGGACCGTGTGGCGCGCCGGCCGGGCCTGGGGCGACTATCCGGCCCTCCAGGACGCCGACCGGGCCACCCAGAGCGCGCCGATGCTCGTCGGCCTCGCGGTCCTGCTGTCCGTCAACCAGGCCGCGCTGCGCTCCCGGCGGCACGGCACGGAACAGCTCCTCACGGTGCTGGTCCTCCCGGCGTGGCGGCGTACGGCCGCCCATGCCCTGTCAGTCGTGGCGGCGGCCCTGGTCACCGCCGTGTGCGTGGCCGCGCAGTTCGGCCGGGAGGCGCTGCGCCCCGGGGCGATCGGGCACGGCTCGGTGGCCGAACTGCTCGTCGGGCCGCTGACGGTGCTGCTGTTCGGACTGGTCGGGCTGCTCGTGGCGGGGCTGGTGCGGTCCGCTCTCGCCGCGCCGCTGCTGGTGGTGCTGTTCCTGTTCCTGTTCCTCTTCTTCTCGGGCATGGACTACGGGGCGAGGTGGCTGCTGCCGGCAGTCGAGGAAGCGACCCCCAACACCCTGCCGTCGGACCTGATGGGACGGCCCGCCGCCTGGCACGCCCTGTACCTGGCCGGGCTGGCGCTGAGCGTCGGCCTGCTGGCGCTGCTCGTGGCCGGCGGCCGCAAGCCGGCCGTGTTCGCCGGTGTCGCCGGGGCGCTGGCCATGACGCTGGCCGGCGGGGTGGCCCAGTCGGCGGGCGACTCCCCCGAGCTGGTCAGGGCGCGTGAACGGGCCTCGGTCCACCCCGAGCAGGTGCAGTCCTGCGTACGGCGGGACGGATCCACGTACTGCGCGTTTCCCGAGTGGGAGCCCCGCGTGGGTGACTGGGCCAGGGTGGTGGACCGCGTCCGCTCCCTGGCCGGGGGCGGCGCCCACGAGCAGGACGTCGTCGTACGGCAACGGGTCGACGCGCGCTACGGCCTCTCCGGCGACGCCGCTCTGGAGCCGCTGAAGCGCCCGTACGAGGTGACGGTGGGCACCCAGTGGGGCGGCAACCGCGTCCCCGAGTTCTCGGCCGCCGTGGCCGGTGTGCTGATCGCGGGCGACGAGGAGGCCGCCACCTCGATCTGCGACGGCCGCGTCGTGCCCCTCATGTGGCTGGCCGTCGGCTGGGAGTCCGACCCGCTCGACGCGCTGCGCCGGGTCCGCCTCAACGACACCGTGACCGGCTCCGACTCCGTGCTCCAGCCCACGAACGGGCTGTACATGACCGAGGCCCAGACCGAGGTGCTGCGCGCGCTGCTCGACCTGCCCCGGGCCGAGGCCGGCGCACGGGTCAAGGACCGGTGGGACGAACTCACCGCACCGAAGATCACCGCGGCCCGGGCCGCCGGGCTGCTGGGCCTGCCCGCGCCCGAGGGGGACGACAAGTGCCTCTCCTGACCCGGCAGCTGGTGCGCCCCGTCCACCGGACGCTGCCGTGGGGCACGGTCGGCGCGGCCGGGGCGGCGGGGCTGCTGCTCGCCGCGCTGACCCGGACCGGCGAGACGGCGGAAGGACTCTCCCTGTACCTGCTGCGGGCCGCGATCCTCGCCTTCGCGGTGGGCCTGGCCTTCCTCCTGGACGACCCGGCCCGGCACACCACGGCCGCCGTGCCGACCCCGCGCCCGGTCCGCGTCGCCCTGCGCGTCGCCCTGACCGTCCCGGCCGCGGCGGCCTGGTGGACGGTGGCCCTGCTGCTCGTGCCGCCGGGGGCGCGGCCCCCGGTCGGTGACATCACGGTGGAGGCCGGAGCCGCCTTCGTCCTGGCGGTGACCGGCGCGGCGGCCGCGCTGCGCTTCAGCGAGGTCACCCGGCCCGGACTGCCGGTCTCGGGCGGACTGTTGGCCACGTCCGTCCTGGCCATGCTGTTCCTGCCCGGCCGCTGGGCCCTGTTCGTGCCGGTGCAGGACGAGCGCTGGGCCGCGGCGCACGACCGGTGGGGCGTGGTCCTGGCCGGGGCCGTGGTCCTCGGCGCGGTGTGCGCGGTGGAGCCGGTGCGGCGGCGGTTCCGGCTCTAGTACTCCGAGTGGTTGTGCAAGAAGGGTACGTCGGGCTTCCTCATGGGGTTCACCGGCCCCTGCGACAACCACCCGTTGTGCGGCTACGCTGCCCCTCGTGGACCTCAAAGCCGTACGGGCCTTCGTCGCGATCGCCGACTCCGGGCAGTTCCAGAAGGCCGCCGTGGACCTGGCGCTCACCCAGCAGGCCGTCTCCAAGCGGATCGCCGCGCTGGAGAAGGACCTCGGCGTGCGGCTGCTGGTCCGTACGCCGCGCGGGGCGGAACTCACCATCGACGGGCAGGCCCTGCTGCCGCACGCCCGCGTCCTGCTCGGCGCCGAGGAGCGGGCGACGGCCGCCGTCCGGCCCGGGGACCGGGCGCTGCGGGTGGACGTCGTGGGACGCCGGGCCGCCACCGGCGGACTGGTGCAGCACTTCCACCGGGCGCACCCGGAGATCGCCCTGGACGTCGTCACGCTGTTCGACGTCGAGACGGCCGTGACGGCCCTGCGGGACGGGGCCGTCGACGCCACCTTCCGGGCCGTCACCATGCCCGGGCAGCGGCTCCCCGACGGCATCGCGGCCACCCCGGTCCTCGACGAGCCGCTGCGGCTGTGCGTCGGCCCCGGCCATCCCTTCGCCCGGGCCGACAAGGTGACGACCGGGCAGCTCGCCGGACACCGGATCTGGATGCCGGGCAACGTGCCCGGGACCGAGTGGCACGCCTACTACGAGGAACTGGCCGCGGCCTTCGGTCCGGCCATCGACACCATCGGGCCCAACTTCGGCCTGGAGGCGCTCCTCGACACGATCGCCGGGTCCGCGACCGTGGCGACCTTCCTCAGCGAACGCACCCCGCACGTCTGGCCGGTCACCCACGACCTGCGGCTCGTCCCGCTCGTGGACCCGGTCCCGGTCTACCCGCACTCGCTGCTGTGGCGCACGGACAACCCGCATCCCGGCCTGTCGGCCCTGCGCGACCACCTGGTGGCGACCCGGCCGCGACCGCCGGAGGGCGAGCTCTGGCGGCCGTCCTGGGCGCAAGGCCCACCTAGGGGGCTTCTGACGGATCTCCGCGGCGTCGCGACGCCCGGCACGCGCTCTCGCCGCACCGGACGAAAGGCCTAGTAGCTCCGCTACGAGACCTTCCGTCCGGCGCGCCGAGAACACGCACCGAACGCCGCTCCTTCCTCCGCGGAGATCCGTCAGAAGCCCCCTAGCGGAGCCGCTTCTCCATCAGCGTGAAGGACTTGGGCGGCCCGCCCGGCTGCGGTTTGCCCGCCTTGTGTCCCACGACGCGGTAACCGGCGTCGGCGTAATAGGCGTTGAGCTGCGCGTTGCCCGCGAGGCAGTCCAGGCGCACCCGGGTGCGCCCCGCCTCGGCCACCCGGCGCTCGGCGGCGTCCAGCAGCAGCCGGCCCGTCCCGGGCGCGGTGACGGTCCGGTCCACCATCAGCCGGTGCACGTACCCGGCCACGGGCGGCTGCGGGCCCCAGGCGTCCTCGTCCTCCCACCACAGCTCCCAGGCACCCGCGAGACGCCCGCCGGCTTCCGCGAGCCAGACCTCGCCGTGCGCCAGGACCCGGCGGAAGTGGTCCTCGTCCAGCTCCCCCGGCCGCCACTGCCCGGTGACACCACGGGCCAACAGCCGGCGGGCGGCGTCGTCGCGCAGGCGCACGAGGTCGGGCAGGTCGGCCTCGGCGGCGGGGCGGACGCTCAGATCACGCGCCGGGAGCACGGCTCAGGTCTCCGTCCGGTACATCAGGTCCACCTCGTGCGTGGTGAAGCCCAGCCGCTCGTACACCGACACCGCCGCCTTGTTGTCGGCGTCGACGTACAGCATCGCCGTCGGCAGCCCCTGCCCCGCCAGGTGCCGCAGCCCGATCGTGGTCAGGGACTTGCCGAGGCCGCCGCCCTGCGCGCCCGGCCCCACACCGAGGACGTACACCTCGCCCAGGCCCTCCTCGGCGTGCACCTTGGTCCAGTGGAAGCCCACGAGTTCGTCGCCGCGGAAGGCCAGGAAGAACCCCGCCGGGTCGAACCACGGCTCGGCCTTGCGGTCGTCGAGGTCGCGCTGGGTGAGGGAGCCCTGCTCGGGGTGGTGGGCGAAGGCGGCGGCGTTCACCGCGAGCCAGGCCGCGTCGTCCCGGCCGGGCTCGAAGGTCCGCACGGTGACACCCTCGGGAAGCACCGGCTCGGGAGCGTCGAAGCCGGTCAACGGCCTTCGCATCTGGCGCAGTTCACGGAACAGGGTGAGTCCGAGGACCTGCGCGAGGTGCCGGGCGGCGGAGTGCCCGCCGTGCGCCCACACCCGCAGTCGCTTGCCGGACGCGGCCAGCAAAGCCGAGCCGAGCGCGCGTCCGTGCCCGTGCCCGCGGTGGCCGGGGTGCACCACCAGCTCGGCGGCGGGCGGCTCCACCGGGTCCGTGTCCTCCAACTGGGCATAACCGACAAGTTCCCCGCCGGCGGTGAGCAGCAGATGGGACACGCCCTCGCGCTCGCCGCCGCGCAACTGCAACCGGCCCTGTTCGGACACCGCCTGCTGCCCGTCGGTCCGGGCCGCCTCGTCGAGCAGTCCGAGCACGGCCTCGGTCTGCTCCGCGGAGAGCGCGGCAAGGGTCTCGATCGAGCGGGGGTGGCCTGGCCGTACGGTGTCGTCGCTGGTCATGCGTACGAGGGTACGGGGCGCCACCGGCAAAACGGCGGCAAAGAAGCAACCAGGTCGTAACCCGGAAAGGCCTGTCGCGCTACGCGCGTTGACTCTAGGCTGCGCCGGACGACATCACTGTCCCAGCAGACCCACAGGGGGGCGTATGCCAGCCACTTCACCAGCGCATCCGGAGCGCCGGAGACGTCGTACGAACCGTTTCGTCGCTCTCGCCGCCGGTGTCGTCACCGTCGGCGCGCTGGCCGCCGCGGGGCTGCCGGGGTCGGCGACCGCGGGCGAGGACCACCGCAAGGGCGGTCACTGGCCCGGCCGCTACCAGGACGTGCAGCTGCTGTCCTTCAACGACCTGCACGGCAACCTGGAGCCGCCGGCGGGCTCGTCCGGCCGGGTCACCGAGCACCAGCACGACGGCACGACGAAGACCATCGACGCCGGTGGTGTCGAGTACCTCGCCACGCACCTGCGCCAGGCCCGCAAGGGCGAGAAGTACTCCATCACGGCCGCCGGCGGCGACATGGTCGGCGCCTCCCCGCTGATCTCCGGGCTGTTCCACGACGAGCCGACCATCGAGGCGCTGAACAAGCTCGACCTCGACGTCACCTCGGTCGGCAACCACGAGTTCGACGAGGGCGCCAGGGAACTGGCCCGCCTCCAGAACGGCGGCTGCCACCCGAAGGACGGCTGCTACACGGACAAGAAGTTCAAGGGCGCCGACTTCCCCTACCTGGCCGCCAACGTCCTCGACGAGAAGACGAAGAAGCCGATCCTCAAGCCCTACTGGGTGTGGAAGAAGAACGGCGTCAAGGTGGGCTTCATCGGCGTGACCCTGGAGGGCACCCCGGACATCGTCTCCGCCGAGGGCGTCAAGGGCCTGTCCTTCAAGGACGAGACCGAGACGATCAACAAGTACGCCAAGGTGCTCCAGAAGCAGGGCGTGAAGTCGATCGTCGCGCTCATCCACGAGGGCGGCTTCCCGGCGTCGACGTCGTACAACTACGACTGTGACTCCCCGGGTGCGGGCGACGGCATCTCCGGCCCGATCGTCGACATCGCGAAGAACGTCACGCCGCAGGTCGACGCGCTGGTCACCGGCCACACCCACAACGCGTACGTGTGCAGCATCGCCGACCCGGCGGGCAAGCCCCGCATGGTCACCTCGGCCGCGTCCTTCGGCCGCCTCTACACCGACACCACGCTGACCTACGACCGCAGGACCGGCGACATCGCCCGTACGGCCGTGAAGTCGGCGAACCGCGTGGTCACCCGGGACGTCCCCAAGGCGCCCGACATGACCGAGCTGATCAGCAAGTGGAACACGCTGGCCGCGCCCATCGGCAACAAGCCGATCGGCTGGATCTCCGGCGACATCGGCAACACCGGTACCGAGTCCCCGCTCGGTGACCTCATCGCCGACGCCCAGCTCGCCCACGGCAAGCAGCTCGACCCGGAGACGGACCTGGCGCTGATGAACCCGGGCGGTATCCGGGCGCCCCTGACGTACCCGGCCAAGGCCGCCGAGGGCGACGGCGTCGTCACCTACGCCGAGGGCTTCACCGTCCAGCCGTTCGCCAACACCGTGAATCTCCAGGACTTCACGGGCGCGCAGCTGATCCAGGTGCTCAAGGAGCAGGTGACCGGCCCCAACGCGGCGGCGCCGAAGGTCCTCCAGGTCTCCTCCGGTCTGACCTACACGCTGGACCTCACCAAGTCCGGTGCCGACCGGGTGGTCACGGACAGCATCAGGCTGAACGGCTCGGCCATCGACCCGGCGGCCACCTACCGTGTCGCGACGAACAGCTTCCTCGCGGGCGGCGGCGACGGCTTCCCGACCCTCGGCCAGGGCACGAACGACGTCGTCGGCTCCGACGACCTGACCGCGCTGGAGCAGTACCTGACGGCCAACTCCTCGGCCGCGACCCCGATCGCACCGCCCAAGGCGGACCGCATCACGATCGTGAAGTAAGTCGCATACCGCGGGTTCGAGTTGCGGGACGGGGCGGTGCGCATGGTCGGATGAGACGATGCGCACCCCCCACCGCATGGACACGCATCATCCCGACGACCGCTCCGAGCAGCCCCGCAACCCCTACGAGGAACTCGGCGCACTCGACGACGGGCCTCTGGAGGCGACCCCTCTGGAGGACTTCCTCGGCGAGGACGCCGAGCAGCGGCACGAGCCGGAGCCGGAGTGGTCGCCGCCCGACCACCGCCGCGGCGGCCGACGCCGAAAGAATCGTTTCGCCGGACTGCCGCTCGCCGTGAAGGCGGTCGTCGGCCTCGTCGTCCTCGCCTCGTTCGCCGCTCTCGGCGACCGCTGGGCCGTGCTGTACGCCGAGCACCGGGCCGCGGACACCCTCAAGGACCGCCTGGACCTGGCCGCCGCGCCCGAGGTGGAGATCGGCGGCTTTCCCTTCCTCACCCAACTCGCCGACAAGCGGCTGGAGTCGGTGAAGGTGACCGTCCCGGACGTCGCGGCGGACCGGGTCTCGCTGGCGAAGGTGTCGGCCACGGCCCACGACGTGACGCTCAACGCCGACGGCCTGACCTCCGTGCGCGGCGCCGACGTCCCCCGGTTCGACGGGGACGTCATGCTGTCCTTCGAGGACCTCAACCGCGAACTGGGCGCTTCCCAGGTGACGTTCACCGGCGAGGGCCGGGACCGGGTGCGGGCGCACGGCACCCTGCCGGTCGCCGGGCACGACCTGAAGCTGCGGGCCGAGGCCCGGATCCAGCGGCAGGGGGAGCGGGGCATCGCCACGGAGATCGGCGGCATGCGGCTGGACATCGGGAACCTGGCCACCTACCGCCCCGGCAAGCGCGCCTCGGAAGGCCTGCACCTGACACCCAAGGCCTCCGCCGACCTGGCCCGGGAGACGCAGAAGGCCAAGGCGCTGCTGTCGGTGCCGGCCATCGTGCGGCGCATGGGCGTGCCCGAGGCGACGGTGAACGAGGCCCTGGCCGACGACGGCAAGCTCGCCGAACTGACCGGCTCTCCGCGCTTCGCCCGGCAGGCCGAGAGCCTGAACCTCATCGACCTCGCCCTGAACAACCCCGAAGTGCTCAAGCGCCTGGGTCTCGACCCCGGCCTCCTGAATGAGTTGTCGGGCCTGACCCGCCCGGTCCTGGCCGACCGGCTGGCCCTGGCGTTCGAACTGCCGAAGCCGGAGCAGGGGGACGTGAAGCTGGAGGACGTACGGGTGGAGGAGGACGGCATCCGGGTGCGGCTGTCGGGCTCGGGGCTGACGGTGGGCGGCTGAGGAACGGCCCGTCCCGGAGCCCTGGGTGAAACTTTATGTGCTGATGTGTTGACCTCTGTTCGAGTCTCCTTCTAGTTTCGTGCTCCACTGAGCGGTCCGTCTGTGGGCTGCTCACCTTCGCACATGCTCAGAAGGGGATGTCGTGTCTCACAAGACCCATCGCGGAACAGCGTGCGTGGGGGCGCTGCTGGCCTGCGTCACGGCATTCGGTGGAGCACTCGCCTCCCCCGCCGCCGCCTCTCCCGCCCACCGCCCCGCCACCCCGCCGCCCGTCAGCGACTTCAAGGGCGTCAACTGGGCCGACCCGCGCGACAACTACGCCGACGACGCGGTCGTGCCCTCGGGCCTGTCCACCTCCGACAGCTACGCGACCACCTACGCCAAGTCCAAGGCGATCATCGGCGGGTTCTCCAAGCTCGGCGCCAACACCGTCCGCCTCCCGGTCAACCCGACCTCGGTCAACGGCCCGTTCTGGAAGTCGTACCGGGGCGCGATCGACGCCGCCACCGCCAAGGGCTTCAAGGTCATCCTGGGCTACTGGGAGGCCGACAACGCCAAGGACGGCAAGATCGACGACCAGGCCTCCTGGGACCGGATGTGGGCCCGGATCACCACCGCCTACGCCGGCAACTCCAAGGTGTACTTCGAGCCGATGAACGAGCCGTTCGGCTACACCGCACAGGAATGGACGGACATCGCGGCGAAGTGGGTGAGCACCCACCGCTTCATCCCCCGCGACCGGATCCTGATCGGCGGGTACAAGTACAGCGAGGACGTCAAGCCGGTCTGCGCCGACCCGCGCCTGAAGGGCACGCGCCTGGCCCTGCACAACTACGGCTTCTGGCACACCGACTGGACCAGCGTCGACCAGTGGAAGGCCGACTTCAAGAGCCGCATCGGCGACTGCGCCTCCCGCACGATCCTCGACGAGTTCGGCGCCTCGATGACCACCGGCCTGGACTACAACGGCCCGGTGGGCACCTCCAACGAGATCGCCTACATCCAGGCCGCGACCGACACCATCCGGGAACTGGGCCTCGGCTCGGTCTACTGGCCCGGCCTGCGCAACGGTGACACCTACTCCCTCACCACGCTCCAGGGCACGGGCACGAACCTCAGCCTGACGGTGAACAACCAGAGCGGCCTGGACCGGCTGCACTACGCCTGGAAGCAGTAGCCCCTGGGCATGGTGACCCTTCCGGGTCCGGCGCCGCTCGTCAGCCGGACCCGGAAGGGAGCCGCTCAGGACGCCGAAGGCGTCCAGCCCGCGAGCCAGTCCCCGACCTCCTGGTTCGCGGCCTGCGCGTCACTCAGGTGGGGCCGGTCGGCGCTCGCCTTGCCCGCGCCGGCGCCGTAGTTGCCGTACTCGGCGAACCGGTCGTCCTTCCAGGAGAAGCCGCTCATGTCGGTCCACGGCGTGGACCTGATCGCGGCACTGAGGTTGGTGTTGCGGACGGTGGTCTGCGGATCGAGGGACGCGTCCCCGCCCGCGTGCCAGGGCCGGCCGAGGTAGAAGGTCCCGGCCGAGACGTCGCCGTTCACGGTGGAGTTGGCGATCAGGATGCCCTTGCGGTTCGCCGCGGTGCTCGGTGCGGTGATGTACCCGGCCGAGGTGCCGTTCCAGCGCTTCTTCAGCGTGATGACGGACTTGTCGACGACGGCCGTGGCCCGGCCGAAGATGAAGTCGACGTTGCCGATGACGTAGGAGTTGCTGACGTAGACCCGGCCGAGGCGGTCCTTCGACGCGGTGTCGAGCAGCAGGGTGTCCTGGTCCCCGCTGACGATGATCCCGTCGAGGAACACCTTGTCGGCGGCGGTCCGCAGGGCGACGGCCTGCTGGTCCTTGATGTTCTGGTTCGCCTTCTCGTCGAAGTCGTTGGAGATGGTCAGGTTGCGCGCCTGGAAGTCGTCGGCCTCGACGGCGACGGTCGCGCTGCCGCCGGTGCCGTAGGTCCCGCCGCCGGGCTTCGGCGTGCCCGACGCGTTGTTGTAGACGATCGTCGTGTCCTTGCGGCTGCCGCCGGTGCCCCGGATGGTGACGTGCGGCTTGTTGGAGGGCACCTTCACCAGTTCCCGGTACGTCCCCGGCTTCACGGCGATCACGACCCGCGCGGGGTTGTTCGCCGGTACGGCGTTCACGGCGGCCTGCACGGTGCGGTACTGGCCGCTGCCGTCCTGGGCGACGGTGAGGGTGGTGGCAACGGCGGCCTTGGTTGCGGCGGCGGTCGTGCCGATGGAGGCGCGGGGCCCGGCGCCGGCCTTGAGGACCGACGGGAGGTCGGTGGCCTTGTCGAGGGTGTAGGGGTAGTACGTCTTCGGGTCGAAGGCGCTCCCGCCGCTCTCGTTGCGACCGCTGGTGCCGGAGAAGGAGTTGCCGCGCTGGACGACGGCGGCCCCGCTGTCCTTGATGACGGGGTTCTTGACGCCCTGGAAGAGGGAGTTCTCCAGCACCATCTTCGTGCCGCCGCGCGAGTAGTTCCCGTACGCCGACGTGATGGCGGTGCCCGGCGCGTCCTCCAGGAAGTTGTTGTAGAGGTGGGCGTGGGCGGCGTTGTCGGTGGACGGGTTGCGCTGCTCGGTCTCGCGGATCCAGTTGTGGTGGATCGTGATGTCGGTCTTGACGTTCTCGGTCCAGCCGATGCCGAAGGTCTTGTTGTTGTCGCTCAGCTTGTTCCAGGAGACGGTGACGTTCGTCGAGTCCTTGCGGACGTCGATGAGCCCGTCGGCCATGTGCCGCAGGTCGTTGTGGTCGATCCACACGTGGTGGGCGCCGTCCATCTGGATCGCGTCGAAGTCGTGGTCCTTGTCGTTCCAGATCCCCTGGTACGCGTCCCGGATGGTCAGGTTCCGGATGATCACGTTGTGCACGCCCTGGCCGAGGAAGAACCCGCCGCCGACGATGTGCCCGGCGGTCCCCTGCCCCACGATGGTCTTGTCGGACTTGACCTTGATCTCTTTGCCGACGGGGTTCATCGTGATGGTGCCGGCGACGACGATGACGTAGGGCTCGGCCGCGGTCGCGTACTTCTCCAGATCGGCGAGCGTCTTGACGGTGACGGTCTTCCCGCCCCGGCCGCCGTACGTCCCGTTCTGCCCGAGGGAGTTGACGGAGGCGAACCCGTCGGCGGTGTCGGCCGCCCAGGCGGGTGCGGCGGCGGAGGCCTCCTGGACGCTGCTGCCGAGGACGCCGAGGTCGGTGCCGTAGGCGAAGGTACCGGCGGCGGTCAGGGCCAGGGGGACCCCGACCGCCAGGGCGGTGCGGCTTCTGCGACGACGGTGCTGGGCCTTGCTGCGCGGCTCACTCATACGGCGATCCGTTCCGTGTGGGGGAATGACCGCTGATCAGTCGCCGCCCCACACGGAAAGGTTGCCGGTGCAGGCGTCCTATGCGGTGCAGGACGCGGGGTCGAGCTTCTCCTCGATCTTGTCCTCACGGCCGTCGGGCTGACCGCTGGGCAGGAGCTTGTCGGAGATGCCGTCGATGTAGTAGCCGTGCGAGTAGACGGTCTGGTAGCCCCGGTCCCGCCAGCTGTGCACGGTCCGGTCGCCGTCGCCCTTGTTCCACTCGTAGTCCTCGACGTGGAAGACCGGGTTCACGCGCACCACGCGCTGGTACGGCGTCCAGGTCACGGCGACCTGCCGGCACGGCGGAATGGTCTTCTCGCTCCGGGTCTCGAACCGGGACTCCTTCTCCCAGCCCCACTCGTAGCCGGCGCTGCCGCCCACGGTTCCGCTGAAGATGCTCTTGGCGAGGGAGAGGCTGATGCTGCCGCCGACGCTCTTCTTCGCGAACGTCTTGGTGCTGTAGCTGCTGACGAAGGTCTCCTTGTCGTCGGCGGACCCCTTGTTCCCGATCCAGCGGGACGTGCGGACGGTGTCGCCCTTGATCGACCAGGTCGAGGCCTCGGCGTACCCGCACCAGCCGCGGAACAGCTCCCACGGCCCGGCCGGCTTCCACAGCCCGAAGACGTCCCGCAGGTACTCGTCCCGGGTCTTGAACTCGCCGGTGTCGACGTTCAGGGCGCCGTACACGCCCGTCAGGCTCGTCTCCTGGCTACAGAGCCGCTCGATCATCCGGTCGGTGTCCCCGGGGTCGACACCCCGGATGTTCGTCGCCCCGGCGGGCCCGGCCGAGGCGGTCCCCGCGCCGGCCAGCAGACCGGTCACGGCGAGGGCGGTGGAGGCGGCAACAGCGCCGATTTTCCTGACAGTTGACGTGCGAATGAGACGCATGTGGGGGGCTCACTCCTGCTTGTCGTTCTGTGACGGCGATGAAGATGTCAGAACAGCGGCAGGAGTGTGCGCTACTGATGGGTATGACAGGACATCGACAGGTGCGCGGGGTGTATGTCCTGCCTTATCGGGTGCCGTCGCCGCGACCGACAGCGATCCGCAGCACCTCGCCGAGGGACTCCACGGCCCGCGCCAACGCGCAACGCACAGCATGTTCACCGGCCTTGGGGTCGTGCAGTACGGCTCTGGCACCGGCGAGCACGGTCTCGGCGGACCCGAGCTGAGCGGCCTCGACGTCGTCGGCGAGCCGGGAGAGCAGGCTGTCGGGGTCGTCGGTGGAGAGGTAACAGGGTTTGCCGTCGGCCCCGGTCCAGGGGAGCAGCCTCATGCGTAGACCTCCAGGGCGCGGAGGTAGGGCCGGACGAGCGGGGTGTCGATTTCGAGGGGCTCCGGCGGGAGGGGGCGTGCGGGCGGGGGCAACGGCCGTGGCCGGGAGGGCGCGACGGCTCGATGTCGCCCTCGGGCGGGCAACAGGAGCCGTACGAGGGTGAGGAGCAGTGACTCGCAGAGCTCGGCGGCGCGCAGGCGCAGGCGCATGGGTGTCCCTTCCGGGAGGCAGGCAGGGGGTTTGACGAGCGGTGATTACCGTTCGTGCCTCCATGGTTACGGCTCGCCCGTACGCTGCGGAAGAGGCCAGGTGTTGCCTGGCGCTCCAGGCAACGGTGAGGGGTGACGTGGGCGAAGTGGTTGACGGGGGACGGGTCGTGCTGGGGCGGACGCTGAGGTTTCTGCGGGAGAAGGAGGGCAAGTCGCTCGGCCAGTTGGCCGAGGACACCGGCTACGACAAGAGCTACTTGAGCCGCCTGGAGTCGGGCGAGCGACTGTCCAAGCTGGCGGTCATGGAGGACCTGGACAGTTACTACGGGTGCGGTGACCTGCTGGTTCGTGAGTGGCGGGAGGCGCGCAGGGAGGTCATCAGGACAAGTACAAGGCGTTCATGGATCTTGAGGCGACGGCACAGATCATGTGGATGTTCCAGCTGCGCGTGCCGGGTCTCTTGCAGACCGAGGACTACGCCCGGGCGGTGTTGTCAGGGTTGTCTGGCGCCCAGACAACGGCTGGCAACAGTGAAGAGGTCGAGGAACAGGTGGCTGCGCGGGTGGGGCGGCAGGAACTGCTCTACCGTGAGTCGGCGCCGGACCTACGCGTGATCCTTGACGAGGTCGCTCTGCGGCGGCCTGTCCCTGACGCGAAGGTGTGGGCGGAGCAGTTGTCACACCTCCTGGATGCGGCCGAGCTGCCGAACATCGCGATCCAGGTACTGCCCTTCGCGGCCGGGGTGCACGACCTCATGGACAGCCACCTCTGGCTCTTCTGGCAGCGCGTTGGTGATCCAGTCGCCTGGACAGAGGGCAACGGCTTCGGTGAGTTGATCACGGAAGCGGACAAGGTCCTGCGCTTCCGTTTGTCCTACGATCGCGTCAGGGACGCGGCGCTGACTCCCGTGGAGTCGACGGCGTTCATCAAGCGCCTTCTAGAGGAGTGCAGAGAATGAACCGAGCCCCTGACCTCACTGCCGCCGCGTGGCGCAAGTCGTCCTACAGCGACGGGGGCGGCACAAACTGCCTGGAGGTCGCCGACGGCCACTCCGGCATGGTCCCCGTCCGCGACAGCAAGCGCCCCGACGGCCCGATACTCGTGTTCGGCGCGAGCCCCTGGGCGTCGTTCCTCGCCTGCGTCAAGAAGTAGGGGGATTCTCCGGCGGAGGCACCGCCGCCCCCGGCAGTCGTACCGTCGCCACCGTGCCTCCCCCGTCCGCCCGGGCCAGCGACACCTCGCCGCCCGCCTGCTGGACCGTCCGGGCCACGATCGACAGGCCCAGGCCCGAGCCCGGCAGGGCGCGGGCGCCGGGGGAGCGCCAGAAGCGGTCGAAGACGTAGGGGAGTTCGTCGGCGGGGATGCCCGGGCCGTGGTCGCGGACCGTGAGGACGCCCTCGGTCAGGCGGACCTCGATCAGGCCGCCCTCCGGGCTGAACTTCACCGCGTTGTCCAGGATGTTGACCACCGCCCGTTCCAGGGCGGAGGGTTCCGCGCGGACGAACCAGGGCTCGACGTCCGCCGTGATCGTCAGTTCCGGTCCGCGCAGCCGCGCTCGCCGCAGCGCCGACTCCACCGTGTCCTGCCAGGCCACGATCTGAGTCCGCTCCGAGTGCTGGCCGGGGTCCGGGCGGGACAGTTCCTGAAGGTCGCCGATGAGCGTGGCCAGTTCCGTCATCTGCGCCTTCACCGACGCGAGCAGCGCCTTGCGGTCCGCCTCGGGGATGGGGCGGCCCGTTTCCTCGCTGCGGGTGAGGAGCTCGATGTTGGTGCGGAGAGAGGTGAGCGGAGTGCGGAGTTCATGGCCGGCGTCCGCGATCAGTTGCTGCTGGAGGTCACGGGAGCTGGCCAGGGCCGAGGTCATGGAGTTGAAGGAGTGGGACAGGCGGGCGATCTCGTCCTCGCTGGCGTCCTCCACGGGGATGCGGATGTTCAGGTCCTCCGTGCGGGCCACGTGCTCGACGGCCTCGGTCAGTTTGTCGACGGGCCGCAGCCCGGCCCGGGCGACGGCCAGGCCGGCGGCTCCTGCGCCGAGCACTCCCACGCCGGAGACCAGCAGGAGGATCAGCGCCAGCTCGTTGAGCGTGGACTGTGTTCCCTTGAGCGGCAGGGCGATGACGAGGGAGTAGTCGGCGGCCACCCCCTGCGTCAGGGGTCCGTCCTTGATGACTACCGCGGTGGTCAGGACGCGCAGCTTGTTGCCCTCGTTGTCGGTGCCGTCACGGATATGGCCCTGGTTCGGGTCGGGATCCCCGGCCACCGCCTTGTCATCGCCGCTGACCTGCACTTGTGCCGTGGAGCTCGGGAAAAGGCACACGTTGCCGTCGACCTCGACCAACTGCCCATAGCTCTTGGGCCGCGACCCCATGCCCAGCTCGTCGGTAGGCGTCTGACGGCAGTCTTGCGTGAGGCGCTGGAAGTCGTCCGAACGTAGCGGCCCGACCGACGACCTCAGGTCGTTGTCGATCTCGTCGTACAACTTCCCCTGCACGATGAACCAGCAGGTCACCGACACCGCCGCCACGGCGAACGCCACCGCCGCCGCCACCAGCAGGGCCAGTCGGGAGCGGATCGGCAGGGAGCGGAAACGCCGTACGGCCCTGCGCGTCCGGGAACTCACTCCGCGCCGCCCTGCCGCAGCACGTAACCGACGCCCCGGACCGTGTGGACCAGGCGCGGCTCCCCGCCCGCCTCGGTCTTGCGCCGCAGGTACATCACGTACACGTCGAGGGAGTTCGACGACGGCTCGAAGTCGAAGCCCCAGACGGCCTTGAGGATCTGCTCGCGGGTGAGGACCTGGCGCGGGTGCGCCATGAACATCTCCAGGAGCGTGAACTCCGTCCTGGTCAGCTCCACTTGGCGGCCGCCCCGGGTGACCTCGCGCGTGGACAGGTCCATGCGCAGGTCGGCGAAGGTGAGGGCGTCCTCGTCGGCCGCGGCGGTCGCGCCCACGGCCGTCGCGTAGGTGCTGCGGCGCAGCAGCGCGCGGATGCGGGCGAAGAGTTCGTCGAGTTCGAACGGCTTGACCAGGTAGTCGTCGGCGCCCGCGTCGAGGCCGGTGACCCGGTCGCCGACCGTGTCGCGGGCCGTGAGCATCAGGATCGGCGTGGTGTCGCCGGTGGCACGGATGCGGCGCGCCGCTGTCAGACCGTCCATGCGCGGCATCTGGATGTCGAGGACGACCAGGTCGGGCCGGTAGGCCGCCGCCTTCTCCAGCGCGTCCGCGCCGTCGACGGCGACCTCGGTCCCGTACCCCTCGAACGCGAGGCTGCGCTGGAGCGCTTCGCGTACGGCCGGCTCGTCGTCGACGATCAGGATGCGCTGCGGGTCACGGTCGCCTTCTGCGGGGCTCATGGGTCGGGGGTCCTCGGGGGGTGAAGGGGGACGGGGGTGCTGCTGCTCTGACGCTCTCAGCGTCGCACGCCGGCGGGCGGTGGCGGGGGGAGCGCCGGCCCGGTGGTGGGCGGTGACGGGCGGTGGCGGGGGGAGCGTCGGCCCGGTGGGGGGCGGCGTCAGCCTCGCGTCGCCCGGCGTCGCGCCCTCGCGGACCGGCTCGTCCGACGCGCCGCCGTGGCCGGCGCCACCTCCGCCGCCCGGCCCGACGGTGCGTGCAGGGCGCACGCCACCGCCAGGGCCGGCCCGATCGCCGCCGGGTCTTTGCCGCCCGGCTCCGTGTGCACAACCTGCTGGATCATCGCCGTACTCCTCGCTGCCAGGTGCTCGGACTCAGTCGGTCGAACCCGCCCGCAGCTTCGCCAGGTCCGCCTTGACGGTGTTGATCGGAATGGCGAAGCCCAGGCCGACGCTGCCCGCGTCGGAGGACGAGGAGGCCTGGCTCGTCGGCGAGTACATCGCGGAGTTGATCCCGATGATGTTGCCGTTCATGTCGATCAGCGCGCCGCCGGAGTTGCCCGGGTTGAGGGACGCGTCGGTCTGGAGTGCCTTGTACGTCGTCGTGTCGGACCCGGTGTCGCCGTTGAACTGGCGCCCGCCGAACTCGAACGGCCACTGGTCGCCGTCCTGCCCCTGGCCCTGCCCCCACTGCTGCTGGCCCTGGTCCTGGCCCTCCTCGGTCGGGACGGTGACGTCACGGTCGAGGGCCGAGATGATGCCGCTGGTCACGGTGCCGGACAACCCCTCGGGGGAGCCGATCGCCACGACCTGGTCGCCGACCTGGAGCCCGGCCGAGTCACCGAGCGTGGCCGCCTTCAGACCGGATGCGTTCTCCAGCTTGATCAGCGCCAGGTCCTTCTTGCTGTCGGTGCCGACCACCTTCGCGGTGTACGACTTGCCGTCACTGGTGGTCGCCTTGATCTGCGAGGCACCGGCGACGACGTGGTTGTTGGTGACGATCTCGCCGCCGCTCGTGATGATCACACCGGAGCCGGTCGAGGACCCGGCGTTGGAATCGGCGCTGATCTCGACGATGCTGGGGCTGACCGCCTTCGCGACCCCGGCGACCGTGCCCTTCTGGCTGGAGGGCACCACGGTGGTGCTGGTGGAGCTGGAGGCGACGGTGTCGTTGCCGGTCAGTTCCTGGATGCCGTATGCAGTGCCGCCGCCTATCGCCGCCGCGACGATCGCCACGGCGGCGATCAGGGCGAACGGGCCACGGCCGCGCTTCTTCGGATGCGGAGCATGTGCCGGGGCGTACGCCGGCGGGGGCGGCCACTCGGGGTTCACCGGGGCCTGCTGCTGACCCTCGTAAGGGTTCTCGTACTCGCCACTGCGGTGGAAGCTCTCGGTCATGGAACCGAGCTTGTCGCCCGACCATGAGAGCTTCCTGAGTGCTTGCTGAGAAGCCCGACAGAACCTCGTATGCCCGATATAAGGACGCCCGCCGCCTGAACCGCCGGAGGCTACACGCAGCCGCAGGAGTGCCGGGTCACCAGCCGCGACGGGAACACCTTCAGCCGCTCCCGCCGGGCCCCCGCCACCCGCAGCCCGTCGTCGAGGACCAGGTCGACGGCCGCCCGGGCCATCGCCGGACGGTCGGAGGCGACCGTGGTCAGGGGCGGGTCGGTGAGCGCCGCCTCCTTGATGTCGTCGAAGCCGGCCACCGCCAGCTCGCCGGGGACGTCGATGCGCAGTTCGCGCGCCGCCCGCAGCAGGCCGATCGCCTGGTCGTCGGTGGAGCAGAAGATCGCCGGCGGGCGCTGGGGGCCCGAGAGGATCTTCAGGGCGGCCTGGTAGGCGTCGTAGCGGTTGTAGAGGGCCTCGAAGAGGCGGCCCTCGGTGGAGATCCCGGCCTCGTCCATCGCGCGGCGCCAGCCCTCGACGTGGTCGGAGACCGGGTCGCCGACCGCGGGCGTCTCGGCTATGCCGCCCATACAGGCGACGTACTCGTAGCCGTGCTCCAGCAGGTGGCGGACGGCGAGCTCGGCGCCGCCCAGGTCGTCCGTGGTGACGGCGACGTCGTCGATGGCCTCGGGGCGTTCGTGCAGCAGCACCACCCGGGCGTCCCAGGCCTCGATCTCGGCGGCGGCCAGGTCGTTGAGCGCGTGGCTGACGAGGATCAGGCCGGAGACCCGCATCCCGAGGAACGCGCGCAGGTAGTGGACCTCGCGCTCGGCCACGTAGTCCGTGTTGCCGACGAGGACCATCTTCCCGCGCTCGGAGGCGGCCTGCTCGACCGCGTGCGCCATCTCCCCGAAGAAGGGCTGGCGGGCGTCCGGGATGATCAGGCCTATGAGGTCCGTGCGCCGGGAGGCCATCGCCTGGGCCACCCGGTCGGGCCGGTACCCCAGTTCCTTGATCGCGGCGAGGACACGCTCGCGCGTGGCCGGGGCGACCGGCCGGGGTCCGTTGTTGATGACATAGCTGACCACGGCAGTGGAAGTCCCTGCCAGCCGCGCCACATCATCCCGAGTCACCTTGGCCACGCGCGGAGTCTACGCGGATATACCGGCTCCGGGCAGGGCGTAAAGGAGGTTCCGTACGATATCCCGACCGCCGTCCGGGGCACCCCGTGCGGGAAGCGATGCCCAGGTCGGCGCCGCACTACGCCTCTCACGCCTTGGCGCGGGCCTCGGCGGCGTCCAGGGCTGCCGACTCGTCCGTCTTGTCCGAGTTTGCCTTGGCTGCCTTGGCCTTCGCCTCCTCGGCGGCGCGCTCCATCTTCTCCGGCTTCTCCGGCGTAACGAATCGATAACCGACGTTCCGGACGGTGCCGATCAGCGACTCGTGCTCGGGGCCGAGCTTGGCGCGCAGCCGCCGTACGTGCACGTCGACCGTGCGCGTACCGCCGAAGTAGTCGTAGCCCCAGACCTCCTGGAGCAGCTGGGCGCGGGTGAAGACGCGGCCGGGGTGCTGCGCGAGGTACTTCAGGAGCTCGAACTCCTTGAAGGTGAGGTCGAGGACGCGGCCCTTGAGCTTGGCGGAGTACGTCGCCTCGTCGACCGACAGGTCGCCGTTGCGGATCTCCATGGGGGAGTCGTCGCTGACGATCTGCTGCCGCCCCATGGCCAGCCGCAGCCGCGCCTCGACCTCCGCCGGTCCGGCGGTGTCGAGCAGCACGTCGTCGATGCCCCAGTCGGCGGTGACGGCGGCGAGGCCGCCCTCGGTGACGACCAGGACGAGCGGACAGCCCGGCCCGGTGGAGCGCAGCAGCTGGCACAGGCTGCGGACCTGCGGCAGGTCACGCCGGCCGTCGACGAGGATGACGTCGGCGCCGGGGGTGTCGACGAGGGCGGGGCCCTCCGCGGGCGCCACACGCACGTTGTGCAGGAGCAGGCCGAGGGCGGGGAGCACCTCCGTCGACGGCTGGAGGGCGTTGGTCAGGAGCAGCAGAGAACTCATACGTCTGGTTCCTCCTCGGTCCCTGCGAGGACGCTTGTTGGCACAGCACGGCTCTGCGATCCCGAAGGCTCCGTACACCTGCGGTTTCCCGCGTCGTATACAACGCTTCCGAAAGCACAAAAGGACCCGGGGGCTTCGCTGCCCGAGTCCTCTGCCCAGCAGAATAGCCCACATGAGCTCTGGTCGGGCAGGTGATGTGGCGCGTTCCACCGATCGTCCGCATTCCGAGACGAGTGGGGGAAAGCCTGTGCGCATGTCGTCGCGGGCGTTTCTGCGCACGTCCGACGGTGTGGCGATCGACGCCGTGTACGAGCCGGGAGCGGCCGTGCACGACACCTCCGGGACGCCCTCCGGTCATCCCGTGTTCGTGGTCGCGCATGGGTTCACCGGTGCGGTGGACCGCCCGCACGTGCGTCGGATCGCGGCGGCGTTCGCCCGGTACGGGGGCGTGGTCACCTTCTCCTTCCGCGGGCACGGGAGGTCCGGCGGACACTCCACGGTCGGTGACCGCGAGGTGCTCGACCTGACGGCGGCGGTGGCCTGGGCGCGGAGCCACGGGCACGCGCGGGTGGTGACCGTGGGCTTCTCCATGGGCGGCTCGGTGGTGCTCCGGCACGCGGCGCTGCACCCGCGGCAGACCGACGCGGTGGTGTCGGTCAGCTCACCGGCCCGCTGGTACTACCGGGGGACCGCGCCCATGCGGCGGCTGCACTGGCTGGTGACCCGGCCCGAGGGGCGGGTCGTGGGCCGGTACGGATTCCGTACGCGCATCCACCGCCGGGACTGGGACCCGGTGCCGCTCTCCCCGGTGGAGGCGGTGCGGCGGATCGCCCCGACCCCCCTGCTGATCGTGCACGGCGACGCCGACGGCTACTTCCCCGTCGACCATCCGCGGATGCTGGCCGCGGCCGCCGGTGACCAGGGCGAACTGTGGCTGGAGCCGGGCATGGGGCATGCCGAGCACGCGGCGGGCGACGCGTTGCTGGCCCGGATCGGGGAGTGGGGGGTGGGCCGGGCGGGCTAGCCTGACGGGGTTGACCGCCGAATTCATTGAGGAAGCAGATGCCAAAGGTCACGGTGCGCTACTGGGCCGCCGCCAAGGCCGCGGCCGGGGTGGCCGAGGAGCCGTACGAGGCGGCCACGCTCGCCGAGGCGCTCGACGGGGTGCGCGAGCGGCACCCCGGCGAACTGGAGCGCGTCCTGCGCCGGTGCTCGTTCCTCGTGGACGGCGACCCCGTGGGCACCCGCGGACATGAGACGGTACGGCTGGCCGACGGCGGCACGGTCGAGGTGCTCCCGCCGTTCGCAGGAGGATGACGATGAACGACCAGCCGAACCGGCCCCACCAGCCGTACGACCCCTACGCGCAAGCGCCGCAGGCGTGGCCCGGGCAGGGGTACCAGGGACACCAGGGACACCAGGGACACCAGGGGTTTCAGGGGCACCCGGGTTACGAGGACCCGCAGGCCGCTCAGCAGTACACGCAGCAGTGGCAGGGCCAGACCTGGGAGACGCAGAACCACCAGCCGGTGTCCGCGCAGGCGCCGGATCCGGAGACGGCGATCCTGACCCCCCAGTCGCCGCCGCAGCGGGCCGGGGCCCCGGCCGGAGCCGACACCGCCGCTTCCGCCTACGGCCCCGCCACCGTCGGCGGGAACGCCCGCGTCACCGACGCGCAGCGGGCCCGGGCGGAGGGGCGGTCCCCGATCATCGAGCCCGGCATGCAGCCGGCCGCCCTGACGGCGCTGCTCGGGCTGCTGCTGGCCGGTGCGGCGGCGGTCGGGACGTACGCCCTGCTCGTGCCGCTGGTGGTCCTCCAGGCCGTCACCGCGGCGGGCTGGTTCCGGCTGAACGGCATGTGGCCGGCCCGGCAGGGCATCGCGCTGGGCTTCGCGGGCGCGCTGGCCGCGGACGCGGCGCTGCTGGCCTCGGGCCGCTCCCCGGCGGCGATCCTCGGCACGCTCGGGGTGTGGGTGCTGCTCGCGCTGGTCCTCCAGCTGCGCTCGCACGCCGACCCGGACGAGCGGATGTACGGCCTGATGGCGACGGTCGCGGCCTCGGCCCTGGCGATCGTGGCCGGCGGGTACCTCGCGGCCGCCGCGGACGCGGTGACGGTGGGCGCGGTGGCCGTGGCGGTGGCCGTCCTGGCCCGCGCGCTGCCGCTGCCGACCCCGGCTTCGGTGGTGGTGTCCCTCCTCGCCGCGGCGGGCGCGGGCATCGCGGCCGGGCAGGTCACGGACCTCGGCACCTCCGGGGCCCTCCTCGGCGCGGGCGCCGGCGCCTGCGCCCTGATCGGCCACCGGGTCGCGAGCTACGACTACCCGTCCCGCTTCGTCCACTTCACGGCGGGCGTGGCCCTGCCGCTGGCCGCCGCGGCCCCGGCGGTGTACGTCCTGGGCAGGGCGCTGGCCTAGGGCCCCGCACAGAGCCCCGCCCTGTCACAGGTGATCAACAATCCTCCGGTTCCTCTTCCCCGGAGGGTTACTCTCGCGCCAGGGACGGCCACCCGGTCGTCAGGGACCGCCGTCTAACCGACTGGGTGGGGGACACACCGCATGCGCGCACTGCGAATACTGCTGATCTTCGTCGTGATCCTGGGCGGGCTCTTCGTGATCGCCGACCGCGTCGCGGTCAACTTCGCCGAGGACGAGGCCGCCGACCGGCTGAGGACGACCGAGAACCTGTCGGCGACCCCCGACGTGTCGATCAAGGGCTTCCCGTTCCTCACCCAGGTCGTCGGCGGCTCCCTGGACGACATCGAGGTCGGCATCAAGGACTACGAGGCCACCGCGGGCAACGGCGGCCAGAAGATCCGCATCGACGACCTCCGGGCCGACATGAAGGGCGTCGAGTTCTCCGGCGACTACAGCTCCGCCACCGCCTCCAACGCCACCGGCACCGCGACCATCGCCTACGACGAGCTGCTGAAGACGGCGAAGTCCGAGCCCACCCAGGTCGCCCCGGGCGTCACCGCCAACGTCGTGGGCCTCTCCGACGGCGGCAACGGCAAGATCAAGGTCACGGTCGAGGCCACGGTCCTCGGCACCAAGCTCCCGGAGCCGGTCTCCGTGCTCAGCTCGGTGAAGGTGGACGACGGCACCGTCCGCGTGCACGCCGACGGCCTGCCCAAGTTCGGCGGGGTCGACATCGCCGAGGACCGCGTCCGGGCGATCACCGACTTCCAGCAGAAGATCGACGGCCTGCCCGGCGGCATCAAGCTGGACACCGTCCAGGCCGCCCCGGACGGCGTCGAGATCACGGTGAAGGGTTCCGACGTCCGGCTGGCCGGGTAGACCGGGCGCAGGGCGCCGGACCAGGGGTGTCCGGTGGGCGAGACGGTGACGTCCGCGGCTCAGCTGTGACGGCCGATGCATCCGGTCACGTTCCGTGCCCCGAGGCCTCCCGCAACCCTTAGGTCCCACATCCCGGACGATCGCGTCTCAGTATGCGACACGCCGGTGACATGCCCGCCTGACCGTCCCTACGATCGACGCTATGAAGCGACAGGCGGACCTCACGAAGCGGCGGGCAGTAGACCTGTGCCGCGTCGCCGCCATGCTCTGTCGCACCTTCTGAGCGATCGCGTCGGCAGTCGCGCCGGCGCGCGCATCCCCGCAGCCCCGCATCACGGGCACCCGTGCGCCGCCCTGCCTCAAGGGTGCGCCCTGCAGACCTCGCACGCCCCGCCGTAACTGCCCCGGAGGAGAAGAAGCATGAGCCGCAACGACGTCCTGGTTGACGCCGACTGGCTCCAGGAGCACCTGGACGACCCGACCATCGCCATCGTCGAGGTGGACGAGGACACGTCCGCCTACGAGAAGAACCACATCCGCAACGCCATCCGGATCGACTGGACCCAGGACCTCCAGGACCCGGTCCGCCGTGACTTCGTCGACCAGGAGGGCTTCGAGAAGCTCCTGTCCGACAAGGGCATCGGCAACGACCACACCGTGGTCCTCTACGGCGGCAACAACAACTGGTTCGCCTCCTACGCCTACTGGTACTTCAAGCTCTACGGCCACGACAGCGTCAAGCTCCTCGACGGCGGCCGCAAGAAGTGGGAGCTCGACGCCCGCGAGCTGGTCGCCGGCGACGAGGTGCCCGAGCGCCCGAAGACGGACTACAAGGCCAAGGCCCAGGACACCTCCATCCGCGCCTTCCGCGACGACGTCGTGGCCGCCATCGGTTCGCAGAACCTCGTCGACGTGCGTTCGCCCGACGAGTTCTCCGGCAAGCTGCTCGCCCCGGCCCACCTGCCGCAGGAGCAGTCGCAGCGCCCGGGCCACGTCCCGTCCGCCCGCAACATCCCGTGGTCCAAGAACGCCAACGACGACGGCACCTTCAAGTCGGACGACGAGCTCAAGGAGCTCTACGCCGAGGAGAGCGTCGACCTGGCCAAGGACACCATCGCCTACTGCCGCATCGGTGAGCGCTCCGCGCTGACCTGGTTCGTGCTGCACGAGCTCCTCGGTGTGGAGAACGTCAAGAACTACGACGGCTCGTGGACCGAGTACGGCTCCCTCGTGGGCGTGCCGATCGAGCTCGGCGCCAACAAGTAAGCAACCCCCACCGACCTTTCCAGACTTCAGGAGTACGACATGTGCGGTGCGAAGGCCGGCGGCCCCGACGCCTCGACGATCAAGCCCGGTGAGACCACCATCCAGGGTCAGGTGACCAAGGACGGCGAGCCCGTGGTGGGCTACGTCCGTCTGCTGGACTCCACCGGCGAGTTCACGGCCGAGGTGCCGACCTCGGCGACCGGACAGTTCCGCTTCTACGCGGCCGAGGGCACCTGGACCGTCCGTGCCCTCGTGCCCGGCGCCACCGCCGACCGCACGGTCGTCGCCCAGCAGGGCGGCCTGGCGGAGGTCGCGATCGCCGTCTGACGGCGACCGGAATTTCGAAGGGCCGCACCCCCCCGGGTTGGACGCCTGGGGTGCGGCCCTTCGGCCTGCCCGGACCTACCCTGGACACATGTACGCACGCCGGCGTCACACGTACTTCGCGATGATGGGCCTCTGCATCGGCCTCTTCGTGCTGGCCTGGGGTGTGGTGCGTCTGTGGTCCGTCCCCGTCGCCGTCGGGATGTGCGTCGTCGCCATGGTCATCCCGCCCGTCGCGGCCATGGTCGCCAACCGTCGCGGCCCGGAGGACCGGTGGTGGGACGACCCCTCCGGGGATCCCCAGTCCGACGAGTGGTGGGACGAGCTGGACGGCAAGAAGCGGCCGCGGTGACCGGCGTCGTCCCGCCCGTCCGGGGTATCCCCGTTCCATGAGACTGACAGCGGCGGTCCTGGACGCCCCGGACGCCCGGGAGCTCGCGGACTTCTACCTGCGGCTGCTGCCCGGCTGGCGGGTGTGGCGCGGGCAGGACTGGCAGGACTGGGTGCACATCCGCCCGCCCGGCGGCGGTACGGGACTGTCCTTCCAGACCGAGCCCGCCTACCGGCCGCCCACCTGGCCGAGCGCAGCGGACCGGCAGCAGATGATGATCCACCTCGACATCGAGGTCGACGACCTGGAGCGGGAGAGCGCGCGGGCCGTCGCCGAGGGCGCCCGGCTCGCGGAGTTCCAGCCGCAGGACGACGTCCGGGTGCTCCTGGACCCGGCGGGCCACCCGTTCTGCCTCCACACCGAAACGCCTCAGTAGACGAGCGCCTGCGTCCCGTCCGCCATCGACTCCTGGACGAAGACCTGCGCGCCCGCGATCCGGACCCCCTTGATGACGTCCTGCTCCGTGATCTCGCGGCGGGCCGCGCACTGCGTGCACAGGGTGACGCGGCCGCCCGCGAGGAGGGAGTCCAGCAGGTCGGGCAGGGGAGCCGCGTGCGGCAGCTCGAACTCGGCGGCCCGGCCGGGCAGGGCGAACCAGGCGGACTCGCCGGTCAGCCACAGGGAGACGTCGACACCGCTCGCCACGGCCACCGCCGCCACCGTGAACGCCTGAGAGCACCGTTCGGGGGCGTCCGCCCCCGCCGTCACCTTGATCACCAGCTTCTTCGCCATAGCCGGAAGCCTAGTCCGGAATCGAAGTGCCGAAGGGGCCCGCGTAAGCTGGCCTCCGGCCCTGTGCACCCATTCGCACCCCCGCTCAAGGAGCACCCCGTGGAGATCTTCTTCGAAATCCTGTTGGTCCTGGTCGCCGTCGGCGTCCTCGCCTTCGCCGGACTGACCGTGAAGAAGCTGTACCAGGGCCAGCGCTGACCCACGTCTAGGAAGTTCCCATGATCGAGATCCCGTCCGACCTCCACAAGGACCTCGTCCCGCTCGCCTTCCTGCTCGGCGACTGGGCGGGCGCCGGCGTGCACGACTTCCCCGGCTCGGAGAAGTGCAACTTCGGGCAGGAGGTCTCCTTCACCCACGACGGCCGGGACTTCCTGGAGTACCGGTCCCACAGCTGGGTGCTGGACAAGGACGGCAACAAGGTCCGTCCCCTGGAGTCCGAGCACGGCTTCTGGCGGATCGACGGCGCCCGCAAGGTCGAGGTGACGATGACCCGCGACGACGGCGTCATCGAGATCTGGTACGGCGAGCTGGCCGACAAGAAGCCGCAGATCGACCTCGTGACGGACGCGGTGGCCCGCACGGCCGCCTCCCAGCCCTACACCGGCGGCAAGCGCCTGTACGGCTACGTCAAGAGCGATCTGATGTGGGTCGGCGAGAAGCAGACCCCCGAGGTCGAGCTGCGCCCGTACATGTCCGCCCACCTCAAGAAGGTCGTCACCCCGGAGGAGGTCGAGCGCTGGGCCAAGGCCCTGCCCGACGACATGCCGGACGACGGGATCGCTTTCTTCAAGTAGTCCTAGACTGGCCGGTGTGGTGAGCACCGACTGGAAGAGCGATCTGCGGCAGCGCGGCTACCGGCTGACCCCGCAGCGGCAACTCGTGCTCGAAGCCGTGGACACCCTTGAGCACGCGACCCCCGACGACATCCTCGTGGAAGTGAGGAAGACGGCGTCGGGGGTCAACATTTCGACGGTGTACCGGACGCTGGAGCTCCTGGAGGAGCTCGGTCTGGTCAGTCACGCGCATCTGGGGCACGGGGCGCCGACGTACCATCTCGCGGACCGGCACCACCACATCCACCTGGTGTGCCGTGACTGCCAGAACGTGATCGAGGCGGACGTCTCGGTGGCCGCCGAGTTCACCGCAAAGCTGCGGGAGACCTTCGGCTTCGACACCGACCTGAAGCACTTCGCGATCTTCGGCCGGTGCGAGGACTGCACGCTCAAGGCTTCAACTACCGAGTCGTAGGCTTAGGGATATGAAGAGCCCCCTGCTGACCCTGCCCGGCGCCGTCCCCGCCGAGGGCGTGGACGAAGGCGTCGCCGCCCACTACGGCGATCTGTTCCGTGAGCAGCGTGCCCTCGCCGACGGCACCGGATTCGTGGACCTCTCGCACCGGGGGGTCCTCGCCGTCACCGGCGAGGACCGGCTGGCCTGGCTGCACCTGCTGCTCACCCAGCACGTCAGCGACCTCCCGGCGGGCCGGGCGACCGAGGCCCTGATCCTCTCCGCGAACGGCCACATCGAGCACGCCCTGTACCTCGTCGACGACGGCGGGACGGTCTGGGCCCATGTGGAGCCGGGCACCCAGGAGGCGTTGATCGCCTACCTGGAGTCGATGAAGTTCTTCTACAGGGTCGAGGTCGCCGACCGCACGGCGGACACCGCGGTCGTGCACCTCCCGGCCGGCTCCATCGCCGAGGTCCCCGAGGGCGTCGTCGTACGGGAGACGCCGCACGGACGGGACCTGTTCCTGCCGCGCGCCGACCTGGAGGCCTACGCGGCGCAGGCCGGGCCGCCCGCCGGGATCCTCGCCCACGAGGCGCTGCGCGTGGAGCAGTACCGGCCCCGGCTCGGCTTCGAGACCGACCACCGCACCATCCCGCACGAGCTGGGCTGGATCGGGTCGGCGGTGCACCTTCAGAAGGGCTGCTACCGGGGGCAGGAGACGGTCGCCCGGGTGCAGAACCTGGGCAAGCCGCCGCGCCGCCTGGTCTTCCTGCACCTGGACGGCAGCGAGGTCCACCTGCCGGCGGCGGGCACCGAGATCCGGCTGGCCGACGACGGCCCCGACGGCCGGAAGATCGGCTTCATCACGACCTCGGCGCGGCATCACGAGCTCGGCCCGGTCGCCCTCGCCCTGGTGAAGCGGAACGTCGCCGTGGACGCCCGGCTGGTGGCCGGTGACACGGCCGCCGCCCAGGAAGTCGTCGTCGAGCCGTAGGACTTGTAGATCTTTCGGGTCAGATTTCGATCTGCACCGTGAACGGGCCGTCGTTCGTCAGCGATACCCTCATCGCCGCTCCGAAACGGCCCGTGGCCACCGTCGCGCCCAGGGAACGCAGCCGGGCGACCACCTCGTCGACCAGCGGCTCGGCCACGTCGCCGGGGGCGGCGGCGTTCCAGGTGGGGCGGCGGCCCTTGCGGGCGTCGCCGTAGAGGGTGAACTGGCTGATCACCAGGAGCGGGGCGTCGACGTCGCTGCACGACTTCTCGTCGTGCAGCATGCGGATCGACCACAGTTTGCGGGCCAGCTGGGCCGCCTTCTCCTTGGTGTCCTCGTGGGTGACGCCGACGAGGACGCACAGCCCCTCGCCCTCGATCGCGCCCACGGTCTCGCCGTCCACGACGACGCTCGCGCCGTCCACTCTCTGCACCACAGCTCGCATACGTCCATCATGCAGGGCGGTGACATCGGCGCCGCGGGCGGTCGGCGCATGGCCCGAAAGGGTGGTTTGCGCGGGCGCCAACAGCCCCTGCACGGCCGTATTTTGCTGCTATACCGCCCATCTGGGGTCTATCGGGGGCACTCGTTCCCATAGCGGCCACTTGGGGTGGCACGATGCTTGCACACACCGGTCGAGGGGACGGTTGAGGCACATGAGCACATCAAGCACCGGACAGCAGCAGGCGGCTTTCCGGTCGACGTACACGGGGATCGGCGCGTCGGAGTACCACCGGCCGCCCACACAGCGCACGGACAGCCCGCGGCTGCCCTCGGACGCCTCCGAGCCCGAGCTGCCCGCGCTGAGCCTGCCCGATCTGCGCACGCTGCGCCGCGAGGCCCAGCGCGACGAGGCGGACCTCAGCTATCTGCGGCGGCTGCTCCAGGGACGGATCGACATCCTGCGCGCCGAGGTCGCCCGGCGTACGCCGGCGGGAGTGGCCTCCGTGGCCCTGCCCGACGAGGGCTCGGTGGTGGAGCGGCTGGCGGAGATCCTGCGGGACGGCCCGGCCCGGCACCGCTCCTCGGCCCGCCACCTGACCCTGGGCACGCCGCAGGGCGAGGAGTACCGGCGGCTGGCCGCGGAGATGCTCGCCGAGGTCGAGCTGTCCGACCTGGACGCACGCACGGTCCAGGAGCTGAACTCGGCGATGGGACGGCTCGAACGTCACGAGCAGCAGGTCTCCCGCCGCCGCCGGCGGCTCCAGCGCACGGCCGACGAGTGCAGCGCGGAGATCGCGCGCCGGTACCGCGAGGGGGAGGCGCAGGTCGACGACCTGCTGGTGTGAGCCGTCCCGGGGGCCCGGGGGAGGGCCGGCGGTCGGTTATTCACGCGACACCGACCGGCCCTCCGCCTAGCGTGAGTTCATGACCGCCGTGTCCCGTGCCGACGACATCGACGTACGCCCGATCACCGGGTCCGAGTTCCCCGACTGGCTGCGTGCCGTGAACACCGGCTTCCTGCGGGTGCCCGCGCTCACCGAGGAGGAGATCGCGGGGCGGCGCGAGAGGTTCGTCGAGGGCCGCTACCTCGGGGCCTTCGACGACGGCAGGTGTGTGGCGACCTTCCGGTCGTTCGCCCAGGAGCTCACCGCCGTCGGCGGGGCGGGCGTCCCGGCGGACGCGGTCTCGGGCGTCACCGTCACCGCCACCCACCGCCGCCGCGGACTGCTCAGCCGGATGATGGCGCGGGACCTGGCGGCCGCGAAGGAGCGCGGGGACGTCGTCGCGACGTTGATCGCCGCCGAGTACCCGATCTACGGCCGCTACGGCTTCGGACCGGCGACCTGGATGGCGGAGTGGACGGTCGACGTGCCGCGCGCCGGCCTCGACGCCCGCTGGGCGGGCCCGGCGGACGGCGGGCGGATCGACCTGGTGGAGGCCGAGGACGTCCGCAAGCTCGGCCCCGACCTGCACGCGCGGCTGTGCCGCCGCCAGCCCGGCGCCATCGACCGCGACGAGGTGTGGTGGAAGTGGAACACCGGCGCCGTACGGATCGACCCGTCCTGGAAGGACCCGTTCTACGCGGTGTACCGCTCGGCGTCCGGCGAGGTCGAGGGCATGGCCGCCTACGACGTGGACGACAACTGGGGTGACGCCAAGCAGCCGTTGAACACGGCGAGCGTGCGGTGGCTGCTCGGCGTGACACCGGCCGCGGAACGCGCGCTGTGGGAGTACCTGTGCTCCGTCGACTGGGTCGTGACGGTGAAGAGCGGCTGGCGGGCGCCCGACGACCTGCTCCCGCACGTCCTGCCCGACCCGCGTGCGGCGCGGATCACCTCGCAGGCGGACTGGCTGTGGGTCCGGATCCTGGACGTCGTACGGGCGCTGGAGGCGCGGACGTACGAGGGGCAGGGGACGCTGGTGCTGGAGATCGCCGGGGTGGACGGGCTGACCGGCGGGCGCTACCGGCTGGAGGCCTCACCCGAGGGGTCGTCCTGCACGCCGACGACCGAGAGCGCGGAACTGGAACTGGGACTGGGCGAGTTGGCAGCGCTGTGGCTCGGGGACGAGTCGGCGGTGCGGCTGGCGGCGCTGGGGAGGGTGCGCGAGGAACGAGCGGGCGCCGCCCGGAAGGCCGACGCCCTGCTGCGTACGTCCAGACGGCCTTGGTGCCCGGACATGTTCTGAGCCGCTCCCTCCTGCCGGTGTGCTGGGACCCGCATCCGTAGCGAGCTGTTCAGTTGTGGTTGTCGTGCGGCCGAGCCGGCCGGGCGGGACTCCCGGCTCCCCTCCGGAAGGGAGTCCCTGAGCGGGTGGCCAACCCCCTGAAGGTCTGACCATGTTCCCCAAGTTGGTTACCAACTTCACTGTTTGTATCTCCGCTTGGAAGCGGCTCATAACCACCTTTCCGTGAACTGCCGAAAGATGGCGGGAAGTTGTACTGTTCGAATGTGGACCCGGAACACGACTCCGTCCATGGACGGAAGAAGTCGCAGCGGCCACAGAGAACACATCACGAGGTGGCCGACGCGCTGCGCGCCCGGATCAGGTCAGGGGCGCTGCGCCCGGGTGAGCGCATGCCCACCCAGGCCCAGCTGGCTCACGAGTTCGGCGTCGAGCGCACCGCGGTGCGGCAGGCGCTGCGCCTCCTTCAGTCCGAGCGGTTGCTCACCAACGTGTCCAAGGGCAGCCCGGCGACCGTCGCCCCCGACCCCGTCGGCGCGCTGACCGGCCCACAGGTCCCGCCGCTGCCCACCACGGTGGCCCTCGCTCCCCGGATAGCGACGGCGTTCGCGGCGGAGCACGTCGAGATCGACGCCGTGTGCCTGACGTCCATCTCCCTCACGCTCGCGATCGGGGAGCCGCTGCGGCAGATCCACGCCGGACGGCTGAAACCGGCCAAGGTCGACGTGCGGGTGCTGCTGCCCAGCCGGGACATCGACCTCGCCTTCCCGGTGCCGGTCGAGGGGCGCGGCGACGACTGGGTGCACGAGCGGTGGCTGTCGATGCGCAACGCCCAGGGGCAGGTCCTCCAGCACAATCTGCTGGCCCTGCGCGCCACCCACGGCATCGATGTGCGGGTCACGTTCCGGGCGCTGCCCTTCACCCCGCCGGTGAAGCTGTACCTGCTGAACGGCACGGAGGCGCTGTTCGCGTACTACACGCTGACGCGCCGGGAGGCCGAGGCCGATCACGAGCAGCCGGCGCTGTACGACGCCCAGGGCACCCAGTCCATGCTGTTCGCCTTCCGGCAGGGCGCCGGGCTGCGCGACACGACGTTCGTGGAACAGTCGCACCTGTGGTTCAACGCACTGTGGGAGACGATCAGTTCGGAGCTGGTGCTCACGACCTGACGTCTCCCACGGGTCGTTCCGGGGTGGCGCGGTGACTCATCGGGCGGGCCCCGTCATCAGCAGCGCGAGCACGACCGCTCCCGCGGAGCTGACGGCCGGGCTCTTGGCCTTGACGCCCACGGTGAGAAGGATCAGGCCGACGATGCCGGCCGGACCGTACTTCCACTGGACGAGCTGCTCGAAGGCGACGACGAAGGCGGCGGAGAGGAGAGCGAGGGCGGGCATCGGTGTTCCCCCTTCGGAAGCCGGAAGCAAAACTTCCGCCAACTCCGAGAAGTTGGCAACCAACTCTGATTAAGTTGTCCCCACTTGGCCCCTAGTCATAAACAACTTTCAAACAACTCCCGCCAGATGGATCAGAGTTGTAGCGTTTGGTCGTGACCCAGGAGAGCGTGGCGGAGAACGTGGCAGTGAACGGCAGCAGAAGGTCATCGCCCCAGGAGATCGCCGACAGCCTGCGGGAACGCATCCGCGCCGGCGAACTCAAGCCCGGGGACCGCCTGCCCACCCAGGCCGAACTGGCCGAGGAGTTCGGCGTGGAGCGCGGCGCGGTCCGCCAGGCCCTGCGGACGCTCCAGGAGGACGGTCTCCTCAGCAACGTCAGCAAGGGCAGCCCGCCACGGGTCGCCGCCCCGGCCCCGGCCCGGGGGGAGCCCCAGCCGACGATGGTGGGCCTGGCGCCGCGCCTCACGGAGGCGTTCTCGGCCCCGCGCGTCCGCGTCGACGTCGTCTGCCACACCGCCGAGACGCTGATGGTCGCCATCGGCGAACCGCTGCGCCTGATCCACGAGGGCCGTATCCACCCCGAGGCCATCGACGTCCGCATCCTGGTCCCCTCCCGGGACATCGAGCTGGCCTTCCCGGTCCCGGTCGAGGCTCACGGCGACGACAATCCGGTCCACCAGCGCTGGCTGTCCATGCGCAACGCCCAGGGGCAGGTCCTCCAGCACAACCTGCGCGCGCTGCGCTCGACGCACGGCATCGACGTGCACGTCACGTTCCGGGCGCTGCCCTTCACCCCGCCGGTGAAGCTGTACCTCCTCAACGAGGAGGAGGCCCTGATCGGCTACTACATGCTGACCAGACGTGCGGAGGAGTGGGGCAGTCAGACCCTGGACATGTACGACGTCCTCGGCTCCCAGTCCCTCCTCTTCTCCTTCGTGAAGCGGGCGGGGCGGCGGGACGCGGCTTTCGTCGAGGAATCCCAGAAGTGGTTCAACGCCCTCTGGGAAACCATCACGACGGACCTGACACTCTCCTAGTGACTTCTGATGCGACGCAGACTGGTGCGGTGCCCTTCGAGACCGAGAATGATCCGAATCGACTCCCTCATCTGATCAGACGTGCCCGTGTCGTGCTGTGGGACTTCGACGGCCCCATCTGCCGCCTGTTCGCCGGGCACTCCGCGGAGCGGGTGGCGGGCGACCTGGTGGCCTGGCTGGCGGGCCGTGGTCTGCACGGCCTGCTCACCGACACCGAGCGCGAGTCCCTCGACCCGCAGGTGGTGCTGCGTGCCGTGGACCGCCGGCACCCCGGCAGCGACCTCGTCGCCGAGCTGGAGGAACGTCTCACCCAGGAGGAACTGCGGGCCGCGTCGTCGGCCTGGCCCACCGAGTACGCGGACCCCCTGATCCGCACCTGGACGGCCGTCGGCTCCCGCCTGGCGATCACGACGAACAACTCCCCGCGCGTGGTCCGCAAGTACCTCGCCGGCCGCGGCCTCGTCGACTGCTTCGCGCCCCACATCTACGGCCGGACCCAGGAACTGCGTCTCCTCAAGCCGGATCCGCACTGCCTGAACCGCGCGTTGAGTGCGATGGGGGCGGCGCCGGGGGACGCGCTGATGATCGGTGACACGCCTCCCGACCTCCAGGCGGCGGAGCGGGCCGGGGTGCCGTTCCTGGGCTACGCGCGCAATGAACGCAAGGCCAAGATCCTGCGGGACGCCGGGGCCGAGACGGTCCTCGTGTCCCTTCAGCCGCTGCTGGAGCGGCTGCGCGGACAGGCGGGCGCTCCGGGAGCCGGCGGAGCACCGGGACGGGTGTAGCATTCCCGCACCGCGCGCACCGATTGAGTCGAACGCCCGGCCTCGTTCGTAAGGGAAGAAGCCAACCGGCCGCCATCGAACGGGCTCGCGCCGTCTCATGCAGACGGGTGGCAAACCACCCTCAACGGCTCACTCCGCATGCGCTGGGCGGGCCGCGTATCTACCGTTTGCCATACCGTTCTCCCCTTCTCGCACATCCGGAGCGGCCAGTGGGCGCATCCCCTCGTCCCCGTCCTGTTCTCGGGGAGCGCGCCTCGCACGACGCCACCTGCCGGGCCTTCGTGAAACTCGCCGCCGAACTGGGGCAGGAGACCGGCGGCCACCACAACCGGAACTACCTCCTTCCGCTGACGGAGGGCATGGCCCGGATGGTCGGCGGTGAGGCGGGCGCGTGCGTGACCGTCCGGATCCGGCGCCCGGACGCGCTGCCCGTGGTCATCCGGACCTGGCAGCACGAGGCCGACGTCCTCGCCGCCGTCCGGGGGGTCCTGCCGCACACACCGCGGTCCCTGGTCGAGCGGGACGGATTCTCGATCCACAGCTTCGTGGACGGCGTACCGCTCTCCAGCGTCTGCGACTACGGCAAGCCCGTCGACACCCTGTTCGTCAAGGCGCTGGCCGGGCTGCTCGCCCGGATGGCCCAGGTGCGGCGCGGGGCGCTGCCCGCCCTGCCGTCGGTCTGGCCCCGCAACGACACGGACAGCCAGGGCTTCCTGAGGACCATGGTCCACCTGGCCGACCAGCAGATCAGACGGCCCAACCGGGACGGGTTCGGCGGGTTGTTCGCGGCGCTGGGCATCCCCGAGGACACGCTCGCCGGGCTGGCCGGGCGAGTGCCCGCCATGGCCCGGCGGCCGTACAGCCTGCTCCACGCCGACCTGCACCGCGACAACGTGATCGTCTCGCAGGCGGGCGACCCGCCCCTGGTCTGCGTCGACTGGGAGCTCGCCACCTACGGCGATCCGCTGCACGACCTCGCGACCCACCTCGTGCGCATGCGGTACCCGGCACACCAGTGGGCCGAAGTGGTCGACGCCTGGGCCGAGGCCATGCAGCAGGTCCGTCCGGCCGCGGTCAGCGGTCTGGCCAAGGACCTGCGGCACTATCTGGCGTTCGAGCGGGCGCAGTCCGTCTTCCCGGACGTGATGCGGGCCGCCCGGTCCCTGGAGGAATCGTTCACGCAGGCGAGTCTGGACGAGGCGACGGCCGAGGTGGGGCGGGCCCTGGAGGCGGCGGCGGAACCGCTGCGCCTCGTCAGCGTGCCGAAGGAGGGCGACGTCCGGCGGGCCCTGTTCCGGTGGCTGCTCTCGCGGACGAACGGGGATGCCGGAGGCCGGGCCTGGGGTGCGGAGGCGTTCCGGTGGCGGCCCGACCGCCGGATGCCGGAGCGCCGCGGCTTCCCGGCGACCGCGGTCAGGCAAGCGCTGCTGGCGGAGGGGGCGGCACCCGCGGGCCGGGTGTTCAAGGGCACCGCGCACCTGAACACCGTGGTGTCGGTACCGGGCTTCGGCTCTCCCGTGGTCGTACGGCGCAAGCTGTCCGAGGGGTGCCGCAGGGAGCGCGGCTTCCTCAGCGAACACGCCGTGCTGCGCGCGATCGAGGAGTCGGCCGTCGCGGTGGCGGCGCCGCGGGTGCTCGCCCTGGGCGAGACCTGCCAGGGTGACACCATCGCCCTCCACACGTACGTCGGGCCGCGGGACGTGGACCGGCCCCCCGACCACCCGGTCCACGGCCTGTTGCCGCACGAGGCGGACGGCCTGGTGGACCAGCTGTGTGCCCTGACGCACGTCCGGTACGAGCAGGTCGACCCGACCGCCGGCGAGGGCGCCTTCCACCACTGGCTCCGGGACCAGCTGGTCTCCCTGGTACGGGACCTGCCGAAGGAGTCGCAGCAACTGGCCCGGCATCTCGGGCTGCCCGACGCGGAGCGGTTGCAGCTGATCCTCTCCCGGTACGAGGTGAGCCACCGGGAGCCCGCGCTCCTGCACGGCGACCTGAACCCCTGGAACCTCGTGCGCCGCGACGACGATCTGGCGCTGACCATCATCGACTGGGAGATGGCAGTCGTCGGCGATCCCCTCTACGACCTCGTACGGCACATGCACCTGACCCCGACCCGGCCGGAGATCAGGGACCGGATGTTCCGCCGCTGGGAGGGCCGGCTGCCCGCGCGGTACACCCGCGACTGGCGCAAGGACTGGCGGGTGTACCGCCGGCTGGAGATCGTGCGCTCCGCCTACGTCGACCTGGACCGCATCGTGACGGGCGCGAGCCTGGACGCCCCCAACGTCCGGCGGGCGGTGGACTCCTACGCGGTGACGCTGGCCGTCGCCACGGGCTCGCTCGGTCTTCCGGTGCGCTCCACCGCCAATCCGTATCTCGCCCGCGCCCTGGCCTGACCCCACCGCTGCGTAGGCTCCCCGGTATGACCAACCCGGGCCTGCGTGAGCGCAAGAAGCAGCGGATGTACGAGACCGTGTCGGACATCGCCGTGCGGCTCTTCCTGGAGAAGGGGTTCGACGCGGTGTCCGTCGCGGAGGTGGCGGCGGCGGCCGATATCTCGAAGCCGACGCTGTTCCGGTACTTCCCGGCCAAGGAGGATCTGGTGCTGTACCGGATCGCCGATCACGAGGGGGAGGCCGCCCGGGTGGTCGCGCGGGCCGAGGGGACGGCCGTGGAGGCGCTGCGGCGGCATTTCCTGGAGGGGCTGGAGCAGGGAGACCCCGTGACCGGGCTCAATGACCACCCCGACGTGCTCGCCTTCCACTCCCTGCTCTACGGGACGCCCTCCCTGGTGGCCCGGGCGTACACGCACCAGGAGCGGTCGGAGGCCGCGCTCGCCGAGGTGCTCGGGGGTGATCTGGACGCGCGGCTCGCGGCCGGGCAGATCATGGCCGTGCTGCGGGTGCTGGCGCTGGAGAACTGGCGGCGGATCGCGGCGGGGGAGCGGGTGGCGGAGGTGCGGCCGGACGCGGTGGCGGCGGCGCAGCGGGCGTTCGGCCGGCTCGCGGCCGGGCTGCCGCCGCATCTCTCTGGCGATACTCGGTAATTTATTTAACTCAGTCACTTTTTCGCGTACGCTCGGTGGAATGACCTCGACCGACCCTGCCCTTCAGCACGTCCTCGACCAGGAACGCGCCCACCACGAGCGCTGCCGGACCGCCCTCGCCGCGATGGTCGAGGGCGCCGGTGAACAGGTCGTCATCGGGGAGGACGTGTCCGCGTCCGGGGCGGATGCCGAAGTCCTCGGATACCGGCTGCGCAGCCATGCGAAGGCGCTGCGGGAACTGCCGGAGGGGCCGTTGTTCTTCGGGGCCCTGCGGGGCGGCGAGGGGCAGCTGCACATCGGGCGGCTGCGGATCTCCGAGCACCCGGCCGAACCGCCCCTGGTGGTCGACTGGCGTGCGCCCGTCTCCCGGGCCTTCTACCAGGCGTCGGCCCGTGACCCGCAAGGTGTGGTGGTGCGCAGGCGCTTCGGGTGGGCGCCCGGCAGCCGGGGCGACTCCGGGGACCTCACCGGCCTGGAGGACGAGCACCTGGAGCAGGGGGAGGCGCGCGACAGCGAGATCGTCGCCCGGGAGATCGAACGGCCCCGGGTCGGGCCCATGCGGGACATCGCCGCGACGATCCAGCCCGAGCAGGACGACCTCGTCCGGGGGGATCTGGCGCTGTCGGTGTGCGTGCAGGGCGCGCCGGGCACCGGCAAGACCGCGGTCGGGCTGCACCGGGCCGCGTATCTGCTCTACACCCACCCGCAGCGCATCCGGCGCGGCGGTCTGCTGATCCTCGGGCCCAACCGCACCTTCCTGTCGTACATCGCCGAAGTGCTGCCCGCCCTCGGCGAGAGCGGAGTGCGGCAGTCGACCCTGGGGGAGGAGATCGCGCGCCTGCCGGTCCGGGGCGTGGACGACGAGCGGGCCGCCGTGGTGAAGCACGACGCCCGGATGGCGGAGGTGCTGCGGCGGGCGCTGTACGCGAGGGTGCGCGCCGAGGGGAACGGCGCGGAGATCGCCCTGCCGGACGGGGCCTACCGGTGGCGGGTGCCGGCGGGGCAGCTCGCGCGGATCGTGGCCGGGGTCCGGGAGGAGGAACCGCCGTACGAGGTCGGGCGGGAGCGGGTCCGGGCGCGGATCGTGCGGTGTCTGCGCGAGCAGGTGGAGCGACGGGCCGGGCCGCCGCCGAACGCCTGGGTGCGGCGGGTCGAGCGGGCGCGGCCGGTGTCGGCGTACGTCGACGCCGTGTGGCCGCGGGTGCGGCCCGAGGAGGTCGTGGCCGGACTGCTCGGGGACGAGGCAGTGCTGGCGGCCGCCGCCGAGGGGCTGCTCGACGCCGGTGAGCAGCGGGCCCTGCTGTGGGACCGGCCGCCCCGGTCGTGGAAGTCGGCGCGCTGGTCGGCCGCCGACCTGGTGCTGCTCGACGAGGTCGCCGGGCTGATCGCGCATCCGGCAGGGTACGGGCACGTCGTCGTCGACGAGGCGCAGGACCTGTCCCCGATGGAGTGCCGGGCCATCGCCCGCCGGGCCCGCTTCGGTTCGCTGACGGTGCTGGGCGACCTGGCGCAGGGGACGACGCCGTGGGCGGCCCGGTCCTGGCGTACGGTCCTCGCGCACCTGGGGAAGCCGGACGCGGCCGTGATCGCGCTGACCACCGGGTTCCGGGTGCCGCAGGCCCTCGTCGGACTCGCCAACCGGCTGCTGGAGCACCTCGACGTGGACGTGCCGGCGGCCCGTTCGCTGCGCGGGGACGGGGAGTTGCGGATGCGGGAGACGACCGTGGACGGCGTGCCCGGGGCGGTCGTCGCGGCCGTCCGGGACGCGTTGGGGCGGGAGGGCTCGGTCGGGATCGTCGCGGCGGACGCGGACGTTCCCCGGGTGCGGGCGGCACTGGACGCGGCCGGCATCGAAGCCGCGGGCCCGGACGAACTCGGCGCGCGGGTCGCCCTGGTGCCGGCGAGCGTGGTCAAGGGCCTGGAGTACGACCATGTCGTGGCCGTCGAACCGGCGGCGATCGCCGAGGCGGAGGAACGGGGACTGCACCGTCTGTACGTGGTGCTGACGCGGGCGGTGTCGCGGCTGGAGGTGGTGCGGGGCAGGCCGCTGCCGTTCCGCTGAAACCGCGGTTAGGGTCCGGGACATGGCTGACGTCGACGCGTTCACGGACATTCCCACGACCACACTGGCCGACCTGCTGGGCCGCGGGCAGGTCATGGACTTCGGGATCCGGCCGCTGTGGGGCCCCGTGCCCCGGGTGGCCGGACCCGCCTTCACCGTACGGTGCCCTCCCGGCGACAACCTGATGCTGCACGCCGCGATCCACCGGGCAGACCCCGGCTCGGTCGTCGTCGTGGAGTCGGGGGACCTGGACTACGCCCTGGCCGGCGGCAACGTCTGCGCCGTCGCCCGGCGCCGGGCATCACCGCGTTCGTCGCCGACGGGCTGATCCGCGACCTCGCCGAGGTCCGGGAGATGCGCTTCCCGGTGTTCGCACGCGGCGTCATCCCCATCCCGGGCACCAAGTCGGCCGCCCGGCCGCTGAACGAGCGGGTGCGCTGCGGTGGGGTGGACGTGGACGCGGGGGACGTGGTCGTCGCCGACGAGGAGGGCGTCGTGGTGGTCCCCGTGGCCCGCCGAGAGGAGATCCTGCCCGCGGCCCGGGCCAAACTGGCGAAGGAGGCCGCGGAGTCCCTGGCCGACTGGGAGTCGGCCCACCGGTCCCGCATCGCCGGGATCCTGGCGGACCAGGGCTTCGAGGCCTGACGGACCGGCCGCTTCCGCTCACGCCCCCTTCGCGAAGGGCCCTGACTTCGTGAAGGCCAGTTCGTGGAAGCGGGTGCCGATGTGGTGGTGGGTGGCCGCGTCCGGGTGGACGTGGTCGGGCAGGGGGAGGGTGGCGGCGTCCTGCGGGCCGTAGAGGTCGAGGCCGTCGAGGTAGTGGAGGTGGGGGTCGTCGGCGCGGCGCTGTTCGACGATGCGGGACAGTTCCTCGCGGATGACCGTCAGGGTGAGTTTGCCCATGGGCGTCTCCGCCGGGTCGCCCATGGGGGCGAAGACCAGGCGGCCCTTGCCGATCTCGTCGCGGTCGGGGGCGGTGGGGCCGGGTGTGTCCTCGTGGATGGCGCAGTGGATGGGGGAGACCAGCAGCAGCGGGGTGTCCGGGTGCCCGTCGCGGATCGTGTCGAGGAAACCGTGCACGGCGGGGCCGAACGCGCGCAGCCGCATCGCGTCCTGGTTGACGATGTTGATGCCCATCTTGACGCTGATCAGGTCGGCCGGGGTGTCCCGCATGGCGCGCGCGGTGAACGGGTCGAGCATCGCGCTGCCGCCGAAGCCCAGGTTGACCAGCTCCACACCGCCGCGCAGCGCGGCGATCGCCGGCCAGATGGCCGTGGGGCTCGCGGCGTCCGAGCCGTGGCTGATCGAGCTGCCGTGGTGCAGCCACACCCGGCGGCCCCGGTCCGGTACGGGCGTGACGGGCGCGTCCGTGCGCAGGGCGACCAGCTCGGTGGTCTCGTTGTGCGGCAGCCAGATCTCGACGTCCTTGTCCCGCGCGGGCAGACCCGTGAAGCGGACGGTGCCGACCGGGCCGGACGTGACCTCGCCCGCCCAGGTGGCCAGGTCCACGGTGAGGACGTTGCCGCCCGTCCCTGCGGCCTGGCCGGCCGGGACGCCGTCGACGAGCAGGTCGTACAGCCCGTCCGGGCGCGGCGGGAAGCCCGTGTAGTCGCGCTTGGTGCGCAACGTGTCCAGCTCGACGGCGGTCGCGGCGGTACGGAACACCAGACGTACGCCGGAGGGCTGGGCCTCGGCCATCGCCAGCTGCGCGTTGGTGTTCTGCGCACGGGCCCGGGCCGGGAGCCGGTGGGGGAGCAGGCCGTGCTCGGTGTGCTCCACGTCGAGGGCGCCGCGCAGCAGGTCCGCCGTGAGCGGGGTGGTGATCCAGTCGTGCTCGGTGTGCATGGGTGTCAGCCTCGGGGGTCGGTAGGGGCCGCGGGCCAGTTCCGCAGCAGCGTGTCGAGGGCGTCGAGGATCCGGGCCCAGGTCTCCTCGGTGTCCGGGGCGCTGTGGCTGAAACCGCCGCCGAGCTCCAGGCTGACGTAGCCGTGGAAGACGCTGCCGAGCAGCCGGACCGCGTGGGTCTGGTCCGGTTCCGTCAGGTCGTAGCCGCGCAGCAGCGCCCGGGTCATCTGCGCGTGCCGGACCCCGGCGCTCGCGGCCGCCGTCTGCGGATCGAGCCGGAGCTGGGCCGCGGCGTAGCGGCCCGGGTGGTCCCGGGCGTAGTCGCGGTACACGTTCGCGAGGGCGGACAGGGCGTCCTTGCCGGCTCGTCCGGCCAGGGCCTCGGCGGCCCGGTCGGCGAGTTCCGCGAGGGCGAGCAGGGCGATCCTCGTCTTCAGGTCGTGGGAGTTGCGCACGTGCGAGTAGAGGCTCGCGACCTTGACGTCGAACCGCCGGGCGAGTGCCGAGACGGTGACCTGCTCGAAGCCGACCTCGTCGGCGAGCTCGGCGCCGGCCTCGGTCAGACGCTCGGGCGTCAGTCCTGCGCGTGCCATGAGGGGCCCTCCCTTCTACCTGAAGAGAGTGTGCCCCTGCCTAAAGGTTTTAGGCAACTGCCTGCATCTTTCTGCGACCGCGGCGGGTCTTCCCCCAGGGCTTGAGGACGGAGATCACCGTCATGAAGGCGTACGCGGACAGCGACACGACCGGCCCGAACAGCACGTCACCCGCGTCCGGCAGCGGCCCGCCCGCGGCGACGGCGGTGACCGCGGAGTTCACCCCGGGGCGCAGCGCGAACACCGTGGCGGTCGTCGTGGCGAGGGTCAGCCAGAACTTCGTGTACACCCAGCGGTACCGGGCCAGACCCCACACCGTGCCCAGCGCCAGCAGCAGGCCGCTGAGGAGCGTGAGGAACGCGACCGGCAGCAGGAGCCAGTCGGCGAAGAGCTTCATGGCCCGCACCGAGGCCTCCACGGTCCCGGCGGAGCCGTTGGTGGCGGCGGTGGCCCCGAGTGCGAGCAGCCCGAGCGTGAGCCCGAGCCAGCCGGCGGAGGCGATGACGTGCACGACGAGGGCGGCCCGGCGGGCGGGGCGGCCGAGCCGCCGGGGCGGGCTCGGGGCCGGTGTCGGCCTCTGTTTCTGCCTCGTATTCATGGTCATGCCGAGCACGGTGCCGAACGGGGGCCGCGGGGTCGTCTCACGGTGGGAGTAACCCGGCGTACTGGCGTCGGAGTACGGGTCGTGTCACCGCCGTCGCCTAGGTTCACGGCATGACCGAGCCCTCCCACCTCACAGCGGTCCGCGAGTCCTACGACGCCGTCGCCGCCGACTACGCCCGGCGCGTCAAGGAACCGGCCGAACTGGACCCGGTGTCCCGCGCGATGCTGGCCGCGTTCGCCGACCTCGTCCGGCCCCCGCACCCCGGGCCGGTCGCCGACCTGGGCTGCGGCCCCGGCAAGGTGACGGCACATCTGGCCGCCCTCGGGGTCCCGGCGTTCGGCGTGGACGTGTCGCCGAGGATGGTCGAGCTGGCCCGGGCGGCGTACCCGGAACTCCGCTTCACCGTCGGCTCGATGACCGCGCTGGACATCGCCGACGGCGGGCTCGGCGGCATCCTCGCGTACTACGCCACCCACCACACCCCGCCGCAGTGGCTGCCGACGGTGTTCTCCGAGTTCCACCGCACCCTCGCACCCGGCGGCCGGCTGATGCTGGCCGGCCACATCGGCGGCGGCGAGGACCTCCGCCCGACCCACGCCTACGGCGGTCACCCGGTGTCCTACGCGTCGTACCTGCTCCCGCCGGACCGCATCGCCGAACTCCTCCAGCGGGCGGGTCTGGTGGTCACGACGCGGGTGGTGCAGGAACCGGAGGGAGAGTCGAAGAGGCAGGTGGGCACGTTCCTGGCGTACAGGCCGCAGTAGCTGCCCGGCACCCGGCGTGTGTCCACACCCGGAGCGGCCCGACGGCCTCGAAACCGTGGCGGAGGGCGGCCGTCAGGTCGTCCCCCTGCTCGTAGCCCACGATGGGCAACGCGGGGAAGAGCCGGCCGGCCGCGTGCAGGACGAAGGGCCAGGCCACGTCGGGCGGTCCGAAGACGTTGGACACCCCGACCACGTCACTGCTCCGGCCGGCCACCGCTCCCACGGCCACCCGCCCGTCGGCGGACCGCCCGGCGAGCACGAACGTCTCCGGATCGTCGAGCAGCCCCGGCCCGAACAGGTCCGCGTTCCCGCCCCCGTCGTCGTCACGACGGGGATCAAATCGATGGCCGGCCCGGTCCGTCCACCGATTTGATGGTTGCCGCCCCGTCCGGACCACTGCTGGAAGGACTCCCCCTGTGCCTGTCTCCCCTCCCGACTGCGGACCGGCCGTCACGCTCCTGCGCGGCCTCGGCGCGGCGGACACCGCCCACCCGGGCGGCACCCTCCTCGCCCACCTCACCCGGGTCCAGCGGCAACTGGCCGCGTGGGGCGCCCGCCCGGCCCTCCAACTGGCGGGCCTGTGCCACGCCTTCTACGGCACCGACGGCTTCCCGGAAGCCCTGCTGCCCCTGGACCGCCGCGGCGAACTGGCAGCGGCGGTGGGTGCCGAGGCCGAGGCCCTGGTGTACCTGTACGCCTCGTGCGATCGCAGGGCCACCTATCCGACGCTCGCGGCTGCCGACGGACCTTTTCATGACCGGTTCACCGGCCTGAGCCACATCCCGGAACCGCAGTCGCGGCGCGACTTCGCCGAGCTGTCCGCCGCCAACGAGACCGACCTCGCCCGTCTCGACCCCGCGTTCCGCGACCAGTGGGGACCCGAACTCCTCGGCCTCTTCACCCGCATCCGCCCCCTGCTGAGCGAACCGGCCTGGGCGGACTGTCAGGAGGTGCTCGCCGGATGAAACTGAGCGCGATCACCCTGGACTGCGCGGACCCGCTCGCCCTCGCGGCGTTCTACCAGCAGGCCATCGGCCTGGAACCGCATCCGAAGTCGGACGCCGAGTTCGCCGCGCTGGGCGGTGAGGGCGGACTCATCCTCGGCTTCCAGCGGGTCGACGGCTACCGGGCACCGAGCTGGCCCGGCCAGGACGTCCCCCAGCAGCTGCACTGCTGCTTCGACGTCGAGGACCTGGACGAGGCCGAGGCGCGGCTGGTGGAGCTGGGTGCGGGCAGGCCGGAGCAACAGCCGAACGCGGGCAGGTGGCGGGTGCTGACGGATCCGGCGGGGCATCCCTTTTGCATCGTCGGGGGCTGAGACCGCCGGAGTGCCGACCGCAGATGTCAAAGGCCCTTAAGGACACGATCAAGTGCGGACCGGCCTGCGGGCCCCCAGTTCGGCTTGCCGCCGGGCAGGCCGCGGTCCCCGTTCTGGCCCATCGACATCAGGAACAGGCTCCTCATCGCGGCCAGTCCGCGCGCTCGTCGCACCGTCGCCTCGTCCGCCGGTGAGTAGCTGTTGAAGAACCGTGAAGCGCCGCCCGCGGGGAGCAGCAGCCAGGCGGCCGCGAGGTCCCACGCCGGGTCGCCGGCGACGAGTGCGCCGAAGTCGACGACACCCGCCAGTGTCCCGTCCGCGACGACGACGTCCGCGGGATGCAGATCGCCGTGCACCCACACCGGTGGGCCCTGCCACTCCGGGGCCGCCACCGCTTCGCCCCAGACCTCGCGGATCTCATCGGCGAGGTCCGCAGGGGCCACGGCCTGGAAGAAGTGCTCGAAGCCGCCCGTGCAGGCCTCGGGGTGGGCGCCGAAGTCCGATGCGGTCGGTGCGTCGGCGGGTGCCTCCACGTGCAGTGCCCTGAGGAATTCCGACAGCGCTTCGGCCGCGTGGTCGCCGCGGGTGATCGAGCCGTGGTCCAGCGGCGTGCCCTCGACCCATGTCATGACGGTCCAGATCTTGGGGAAGCGCTCGGACGGCGCACCGTCCCGGACGGGGACCGGAACCGGCAGCGGCAGGCGCGCGGCCAGAGTCGGCAGCCACCGGCGCTCCTTGAGCTGCGGATCGGGGCTCGTGTCCATCCGCTGCATCCGGACGGCCAACTCGTCACCGAGGCGCCACATCTGGTTGCCCCAGCCGCCCGCCACCTCGCGTATGGGCAGCTCGGCCAGGTCCGGATGCTGTTCCCGAAGCAGGTCACGGACCAGACCCTCGCTGATCTCGATCTCGGATTCGATCATGAGTCCTGCGCTGCTTCACGCTCGGCGGCGAACTCGTCGAGGAGCTCGAACAGGACCTTGATCGCCTGCTGTTCGTCCTCAGGCGGAAGATTCCACAAGTCGTCCCAGCCGTTCGGGAGGGCGATGTGGAGGATTTGGCCCGGCCAGGCGTGGTCGCAGTCGCGTCCGCGACGGGCGACGAGCCAGTCGTGCCAGCCGGTGAGCCCGGGCCCACCGTGCCGGAGAGCATGCTGGTCATAACCGGTCAGGAACGCGGTCAGCATGGGGAAGGAGGTCTTGCCGACGAACATGCCGGGACGTTGGCCGACGCTGACGAAGTACTCGCGTTCAGTCATCTCCGAGAGGGGCTTCATGTGTCCGTACCCTCCTCGTCAATGTCGCTGACGCCCAGGTCTGGACGAAGCCTGCTGCGGGCCGCCTCCAGACGTTCGGCGTAGTCCGCCGCAAAGATCCCCGACAGCGACTTGTCGAGCGTTCCCGCAATGCGGTGAAGGGGTGCCCAGACCGCCGCATCGTCGACGAGACGACTGAGGTCCGTCATCTGTACCTGCTCCAGCCAGTCCGACAGGACCAGCGCCTCATCCGAGGTGAGCTTGATGATGATCTCCGGATTCTCCACTCCTCGAACATAGTTCGTCGACCCTGCCCTGTCAGAGGTGCCTGGCACAGTGCCGCTGTGGACACTGATTCCTTCTGGAAGCTCATCGAGGAGTGCCGGCGTCAGGCGCAGGGCCCGGACGAGCGGCTCGCGTGGCTGCGTGGCGCATTGGCGCGAAGGCCGCTGGCTGAGGTTGTGCAGTTCCAGGTGCGCTTGGACGAGGTGACGCACGAGGCGTTCACGTGGGATCTGTGGGCGGCAGCGGACCGGATCTTCGGTGGCTGGTGTTCGGATGACGGATTCTGCTACTTCGGCCTGTGGATGGTGGGGCTCGGCCGTGATGCCTTCTCCAGGGCATTGGCTGATCCGGACCCTCTGGCCGACGTTCCGGAGGTCCAGCGCATGGTGGGACGCCTGGTTCAGATAGACCGAGACCGGCTCGCCTTCAGCGAGACGCGTCACCGTACCCGAGGCAGCCGGGTGGCGTGGCGCACTATTGCAAGCGGGTGCTTGCAATAGTTAGCGAGGTGCTGCACTGTGGAGGCATGGCAACGCTCAACGTCGGCAACCTCGGTGACTACTTGCGCGAACAGCGGCGCACCGCGCAGCTGTCGCTGCGGCAGCTCGCCGATGCCGCCGGGGTGTCCAACCCGTATCTGAGCCAGATCGAGCGCGGGCTGCGCAAGCCGAGCGCGGAGGTGTTGCAGCAGGTCGCCAAGGCCCTGCGGATCTCCGCCGAGACGCTGTACGTCCGGGCCGGCATCCTCGACGCCGAGCGGGACCGGGACGAGGTGGAGACGCGCGCCGTCATCCTCGCCGACCCGGCGCTGAACGAGCGCCAGAAGCAGGTGCTGCTCCAGATCTACGAGTCCTTCCGCAAGGAGAACGGGTTCGGGAGCGGTGACGGCTCGGACGCCCCGGGTGTCGTCGGGGTCGTCCCCGGGGACGGTGTGGTGAGCGTCGACGGGGACGCTCCCGCTGCCGGAGCCGAGATACCGGCGCCCGGCCCGACCGCGGACGCTCAGCCCGCCCGGCGCCGAAGCCGCAAGAGCACCGGCAAGAGCACCGGCAAGAGCGCCAGTAAGAGCCTCAGCAAGAACGACGGCAGCGACATCGACCCGCAGCAGACGGCCGGCTGAGCCGGACCAGGGCACCGGCCGCTCTGCCGCGGATCACACACCCTCAGCCGAACCCTCAAGCGATACAGAATCCGGGAGGACCATCACCATGGCCATCACCGACGACCTGCGCAAGACCTTCAGCGACCCGACCCCGCTCTACTTCGCCGCAGGCACCGCCGACCTGGCCCTTCAGCAGGCCAAGAAGGTGCCGGCCCTGGTCGAGCAGCTGCGCTCCGAGGCCCCCGCGCGGATCGACGCCGTACGCAACACCGACACCAAGGCCGTCCAGGAGAAGGCGTCCGCCCGGGCCAAGGAGGCCTCCGCCCGCGTCAAGGAGACGCAGGAGACCTTGCAGACCAAGGTCACGGAGTTCATCGGCTCCATCGACGTCGACATCAAGAAGCTCGGCAGCACGATCGACTCGGACCTGAAGAAGTTCGGCGAGAGCGCCCAGGACTTCGCGCTGCGCGGCGTCGGCGTGGCCGCCGAGTACGCCGTCAAGGCCCGTGAGACCTACGAGAAGGTCGCCGAGCACGGCGAGCAGGCCGTGCGGACCTGGCGCGGCGAGGCCGCCGACAGCATCGAGGACGTCGCCGAGGGCGTCGAGGAGCTGGCCGTGGCCGTCGAGCCGAAGCCGAAGCCGCAGCCGGTCGAGGTCAAGGAGGAGCCGGCGAAGCCGGCCGCCGCCGCCCCGGCGAAGAAGGCGCCCGTCGCCAAGAAGGCCCCGGCGCGCAAGCCCACCACCGCGAAGAAGACCACCCCGCCCGCGAAGTAGGACGGCGAGCAGGACGGCGGAGCGGTCACACGGGCCGGGCACCCTGGGGGTGCCCGGCCCGTTGTACGGGTACGGTGACGCGTAGGACGAGCCGAGTCAGGTGGTGGACGTTGTGCTGATGCAGGGCTTCGCAGGGTTTATGTGGCTTCTGAGCATGGCCCTGATCGTTTTCAGCGGCTTCGCGTTGCTCGACGCGGCTGTGCGCCGGGAGGACGCCTACCGGGCGGCCGACAAGAAGACCAAGCCCTTCTGGCTGATCATCCTGGGCATCGCCTTCGTGGTGAACCTGCTCTTCCCGATCCTGTCGTTCCTCCCGATCATCGGCCTCATCGCGACGATCGTGTACATGGTCGACGTACGGCCCGCGATCCGGGCGCTCCCGGGCGGCGGCCGCAGCCAGCGGGGCTCCAGCAGTGACGGCCCCTACGGCCCGTGGAACGGCGGCCGGTAAGGGCTTCCTCCGGAGACTCCGGAGAGGCGGCGTCAGAGCTACGGCACCCGGTCCAGCAGCAGGACGGCCACGTCGTCCGTCAGCTCGCCGCCGTTGAGGTCGCGCACCTCGTTCACCGCCGCCCGCAGCAGCTGCTCGCCCCGCAGGCCCTCGGCGAACTGGCGGCGGACCATCTCCGTCATGCCGTCCTGGCCGAGCCGCTCCCGGCCCTGGCCGATGTGGCCCTCGATCAGGCCGTCGGTGTAGAGCATCAGGCTCCACTCGGCGCCCAGCTCCACCTGCATCCGCGGCCAGCGGGCGCCGGGCAGCAGTCCGAGGGCCGGGCCGTTGTTGTCGTACGGCAGCAGGCGGGCCGGCTTGCCCGGGCGGGCCAGCAGCGGCGACGGGTGGCCCGCCAGGCACAGGCCGGCGCGGCGGCCGTCCGGCGCGATGTCCACCGTGCACAGGGTCGCGAAGATCTCGTCGTCGGCCCGCTCGTGCTCCAGCACCTGCTGGAGCGTGCCCAGCAGCTGGTCGCCGCACAGGCCCGCCAGGGTCAGCGCGCGCCAGGCGATCCGCAGCTCCACGCCGAGAGCTGCCTCGTCCGGGCCGTGGCCGCAGACGTCGCCGATCATGGCGTGCACGGTGCCGTCCGGCGTGCGCACGACGTCGTAGAAGTCGCCGCCGAGCAGCGCGCGCGAGCGGCCGGGGCGGTAGCGGGCGGCGAACCGCAGCGTGGAGCCCTCCAGCAGCGGCGTCGGCAGCAGGCCGCGCTCCAGGCGGCGGTTCTCCTGCGCGCGCAGCCGGCCCTCGGCGAGCCGCCGCTCGGCCGACTCGGAGCGCTTGCGCTCCACCGCGTAGCGGATCGCCCGGCTCAGCAGCCTGCCGTCCAGCTCGTCGCGGAAGAGGTAGTCCTGGGCGCCGACGCGCACCGCCTCGGCGCCGCGCTCGGCGTCGCCCGACGCGGTCAGCGCCAGGACGGCGTGCCGGGGCGCGAGCTCCAGCACGTGCCGGAGCACGGCGAGCTCGTCCTCGGAGTCGCTGTGGCCGGGCGCGGGCAGCGCCAGGTCCAGCAGGATGCAGTGGACGTCGTCGGTCAGCAGCCGCCCGGCCTCCGTCAGGTTGCGGGCCGTGCGGACGCGGATCGGCTTGCCCGCCTGGTCGAGCATGTCGGGCACGATCGGCGAACCGGCCGGATCGTCCTCGATCAGCAGCAGCGTCAGGTTGGTGTGGGCGGTGCTGTTCTCCACCTTGTCCGTGGTTTTCCCGGCGGTGTCCGGCGTGCGGCCCGTGGGCGAGGCGTCCTTCGCGGATTCCTCGGCCGAGCCGCCGTGCGGGGACGCGGCCTGCGCCTGACCACTCTCCACGGCCGGGATCGCTCTCTGCCGCGGTATGGGTACGGGCATCGTCTTGGGTTCCTTCCCTCCCCCCGAGGGCACGGTGGGGCGAGGGACCTCGACCCACCGACGGGGACCATAGCGGGTGTCGGCGCCGCATTGGAATGGTGTGAGCCACGCCGCTGTGCCACCGGCCAGTGTCATATGCCGCGATATGTACCGCAGTTGGACAGCTGGGAGATGCTGCGGGGATGACGAACGTCACGTCAGCGCACGGTTTGCCCGCGGTGGGGCGTGCGGTGGGTCACGTGGGCCAGGTCACCGCGGGTGTCCGATATCCGGTGCGCGTCGTCAGGCCGCAGTCTTCGGGTGCGCCGTCGTCAGGCCGCCGTTGTCAGGCCGCAGCCTTCGGGTGCGCCGTCGTCAGGCCGCAGTCTTCGGGTGCGCCGTCGTCAGGCCGCCGTCGTCAGGCCGCAGTCTTCCGGTGCGCCGTCTTCAGACTTCCGCTCACAGGCCGCCGTCTTCACGCCGTCGCCGGCGATCAGTTGGCGCCGGTGTCCGGGTCCGGCCGGACCACCCCGAGGATGGGCATGGATCCGGCCCCGGCGATCGTCACGGTACGCCCGGGCCGCGGTGCGTGCACCATCGCCCCGTCGCCGATGTACATCGCGACATGGCTGGCGTCGTCGAAGTAGATGATGAGGTCGCCGGGCCGCATGTCCTGGACGGCGATGTGCCGCAGCCGCTTCCACTGCTCCTGCGAGGTGCGGGGGATGCCGCGCCCGGCGGATATCCAGGCCTGTGACGTCAGCCCCGAGCAGTCGTAGGTCTTCGGGCCCTCGGCGCCCCACTGGTACGGCTTGCCGATCTGGGCCGTGGCGTACTGCACGGCCTTCTTGCCCTGCTCGGAGGCCTTTCCGTCGATCTCGTCGAGGATGCCGGAGTCGAGCCAGGCGGTCTGCGCCTTGTTCGCGGCCTCCTTCTCCAACTCGGCGAGGCGCTCCTGTTCCTCCTCCTGTAGCGCGGATTCGAGCTTCTCCGCCTGCGCGATCTGCTTCTCGATCTTCTTCTGTGCGGCGGCCTTGGCCTTGCGGCCCGCTTCCAGCTTCTTCCACTGCGCGGAGGCGTCCTTCGCGTACTGCTCCAAGTCCTCCTGGGTGCGGGTCACTTCGCCGAGCAGGCCCTTCGTCGCGTGGTGGCCCTCGCGGACCCGGCCGGCGCCGTCGAGGAAGTCCTGCGGGTCGTCGCTCAGGACCAGGTGGGCCTCGGGCGGGAGCCCGCCCCCGCGGTACTGGGCGGCGGCCGCGGCCCCCGCGCGGTCCTTCAGCTTCCGGAGCTTCTCCTTGCCCTTGACGATCTTCTTGGCCAGTTCGACGACCTCGGCGGACTGCTTGTCCGCCTTCTCCTCGGCGGCGTTGTACTCGTCGGTGGCGCGGCCCGCGGCGCGGTAGAGCTTGTCGAGCTTCTTACGGACGGCTTCGAGGTCCTTGCCGGCCGCGAGGGACGGGCCCGCGCTCGGGGTGGGGGAGGGGGTGGGGTTCGCGAACGCCGTGCCCGGTGCGGCCAGCACCGTGATCGCGCAGACCACGGCCACCGCCGTCGCGATCAGGCCACGTTTGCCCGTTCCCATACCTCAGCCCCCAAACTGATTAACCGTCAGTAACGTGCGGTTCGTCCGGGGATGCTGCCATGTCCGTCCGGAAAGCGACAGGGGTAGTACTGCCCGCCGCCCCCTCGCCGGTATGCCCCCGGCATGCGATCTCCCCGGTCTGTGTGACGAACGACTCAGAGAGATCGTTCCATCGGCCCCGGCCGGGCCGGAGGAGTCAGGCGCCCGGCGCCAAGGCCTCCCACCGCACCGTCACTTCGCCCTGCCGCCACCGCACCGGCCCGTCCGCCACCGGCCAGTCGGCCGCGAGGTCCCGGACCGCGCGCATCCAGCGCTGGCGGGCGCCGTAGGAGGCGTAGGGCGCGGCGGCCGCCCAGGCGCGGTCGAAGTCGCGCAGGAAGGCGTGCACCGGCTCGCCCGGGACATTGCGGTGGATGAGTGCCTTCGGCAGCCGTTCCGCCAGGTCCGAGGGGCGTTCCAGGGAGCCCAGCCGGGTCGCGAAGGTGACCGTGCGCGGTCCCTCCGGGCCGAGCGCGACCCAGACGTGCCGGCGCCCGATCTCGTCGCAGGTCCCCTCGACCAGCAGCCCGCCGTGCGAGCCGGTCGCCGGGTCGGCCGGTGCCAGCCGCGCGCACAGCCGCTGCCACACGGCCGCGACCTCGCCCTCCTCGTACTGCCGCAGCACGTTCGCCGCGCGGACGAGCAGGGGCCGCTGCGGGACCGGGATCTCGAAGCCGCCGTGCCGGAAGACGAGGCCCGGCCGCTCGTAGGGCAGCGCCGCCGCGACCCGGGCCGGTTCGATCTCGACGCCCACCACGCGCGCGCGGGGCGCGACCGTCCGCAGGCGCTGGAGCAGTTCGACGGCCGTCCAGGGCGCGGCGCCGTAGCCGAGGTCGACCGCCACGGGGTCGGGGGCGCGGCGCAGCTCGGCGCCGTGCGTGGCCACGATCCAGCGGTCCATGCGGCGCAGCCGATTGGGGTTGGTCGTCCCGCGCGTCACCGTGCCCAGGGGTCGGGTCGCTGCGCGGGGTGTCATACGTACGAGGTTAAGCGGCCTCCGGCCCGGTCAGGGGCGAGGTGCCGCCGCCGGCGGGTGGGGCCCGGCAGCCGGACTCTCTCGAACGGTTGAGCGACAAGCGGTAATGATTCGGTAAAACTGCCGAATCAGGAAATGGAGCACCGGCTTCCGGTGTTGGACTCCGTCGGAGGGCAGCGTGCGCCCTGCGAAAGGCATGCCCCGAGCGAGGAGGAACGCCCCGTGAGCCAGTACATCGGCAGGCTCGGCCGGCGCGCCACGTCATCGCCCCCGCGCCTCCGGCTGCACCGCAGGCCCCGCCGGGTGGCCATGCTCTCCGTGCACACCTCCCCGCTCCACCAGCCGGGCACCGGCGACGCCGGCGGCATGAACGTCTACATCGTGGAGCTCGCCCAGCGCCTGGCCGCACACGGTGTCGAGGTCGAGATCTTCACGCGCGCCACCGCGGCGGCCCTCCCCCCGACCGTCGAGCTGGCCCCCGGCGTCCTCGTCCGGCACGTCGACGCCGGTCCCTACGAGGGCCTCAACAAGGAGGACCTCCCCGCCCAGCTGTGTGCCTTCACGCACGGCGTCATGCAGGCCTGGGCCCACCAGCGCCCCGGCCACTACGACCTGGTCCACTCCCACTACTGGCTCTCCGGCCACGTCGGCTGGCTCGCCGCCCAGCGCTGGGGCGTCCCCCTGGTGCACGCCATGCACACCATGGCCAAGGTCAAGAACGCCAACCTGGCCGACGGCGACACCCCCGAGCCCGCCGCCCGCGTCATCGGCGAGACCCAGATCGTCGCCGCCGCCGACCGGCTCATCGCCAACACCACCGAAGAGGCCGACGAACTGGTCCGGCACTACGCGGCCGAGACCGACAAGGTCGCCGTGGTCCACCCCGGCGTGAACCTCGGCCGCTTCTCGCCCGCCGACGGCCGCGCCGCCGCCCGGGCCCGCCTCGGCCTGCCCCAGGACGCGCTGATCCCCCTCTTCGCGGGCCGCATCCAGCCCCTGAAGGCCCCGGACGTGCTGCTGCGCGCCGTCGCCGTCCTGCTCGACCGGCGTCCCGAACTGCGCTCGCGCATCCTCGTGCCCGTCGTCGGCGGCCCTTCCGGCAGCGGTCTCGCCAAGCCCGAGGGGCTACAGAAGCTCGCCGCACGCCTGGGCATCGCCGACGTCGTACGGTTCCGCCCGCCGGTCGGCCAGGAGCAGCTGGCGGACTGGTTCCGCGCCGCCTCGGTGCTGGTCATGCCCTCCTACAGCGAGTCCTTCGGCCTGGTCGCCATAGAGGCGCAGGCGGCCGGCACCCCGGTGCTCGCGGCGTCGGTCGGAGGCCTGCCGGTCGCCGTGCGTGACGGGCACACCGGTTTCCTCGTCCAGGGGCACGACCCGGCCGAGTACGCGCGCGTGCTGGGCGACTTCGCCGACGACCCGCAGCTGGTGCCCCGGCTCGGCGGGCAGGCCGCCCGCCACGCCCAGTCCTTCGGCTGGGACACGGCGGCCGCCGCCACGGCCGACGTCTACACGGCCGCGATGCAGGCACACCGCCGTCGCGTACGCTCGCTGCATGGGTGAAACCGATCAGGAACAGCGCGCGGCCCAGGTCATCGAGGGAGCGCTGAAGGACGCCGACCTGGAGTGGGAGAGCCCCCAGCCCGGCACCTACGTCGCGCAGCTCCCCGGCACCCGCAAGCTCAAGACGACCGTCTCCCTGATCGTCGGCCGCCACTCCCTGTCGCTCAACGCCTTCGTCATCCGTCATCCCGACGAGAACGAACAGGGCGTCCACCGCTGGCTCCTGGAGCGCAACCTCAAGCTCTACGGCGTGAGTTACGCCGTCGACCAGCACGGCGACGTCTACGTCACCGGCCGGCTCTCCCTGTCCGCCGTCACCGCCGACGAGCTCGACCGGCTGCTCGGCCAGGTCCTGGAGGCGTCCGACGGCGCCTTCAACACCCTGCTGGAGCTGGGCTTCGCCTCGGCGATCCGCAAGGAGTACGCATGGCGGGTGGCGCGGGGGGAGTCCACGCGCAACCTGGACGCGTTCGCGCACCTGACCCAGCGCCCCGAGCGTTAGCCCGCCTTGTACCGCCCCGGCGGCACCCCCACCAGTCTGCGGAAGTGCCGGGTGAGGTGCGACTGGTCGTAGAACCCGGCCGCCACCGCCACGTCGCCCGGTGAGCGCCCCTCCAGGAGCAGCCGCCGCGCCCGCCCCACGCGCAGGGACGTCAGGTACTGGTGCGGGGCGATGCCGTAGGCCGCGCTGAACGCCCGTACGAGATGGGCGGGGTGGGCGCCGAGCAGCCCGGCGGCCTCCCGCAGGGCGATGCCCTCGACGATCCGCTCGTCCAGCAACTCCCGCAGCCGCCGCGCGAGAACGGGATCGGCCGGCCGCGGGGAAGCGGGGTCGCCGCGCAGGTGCCCGCGCAACCGCTCCCCGACGAACAACAGCCTGCTCTCCGCCTCCAGTTCCTCACCGGGCCGCCCCAGCGCGCCGTGCAACTGCCCCACCCGGCACCGCAGCAGCGGATCGCGCAGATCCGGCCGGTCGACGGCCGCCCCGATGAACTCCTCCCCGAGATGCGTCACGTCGAGGTACAGCACCCGCTTGCGGAAGCCCTCCGGGGTGACCGGGGAGCCGTTGTGCGGCACATGCGGCGGCAGCAGCGACACGGTGTCGTGCGGAGTGCCGTGCTCGTGCCGGTCGAGGTCGTACCGCACGGCACCGGTGTCGACGATCAGCAGCGTCCAGGCGTCATGGACGTGCATCGGATACGCGTACTCGGTGAACCGCGCGTGGAAGACCTCGACGACACCCGGGACGGCGGGCCGCCAGGCGGAGACGATCCGGGCGGGCTGGGAGGCCATGCAAAGAACGTACAAGACCTCGACGGGGACTGCCCGGCACGCTCGGATCATGAACACGATCACCGAATCCCCGGGCCCGGAGCCGATCCGCTTCGACACGAAGATCGCCGTGCTGCTGCGCGCCGACCTGGAGCCCTGGCAGCGCCTCAATGTGACGTCGTTCCTGGTCAGCGGCCTGGGAACGCAGCTTCCCGAGGTGATCGGCGAACCGTACGAGGACGCGGACGGCGTGCCCTACCTCCCCATGTTCCGCCAGCCGGTCATGGTCTTCGAGGCCACCAAGGAGACTCTGACCGCCGCCCACACCCGGGCTCTGACCCGCGCCCTGCCCCGCGCGGTCTTCACCGCCGACCTCTTCGCCACGGGCAACGACCGCGACAACCGCGCGGCCGTACGGGCGGTGCCCACGGCGGATCTCGACCTCGTCGGCCTCGCGGTGCACGGCCCGAAGAACGCGGTGGACAAGGTCGTCAAGGGAGCGCGGATGCACCCCTGAAACCAAAGTCGGGCCCCTGTAGACCAACGGCCGATGACAGGGCGGACGGCCCTTCAGGAGACTGGCCGCATGGAGGAAGCCAGGAACGTTCCCATGGGCAAGAGCCCCCGGCCGCGGGCGGGCGAGGCGACGGAACTCGCCGAATCCGCCTGGGCGATCGTGCTCTTCTGCGTCGCCTGCGGTGCCGTGGCCGGCGCCCTGCTCCCGCTCCTCGCCCGCCTGTTGCTCACCCTGCCGTGGGCGCCGCTCGAAGGCCCGGCCGAACTGCTGACCTCGGTCCCGGAACCCGCCCTCACCCTCGGCACGATCACGGTGGGCGTCCTCGGCGGCCTGCTGCTCGGCTTCACGGCGGTGGACGAGTCGCTGTCCGTCCGCGTCTGCGACACCCGGGTGACCCTGGCCGTCCGGGGCAGTTCCCAGGAGTTCACCCGCGAGGAGATCTCCGTGCTGTTCCGGGACGGCAAGCAGCTCGTCCTGCTCGGCCCGGACGGCATGGAACGGGCGAGGGAGCACAGCGGGCTGCCCTGGCAGCGCCTCGCGGACGCCCTCACGGAACACGGGTACGCGTGGGCGGAGGAGGACCCGCACCGAGCCGAGTTCCGCCGCTGGGTCCCCGGCACCCCCGGCCTGCCCCCGGGCGCGGACGCCCTGCTGCGGGCGCGCGCGCAGGCCCGCAAGCACGAGGACGACGCGAGGGACGCCCGGGAGCTGCGCGACGAGCTGCTGCGGCTCGGGGTGGTCGTACGGGACGAGGAGAAGCGGCAGTACTGGCGGCCGGTACGGCGGGACTGAGGCTCACGGAGGGGCTCACGGAGGGACCCGCGCCGCGGACGCCGGTGGCCGGCCACGAACGTCCTCGCTCAGCGACAGCGCCCGGTCACGGGGTGCAGGCCTCGGCGATCGACAGGCTGTTCTCGTAGAGGTGGTGCCGGGTGATCCGCCCGTCCTCGACGGTGAGCCGCAGCGCGAACGGTCCCGAGAAGGACTTCCCCGTCGCCCGGACGGTTCCGGAGAGCCGGCCCATCAGCACGGCGTCGGTCCCGTCGACGAGGAAGGTGTCCACGGACGCGCGGGCGTCCTCCGGGACGGTGTACCGGCCCAGCTCATCGGCCTGTGCCGCACACTCGGCGGCGGTGGACCGGGGCCGGATCCACGGGACGCCGGGGTTGTCGGCGAGCATCCAGTCGACCTCGTCGGCGAAGAGCGCGGCGAGCCCCTCGGTGTCCCCGGCGAGCCGGAGTCCGAGGAACTTCTGGACGGTGAGGCGGGTGGCTTCGGTGGTGTCGGCGGGTGTCATGGACGCCAGCCTGCCGGGACATGGGGTGAGCGTCGATTACCTCGGAGGTAGCCGGCACCGCCGCCGGTGGGGGTCCGGGGTGGGCCGGGAGGCGACGTCGAACCTAGAATCGAACGCATGAACGATCCAGAGTCGCGGCTCGCGCTGCTCCGTTTCCTGGAGCGCGTGCAGGAACGCGACCTGGCACGCACCCGTCGATGGATCGCGGACGAGGAACGCCGCCAGGCCGAACACCGGCACGGTCTCCTCGCCCGGCCGCCCGCGCCGGACTGGGTGATCGAGCGCGGCCTGTCCGGCCAGGAAGCGGTGTACGTCCATGTCGGCGGCTGCTGGAACGCGGGCCGGCGCGGCAAGGGCGTCGACCGCGAACACGCCCGGCGCGCCCTCGCCGAGGGGGTCAAGGCCTGCCCGCAGTGCCGCCCGGACACGGAGCTCGGATTCGTGGACGGCTAGGGCGGCCACGCTCGCCGGCGCCGACGCCGAAGGCCCGTTGTCAGCCCGAGGCTGTGGTCGCGAGCGCGCGGCCGGCTTCCCGGGGTTCCAGCTCCGCAGGGAATGGTTGCCATCCCCGATCTGTCCGGGGGCGGCCCGGAGAAGGCGTCCGCGAATCCGGACGGGTGCGGCTGTACTCCCTGCCGATGTGACGGGCCGGGTGGCTGTGGCCGGTCACAGCGCCCCGCCGGTCTCCCCGGCCACCGTCGCCCGGACCCCCTCGGCCTTCTCCGCCCTCGCCCCCTCGTCCTCCTGCTCCGCGGACACCCGCCGCATCAGCGCGGCGTACCCCGCCCCGGCCACCGTCCCGAGCACCGCGCAGGACCCCCACAGCCACTCCGCCCCGAACCGGTCGATGACGAACCCGGACAGCAGCGGGGCGACGAGGGCGGCCACGGACCAGGACATCGTGTACATGCCCTGGTAGCGACCACGCCCGTGCACCGGGGACAGGCGTACGACGAGGCCCGTCTGCGTGGGCGCGTTGACGATCTCCGCCAGCGTCCACACGCACACGGTGAGCGCGATGACCCCCACCGATCCCGCGAAGGCGGTGAGCGCGAAGCCGTACCCCGCGAGGAGGGACGAGACGACCAGCAGCCGACGGGGATCCCGGTGCTCGATGAAGCGGGTGACGGGGATCTGGAGGACGACGATCAGCACGCCGTTCACGGCGATCGCCATGCCGTACTCGGCCGGGCTGAAACCGGCCTCGCCCATCGCCACCGGCAGTCCCACCGACCCCTGCTGGAAGATCAGCGCGATCAGGAAGGACAGTCCGACGACGCTCATGAACCGCCCGTCGCGCAGGACGGTGCCCAGGCTCACGGAGTCCTCCGCGGTCGCGTCCCGCACCGCCGGTGCGGCCGGCTTGGACTCCGGCAGCCGCAGGAAGACGAGGATCGCGCAGGCCATCGTCATCCCCGCCTCGATCAGGAACCCGGCGCGGTAGCTGACCTCCGCGATGAACCCGGCGGCCATGGAGGAGACGGCGAAGCCGAGGTTGATGGCCCAGTAGTTGAGGGAGAAGGCGCGGATCCGGTCCTCGGGCCGCACGATGTCCGCCATCATCGCCTGCACGGCGGGCCGCGAGGCGTTGCTCGCCATGCCCACCAGGAAGGCGACACCGGCGATCGCGACCGGGTCGTGCACGAACCCCAGCAGCGCCACGGCCACGGCGGTCGAGGCCTGCGCGATCAGCAGCGTCGGCCGCCGGCCCAGCCGGTCCGCCATCACCCCGCCGCCCAGCGAGGAGAGCACCCCGCCGAGCCCGTGCAGGGCGGCGACCAGGCCGGCGTAGGTGGCGGAGTAGCCGCGGTCGAGGGTCAGGTACAGCGCCATGAAGGTGGCGACGAAGGCACCCAGCCGGTTGACCAGCGTGCTGGTCCACAGCCACCAGAACTCGCGGGGCAGACCCGAGACCGTCTCCCGGACGGCGCGTCGGGCACGCAGGACGTACGGCATGGATCCCCCCGGAGGCGACGAGTGCCGGCTGCGCCGCAGCCGCGCCTGTAAGCAGCACTGATGGCAAGCGCAAATTACAAGCCGCCGCTTGACGGCGGCCACTCAATTAACAGATCCAGTCAAACGTCCGCCTGCCGGGCAGCCACGCGAACGGGCGAAAGCGTGGATTACGCTTCGAGGCATGGCCGACGCACCGTACAAGCTGATCCTCCTCCGCCACGGCGAGAGCGAATGGAACGCGAAGAACCTGTTCACCGGCTGGGTGGACGTCAATCTCAACGAGAAGGGCGAGAAGGAGGCGGTCCGCGGTGGCGAACTCCTGAAGGACGCCGACCTCCTGCCCGACGTGGTCCACACGTCCCTCCAGAAGCGCGCGATCCGCACGGCCCAGCTCGCGCTGGAGTCCGCGGACCGCCACTGGATCCCCGTCCACCGCTCGTGGCGCCTGAACGAGCGCCACTACGGCGCCCTTCAGGGCAAGGACAAGGCCCAGACGCTCGCCGAGTTCGGCGAGGAGCAGTTCATGCTGTGGCGCCGGTCCTACGACACCCCGCCCCCGCCGCTCGACGTCGACGCCGAGTACTCGCAGTTCTCGGACCCGCGCTACGCGACCCTCCCGCCGGAGCTGCGCCCGCGCACGGAGTGCCTGAAGGACGTCGTCGTCCGCATGCTCCCGTACTGGTTCGACGCGATCGTCCCCGACCTGCTGACCGGCCGCACGGTCCTGGTCGCGGCGCACGGCAACTCGCTCCGCGCCCTGGTCAAGCACCTGGACGGCATCTCCGACGCGGACATCGCCGGCCTCAACATCCCGACGGGCATCCCGCTCTCCTACGAGCTCGACGCCGACTTCAAGCCGCTGAACCCGGGCGGCACGTACCTGGACCCCGAGGCGGCGGCAGCAGCCATCGAGGCGGTCAAGAACCAGGGCAAGAAGAAGTAAGCAGCGCTGAAGAAGCCCCCTGCCTGCGGGTTGTCCGCTGGTAGGGGGCTTGCTGTCGGTCTTGGGCCGTCTCTGGGCCGTCAGGGGCGACGACGCGAGCGACGGACTCTGATGCCGAGGGCGACCGGCAGCGCCAGGGGGATGCCCCGACGGCGCGGGTGAGGCGGTTGGCCCTGGCGTCGAGTGGCGACTCTGGACGTCGGTATGCCAGGGGCGCCGGATATGTTGCCGAGCATGACAAGTTGGATCGACTGCGGCGTCATGGCGTGGTTGGAAGACGGCCCCTACCGGGAAGACGAAACCGTCCTGGTCTACTTCAGGGGAACTGACTTGGCCGCCATGGCCGATGGCCTGTCCGCACAGCACCGGCCGCCGTTCGCCTACGGCAACGACACAGCACCAGGCGACTGGGGCATGCTCGTGCACCCCATGTTCAACCCTTCCCGCAACGACTACGACGAGATCGACTACCGGGAGCTGTGCCCACAAGGCGCCGAGCTGATGGTGTTCGTTCCCAACCCGTCCCTTGCCCAGGCCCACGGACCCAAGGCATACCACTACGAGGACGGCCGGCTGTCGTCCTGCGTCGACTACGAGGATCCGGACTACGCCGGGGAGTACTGGCCCAACAAGATGGCCTCCGTCATCACCGCGGCCGGACTGGATCGTCAGAACGAGACCTACGAGGAGCAGCTGACCCAGCTGATCTGCAACCACCTGGGGCTGCCCGCACTGGATCGCGACACCATCACGGTGGACCGCGATCTGGTGGCCTCCTACGATCGCTGACCTGTTGTTTCACCTTGCCGTGGCGAGGTTGTGCATGATGGCGACGGCCTGGCAGACCTGCCGGACGCCGAACTGCGCCTCTTCGACGGCGGTCACTTCGTCCTGGAGGACCACCTGCCCGACATCGCCCCGCTGATCGCCGACTTCCTCGACCGGACCCGGGCCTGACCGGCCCCGTCCGCACGCGCCGGACGCTCAGCCGGGACCGCTCGCGGTGCTCAGCCCGGCATGACGGGACGAAGCCACCCGGCGAGCGCGCGGAAGTCGGCGTCCACGAGGCCCTTCGCCGGGTCGACGCGATGCAGCAGTGCCCGCCCGGGATGACTCGCCTCCACCCACAGGTGGTCCATGGCGCCGATCTCGTCGTCGACCCAGATGAACGGCCGGCCCTCGGCCCACTCGACGAGGCGGCCGGTCTTCCAGTGCAGGCCGTGCGGGCCCTGGTCGGCGGCGCAGGGGTCCGGCCACTCCACCACGGGCAGCTTCGGCAGTCCGACGAGGGGGGAGACGACCTCGTTCGCCTCCTCCATCCAGGTCGTCGCCCAGACGAGCCGGCAGCCCAGGGCCAGGAGGCGCGGACCGAGTCCGGGGTCGAGCCGCTCCAGCAGGGGGTTTCCCTGACCGGCCGCAGGGGGGTGGAGGTGACCGGACGATGACCCGAACGGGATGAGCGGGCCGTCGACGTCGAGGAAGAGGAGGGGACGCTCCGTCGCGCTGGTCACGGCGGCACGATAGCTCCGCGCAGCGAAAGCGGGCCAGGTGTGCTGTCCCCTTGATGAAGGCGAGGGCCGGCCTGCGGTGACGCGTGAGGCCTGTGGGCGGGCACGGCACGTCCTGGTCGTCGACACCGGGCCGCCGTCCCCTGTCACGTCCGCGCCCGATATTCGGTGGCGCCCATGCCCCACCCGGTCCACCATGCCCGCATGATCTCTGGCGAGCACACCGGCGAACGAGCAGCGTCCACCGCGTCAGCGGACTCGGAGACGACGCGGTGGACGAAGGCCACCGTCTATCCCGACATGTGGGTCGACCCCGACGACGACCCTCGTGAGACCGGCACCGAGCCGGTCGACGAGCGCGGCATCCTCCTCGACTACCTGCGCCACTACCGCCTCACCTTCGAGATGAAGTGCGCGGGTCTGGACGCCGAGCAGATGGCCCGGCGGTCCGTCCCGCCGTCCACGATGTCGCTGCTCGGACTGGTGCGGCACCTGACGGAGGACGAGCGGCACCTCCGCCGGGTGATGGCCGGAGAGGACGCGCCGAAGCTGTACCGCACCGAGGAGGACCGGGACGGTGACTTCAACGGTGCCGTCGCCGACCAGGCGGTCGTGGACGAGGCCTGGCGGGCGTGGCGTGCCGAGACAGAGCGCACCGACCGCTTCCTGGCCGGCGTCACCGACCTCTCCACCCGCAACGCCGGCTTCTCCGACTACGGCGCCGAACCGGGCGGACAGGTCCAGCTCCGCGACATCCTGGTCGCGCAGATCGCGGAGTACGCACGGCACTGCGGCCACGCCGACCTCCTGCGCGAACGGGTCGACGGCCGCGTCGGGCAGTGAGCACCGGCCCGCAGAAAAAACTTCGGCGGCGATGTCGAGAACCCGTGCCCCGCTCCGTCCCCGGGGTGAAGGCGGCCAAGATGGGTCGCAACCGCACCGAGGAGAGCCACCATGGCCAAGTACCTGCTCCTGAAGCACTACCGAGGCGCTCCGGCAGCGGTCAACGACGTCCCCATGGACCAGTGGACGCCCGAGGAGATCTCGGCGCACCTGCAGTACATGCGCGACTTCGCGGACCGGCTGGAGAAGACGGGCGAGTTCGTCGACGGTCAGGCGCTCGCCCCCGAAGGGGCGTGGGTCCGGTACGACGGTGAGGGGCGCCCGCCGGTCACCGACGGCCCGTTCGCCGAGACCAAGGACCTCATCGCCGGCTGGATGATCATCGATGTCGACGGCTACGAGCGTGCCGTCGAGCTGGCCGGGGAACTGTCGGCCGCCCCCGGAGCGGGCGGCAAGCCGATCCACGAGTGGCTGGAGGTGCGCCCCTTCCTGGCCGCCCACCCCACCGTCACGGAGTGACCCCACCGATGGACGAGGCCCTCGTCAGAAGCCTCATCCCCGGCGTGCTCACGATCCTCGTCCGCCGCGGAGCCGACTTCGCGGCGGCCGAGGACGCCGTGCAGGACGCGCTGATCGAGGCGGTCCGGGTCTGGCCGTCCGACCGGCCCCGGGACCCGAAGGGCTGGCTGGTCACCGTCGCGTGGCGCAAGTTCCTCGACCAGGCGCGGGCGGACAGCGCGCGCCGCCGGCGTGAGGACCTCGTCGAGGAGGAGCCGCCGCCCGGGCCCGCGGCCGACGCGGACGACACGCTCCAGCTCTACTTCCTGTGCGCCCACCCCTCGCTGACGCCCTCGTCGGCGGTCGCGCTCACGCTGCGCGCAGTCGGCGGGCTCACCACCCGGCAGATCGCCCGGGCCTACCTCGTGCCCGAGGCGACGATGGCCCAGCGCATCAGCCGGGCCAAGCGCACCGTCTCCGGCGTGCGGTTCGACCAGCCCGGCGACGTCGCGACCGTGCTGCGCGTGCTCTACCTGGTCTTCAACGAGGGCTACTCCGGCGACGTCGACCTCGCCGCCGAGGCCATCCGGCTCACCCGGCAGCTCGCGGCCGCGATCGACCACCCCGAGGTCGCGGGGCTGCTCGCCCTGATGCTGCTCCATCACGCGCGGCGGGCGTCCCGGACCGGGCCCGACGGCGGCCTGGTGCCGCTCGCCGAGCAGGACCGCGGCCGGTGGGACACGCGGATGATCGCCGAGGGCATCGGGATCCTCCAGGCGGCCCTCGCCCGCGACCGGCTGGGCGAGTTCCAGGCCCAGGCCGCCGTCGCGGCCCTGCACGCCGACGCGCCCACCGCCGAGGAGACCGACTGGGTGCAGATCGTCGAGTGGTACGACGAACTCGCGCGCCTGACCGACAGCCCGGTCGTCCGGCTCAACCGCGCAGTGGCCGTCGGCGAGGCCGACGGACCGCGCGCCGGACTCGCGGCGCTGGCGGCGCTGGACGACTCACTGCCCCGCTACGCCGCGGTGGCGGCGTATCTCCACGAGCGCGACGGTGACCCGGAAACGGCGGCCCGCCTGTACGCCGAGGCGGCCCGCAAGGCACCCGACCTCGCCGAACGCGACTACCTGACCCGGCAGGCGGCCCGCCTCAACGCCGGCCGGCGCCGCTGACGGGCCGCGTGCGGTCGGTCACGTCACCGTCAGCGGCACGGGGTGCACCTCGTCCGCCTTGTGCCCGGCGCGCTCGTGAATGCGCTGGACCGCTTCGGCCGAGGGGGCCTCGGAGAGGCAGTAGACATGGCCGGACTCCGGGTCCGCCCAGGCCATCTCGAAGTGGACCTGCTCGTCCTTCTCTATCGCGAGGTCCGCGTTGTGGGCTTCACGCAGCTGCTCCTCCGTGATGCCCTTCATGCCGCTGTGGACATCCATGAACTTGGGCATGCCTCCAGCCTCCTTCCCGGCAAAGGCAGCGGCTGGGCGACGTCAGCGCCGACGGCGCAGGCCCGTGCCGCCTCGCCTCCCTCCCATGCTCCGCCCGTACGGCCACCAGGGCGACCCCGGGCGCCACGCCGCAGGGCCCCGGCGGGACAGCCGGGGCCCTGACGGACGTACGGGACGACACTGCGTCGGCGTCAGCCGCACTGGCAGGGGCTGCCCGACTGGCACCCGCAGCCACAGCCCGAGCCGCACCCGCACGCGGCGATCAGGTGCAGGCTCCTGATCTCGGCGGGCTGCTCGGTCTCACGCTGCCGTGCGGGGTCGGGCGTCGTGCTGGGGGATTCGGCCATGGGTCCCTCCTAGAGGCTGGTGCCTGTGCCCATTGGATGCCCAGGGCGCTGGGCGCATCAACGGCGCATTGAGGCGCCCGCGCGCCCGGTCCCGATCCCCGGCCTCGGCCTCGGCCCCGGTGCAGCGCGTCAGGCGCTCTCCGCCCCCGGAACCGCCTGGATCTCCGGCTGGGCGTCCGCCTGGAGCTCGTCCGCGTGCTCGCCCGTCACCAGGTACACCACGCGCTTGGCGACCGACACCGCGTGGTCGGCGAACCGCTCGTAGTAGCGGCCGAGCAGCGTGACGTCGACGGCCGTCTCGATGCCGTGCTTCCAGCGGTCGTCCATCAGGTGCTGGAAGAGCGTGCGGTGCAGCAGGTCCATCTCGTCGTCGTCCTGCTCCAGCTGGAGCGCCAGGTCGACGTCCTTGGTGATGATCACCTCGGCGGCCTTCGCCATCAGGCGCTGCGCGAGCTGGCCCATCTCCAGGATGGTGGCGTGCAGGTCGCTCGGGACCGCGCGGTCGGGGTAGCGCAGGCGTGCGAGCTTCGCCACGTGCTGGGCGAGGTCGCCCGAGCGCTCCAGGTCGGCCGACATCCGCAGCGACGTGACGACGATCCGCAGGTCGGTGGCGACCGGCTGCTGCCGGGCCAGCAGGGCTATGGCCCGGGCCTCCAGCTCGTGCTGGAGCTCGTCGACCCGCTGGTCGGCCTCGATGACGTTCTCGGCCAGCTTCAGATCGGAGTCGAGCATGGCGGTCGTGGCGCGCCCGATCGCCGACCCGACCAGCCGGGCCATCTCCACCAGACTGTCGCTTATCGAGTCCAGTTCCTCGTGGTACGCGTCCCGCATCAGGCTTTCCCTCTCGTGCGTCTCAGTCGGGGGTCCAAGGGCCGGGGCCCACCGGACAACCGGCGATACGACCGTCGTATTACCAACGGTCCGAACCCCACGCTCCCACGTTCCGGCCCTTACGCGTCCGTTTCCGTCATCCCAAATGAACCAATACTGGCTCCAAGGTGAACTCTGGGCGACGAGTGTTCGAGCTCGCAGCCCGACGGCTGTGGAGGGTGCCCTGGCCATGCCTAACCTGGGTGCATGGACGTGAACGCGGCGGTCGCCGCAGTGGCAGCGATCGCCGGGGTGCTCACCGGCGTCATCGCGATGCTCGCGTTCCGCTGGAGTGAGCGCGAGCAGAAGCGCCCCACCCGTAGCTCCCTGCACACCGACGCGGTGCTCCCGCCGGGCGTGGACACGGTCCTGTCGGTCCTCAGGTCGTCCGCCGTCGTCCTCGACGAGGCGGACGCCGTGGTCAAGGCCAGCTCGGCGGCGTACGCCCTCGGCCTGGTCCGCGGCGGCAAGCTCGCCGTCGAGCCGATGTTGCAGATGGCCCGGGACACCCGGCGGGACGGCGAGATACGCCAGGTCGAACTGGACCTGCCGCGGCGCGGCACCGGACGCGGAGAGGCCCTGGCCGTCTCCGCGCGGGTCGCGCCGCTCGGCTCCCGGCTGGTGCTGCTCCTCGTGGAGGACCTGACCGAGGCCCGCCGCATCGAGGCGGTCCGGCGCGACTTCGTCGCGAACGTGAGCCACGAGCTGAAGACGCCCGTCGGTGCCCTCTCGCTGCTCTCCGAGGCCGTCATGGACGCCTCCGACGACCCCGAGGCCGTCGAGCGGTTCGCCGGGCGCATGCAGATCGAGGCCACCCGGCTCACCAGCCTCGTACAGGAGCTCATCGACCTCTCCCGGGTGCAGAACGACGACCCGCTGGAGGACGCCGAACCGGTCCGGGTCGACGAGCTCGTCGCCGAGGCCGTCGACCGCTGCCGGCACCAGGCCGGCGCCAAACAGATCACCATGGCCTCGAACGTCTGGGCGCCCGAAGGGCCCGACCAGGCGGGCGGCGGGCGACGTGAAGGCGCTACCGACGACCTGCGCGTCTGGGGAAACCGCGGCCAGCTCGCCGCCGCCCTCGGCAACCTCGTCGAGAACGCCGTCAACTACTCACCCGCCCGCACCCGCGTCGGCATAGCGGCCCGCAGCGTGAGCGCGCCCGGCGGGGACCAGATCGAGATCGCCGTCACCGACCAGGGCATCGGCATCTCCGACAAGGACAAGGAGCGCATCTTCGAGCGCTTCTACCGCGTCGACCCGGCCCGCTCCCGTGCCACCGGCGGTACGGGGCTGGGACTGGCGATCGTGAAGCACGTGGCCGCCTCGCACGGCGGGGAGGTCACGGTGTGGAGCGCCGAAGGCCAGGGCTCCACCTTCACCCTGCGGCTGCCGGAGGCCGGTGCGGCCCGCGACCGCGCACATCAGCAGCCCGCCCGAGAGACACGCGCAGGAGGCGCGGGCCTCGACGTGGAGGCCGGGCGGTCCACCCCTCATTCCCCCGAATCGAACGCGTACGAAACGCTTCCCGCCCCGGAGGTCCTTCCGTGACCCGTGTGCTCGTCGTCGAGGACGAGGAGTCCTTCTCCGACGCCCTGTCGTACATGCTCCGCAAGGAGGGCTTCGAGGTCGCGGTCGCGACCACCGGGCCCGACGGACTCGACGAGTTCGAGCGCAACGGCGCCGACCTCGTCCTCCTCGACCTGATGCTGCCCGGCCTGCCGGGCACCGAGGTGTGCCGCCAGCTGCGCGGCCGTTCCAACGTCCCCGTCATCATGGTGACGGCCAAGGACAGCGAGATCGACAAGGTCGTCGGGCTGGAGATAGGAGCCGACGACTACGTCACCAAGCCGTTCTCCTCACGCGAGCTGGTCGCCCGCATCCGCGCCGTGCTGCGCCGCAGAGGCGAGCCCGAGGAGGTCACGCCGGCGGCCCTGGAGGCCGGCCCGGTCCGCATGGACGTCGACCGGCACGTGGTCACCGTAGGCGGCACCAAGATCGACCTGCCGCTGAAGGAGTTCGACCTGCTGGAGATGCTGCTGCGCAACGCCGGCCGCGTGCTCACGCGCATGCAGCTGATCGACCGGGTCTGGGGCGCCGACTACGTCGGTGACACCAAGACCCTCGACGTCCACGTCAAGCGCCTGCGCGCCAAGATCGAGCCGGACCCGGGCGCTCCGCGCTACCTGGTGACGGTCCGCGGCCTCGGCTACAAGTTCGAGCCGTAGACCGGCCGCGCACGACGGCACGACGAAGGGCGGGCCCTCTCCTCGGAGAGGGCCCGCCCTTCGTGCTGCGACCGACTGCTCAGTGCCCGGCGCCCGCGCTGGCCGAGGCCGCGTCGGTGGGCGTACCGGACGCTCCGTGGCCACCCGGCGTCTCACCGCCCGCGGGGCTCTCCGGCGCGCCCGACGCACCCTCGGCGGGGGAGCCGGACGGCGAACCGGACGGCGAGCCGGACGGGGAGGAGGAGGCGCCCGGCGCGGCCGGAACCTCCGTCGGGCCCCACTCCTTGAAGTAGTGCTCTGCGGGGACGACGAACGCGCGCAGGCTCACGGCACCCGTCTTGCTGAAGGTGAAGGTGACCTTCTGCGCGTTGCCGTCCTGCACCGCCTCGCGGCTGCTCGGCAGCATCGCCGTGGCGTTGTTCTGGCCGCCCAGGACCAGCGAGCCGCCGGGCGGGATGCTGAGGCTGCCGCCCTTGGCGGGCTTCAGCTGGGCGGTCTTGCCGGTGCCCGGGAGGGTGATGGACTCCAGCGTCTCGGCACTGCGGCCGGAGTTGAAGAAGGTCGCGGAGATCGCCGCAGGGCCGGTCGACTCGAGGTCGGGCTGCGTGATCACGACCGCGTTCTGGATCTTGATGTCGCCGACACTCGTGGCGGCGTTGTCCGGCTTGATCTCCAGGGTCTGGGCGTTGGAGCCGGCGCCGCACGCGGCGAGCGAGGCGATCGAGAACGCGGTGACGGCGGCGGCGAGGGCACCGCGTCGAAGGCTGCTGCTCACGGCGGCGGCAACTCCTTGACTCGAGCGGAGCGGCCGATAAAGCCGCCCTAAGTGTCTGTCAGCGGGCCTTAGGTTACCGAGCCGCCCTCGTCCGGCCCCACCCGACCCCCCGTCACCGCCCGGTCCACCTGAGTCACACAGGACTGCCGCGTCACATTGGCGCGTTGCTCGTCCGGCATTCACATAAGAGCCCCGGACAGTGGCACGGATTTTCCGTGAAGGAATGCGCGGGGCACCCGGAATTGATCACCGACCACCCGTCCGGGGGCCTCGTGATCAATTCCGGATTCGACCGGAACCCGGCTCGGGCCGCCGAACGGAGTAGCGGAAGTCGATCATACGGAACCAGACATATGGGGATGTTCGTCCCTCTGGAGGATGCTCCGGATGCGTGTACCGTACGCGTTTCGCTCACCCCGGAGAGCCGCTCCCACCTGCGAATACCTTCTTCCACTCCCTGTCCGAAGCACGTTCCTGTCGGAGTTGTCAAGCCCCGAGATACGCCCTGACCTGCGAAAACGCCATTCAGAACCCGCGATTTCCGTGTTACCCTGGATAGCCACGGAAGGGGTACCTGTCACATGACGTTCAAGGTTGGCGACACCGTGGTCTATCCCCATCACGGGGCCGCGCTGATCGAGGCCATCGAAACTCGCCAGATCAAAGGCGTGGACAAGACCTACTTGGTGCTGAAGGTCGCCCAGGGCGACCTGACGGTACGTGTGCCAGCGGACAATGCGGAGTTCGTCGGCGTGCGTGATGTGGTCGGTCAGGACGGGCTGGACCGGGTCTTCGAGGTGCTGCGCGCGCCGTACGCCGAGGAGCCCACGAACTGGTCCCGTCGATACAAGGCAAACCTGGAGAAGCTCGCCTCGGGCGATGTCATCAAGGTCGCGGAAGTGGTGCGTGACCTGTGGCGTCGTGAGCGCGAGCGTGGACTCTCCGCCGGTGAGAAGCGCATGCTCGCCAAGGCCCGCCAGATCCTGGTGAGCGAGCTGGCCCTCGCGGAGAACACCAACGAGGACAAGGCCGAAGCCCTGCTCGACGAGGTTCTCGCCTCCTGAGGCGAAGCCGGTCGTCCAGCGCTCCGCGTATGAAGCGCGCGCCTGCACATCGAAATGCCGCGGTGCCCGATGACGAATTCTCCGTCGCCGGGCGCTGCGGCATGTTCGTACTCCGACGCCGATGCGCCACCGCCCCGGGATGTGTTATCACTCACGCCCCGGTGTTTGGCGTGCCGGGCCCGGGCAGCCGGCTCGACCAGCGTCACGGAAGGGTCCGGTCGAGCGCGTCGCGCCCGGCACTCCTCCAGGCCATACCCACGCCAGGCCAGCACACAAACCTGACAGGAACCGATGTCTGACGATTCGCGTCCCTCGCCGTCCGCCGGCCCCCCGGCGGCCCGTACGGCAGCCGTGATCCCGGCCGCCGGCCGCGGTGTCCGGCTCGGCCCGGGTGCCCCCAAGGCGCTGCGGGCGCTGAGCGGCACGCCCATGCTGATCCACGCGGTCCGCGCGATGGCCGCCTCCCGCGCCGTCTCCCTGGTCGTCGTCGTGGCACCGCCCGAGGGCGCCGCCGAGGTCAGGTCGCTGCTCGACGCGCACGCGCTGCCCGAGCGGACGGACTTCCTCGTCGTCCCGGGCGGGCAGAGCCGCCAGGAGTCGGTGAAGCTCGGCCTGGACGCGCTGCCGTCCGGCCACGACATCGTGCTGGTCCACGACGCGGCCCGGCCGCTGGTGCCGGTGGACACGGTCGACGCGGTGATCGAGGCCGTACGCGACGGCGCACCGGCCGTGGTCCCGGCGCTGCCGCTGGCCGACACCGTCAAGCAGGTCGAGCCCGCCGGCACCCCCGGCGAGCCGGAGCCGGTCGTCGCCACGCCGGAGCGCGCCCTGCTGCGGGCGGTGCAGACCCCGCAGGGCTTCGACCGGGCCACGCTGGTCCGGGCGCACGAGACGGTCACGGGCGAGGTCACCGACGACGCCGGCATGGTCGAGCAGCTCGGCCTCACGGTCGTGGCCGTCCCCGGTCACGAGGAGGCCTTCAAGGTCACCCGCCCCCTGGACCTGGTCCTCGCCGAGGCGGTCCTGGCCCGCAGGAGGCTCAACGATGGCTTCTGACCAGCCCGTCCTGCCCCAGGTCGGCATCGGCACCGACATCCACGCCTTCGAGGAGGGCCGCGAGCTGTGGTGCGCCGGCCTGAAGTGGGAGGGCGAGGGCCCGGGCCTGGCCGGTCACTCCGACGCGGACGTCGTCGCCCACGCCGCCTGCAACGCCCTCTTCTCCGCCGCCGGCCTCGGCGACCTCGGGCAGCACTTCGGCACGGGCCGCCCCGAGTGGTCGGGCGCCTCCGGGGTCACCCTCCTGACGGAGGCCGCGCGCATCGTGCGCGAGGCGGGCTTCCGGATCGGCAACATCGCCGTACAGGTGGTGGGACCCCGGCCGAAGATCGGCAAGCGCCGGGACGAGGCGCAGAAGCTCCTGTCCGAGGCGGCCGGGGCCCCGGTGTCGGTGTCGGGCGCGACGACGGACGGCCTCGGCTTCCCCGGCCGGGACGAAGGGCTGATGGCGGTGGCCACGGCGCTGGTGGTGCGCGCGGGCTGAGGGCAGGCGTCCGGGGCGTACCCGTTGCCAATGTCACGAATATGCGCACCCCGAGGGGAAGGTCCTGATGCACACCCCGGGGCCCACTACCCTGGAGTGGTGACTATTCGCCTGTACGACACCAGCGCCCGGCAGATCCGTGACTTCTCCCCGCTCAAGCCGGGTTGCGTCTCGATCTACCTGTGCGGTGCCACCGTGCAGGCCGCCCCGCACATCGGGCACATCCGTTCCGGACTGAACTTCGACATCATGCGCCGCTGGTTCGAGTACCGCGGCTACGACGTCACGTTCGTGCGGAACGTGACGGACATCGACGACAAGATCATCGTCAAGTCGGCCGACCAGAACCGCCCCTGGTGGGCCATCGGCTACGAGAACGAGCGCGCGTTCAACGACGGTTACCAGGCGCTGGGCTGCCTGCCCCCGACCTACGAGCCGCGCGCCACCGGCCACATCACCGAGATGGTCGAGATGATGCGCGGTCTCATCGAGCGCGGGCACGCCTACGTCGCCGACGGCAGCGTCTACTTCGACGTCCGCTCCTTCCCGGAGTACCTGGCGCTGTCCAACCAGGACATCGACGACCTGCGTCAGCCCGACGAGGGCGTCTCGGGCAAGCGCGACCCGCGCGACTTCGCCATGTGGAAGGCCACCAAGCCCGGCGAACCCGACTGGGAGACGCCCTGGGGCCGCGGCCGTCCCGGCTGGCACCTGGAGTGCTCGGCGATGGCCCACAAGTACCTCGGGACCGCCTTCGACATCCACGGCGGCGGCCTCGACCTGGTCTTCCCGCACCACGAGAACGAGATCGCCCAGGCCAAGGCCTACGGCGACGAGTTCGCGCGGTACTGGGTGCACAACGCCTGGGTCACCATGAGCGGCGAGAAGATGTCCAAGTCGCTCGGCAACTCGGTGCTGGTCAGTGAGATGGTCAAGCGCTGGCGGCCCATCGTGCTGCGCTACTACCTCGGCACCCCGCACTACCGCTCGATGATCGAGTACAGCGAGGAGGCACTGCGCGAGGCCGAGTCGGCGTTCGCGCGGATCGAGGGCTTCGTGCAGCGCGTGGTCGAGAAGGCCGGCGTCGTCGAGCCCGCCCCCGAGGTGCCGCTCGCCTTCGCCGAGGCCATGGACGACGACCTGGGCGTGCCGCAGGCGCTCGCCGTGGTGCACACCACCGTCCGGCAGGGCAACAGCGCCCTGGCCGCCGACGACAAGGAAGCAGCCGTGGCCCGGCTCGCCGAGGTCCGCGCGATGCTCGGAGTGCTCGGCCTCGACCCGCTGGACCCCCAGTGGGCCGGGGAGGGCGACCGCGGCGAAGACCTGCACGGCGTGGTCGACACGCTCGTCCGCATGGTGCTGGACCAGCGCGAGGCCGCCCGGGCCCGCAAGGACTGGCCCACCGCGGACGCCATCCGCGACCAGCTGGGCCAGTCCGGTCTGGTCATCGAGGACAGCCCGCAGGGGCCGCGATGGAGCCTCGGCCCGCGCTGAGACCAGCCCCACGGGCTGCTCGACTGTGCCGCCCGGGCCTCCGGGCGGCACACTTCACAGACGTACACACTTCACCGCCTCACGGCGACAGCAGAGACAGGTAGGTCATGGCAGCCAACAACCGCCGCATGTCCGGCAAGAAGGGCGCGCAGGTCGGCAGTGGCGGCCAGCGGCGCCGGGGCCTGGAAGGCAAGGGCCCCACCCCGCCCGCCGAGATGCGCAAGGGGCACAAGAAGAACCGTGTCGCCAACGCCAAGGCGAAGCAGGCCGTGCGCCGGCCCACCGTGCGCGGCCGTGGCGGCAAGGGCACGTCCGAGCTGGTCGTCGGACGCAACCCGGTCCTGGAGGCGCTGCGCGAGGGCGTCCCGGCGTCCACGCTCTACGTCCAGCAGTTCATCGACAACGACGAGCGGGTGCGCGAGGCCCTCCAGGTCGCCGCCGAGCGCGGCGGGATCAACCTCATGGAGGCCCCGCGCCCCGAGCTGGACCGGATGACCAACGGTCTCAACCACCAGGGCCTGGTCCTCCAGGTCCCGCCGTACGAGTACGCCCACCCCGAGGACCTGGCGGCCGCCGCCTACGACGAGGGCGTGGACCCGCTGATCGTCGCCCTCGACGGCGTCACCGACCCGCGCAACCTGGGCGCGGTCGTCCGCTCCGTCTCCGCCTTCGGCGGTCACGGCGTGGTCGTCCCCGAGCGCCGTGCGGCCGGTATGACGGCCGGTGCCTGGAAGACGTCCGCCGGTACGGCGGCCCGTACCCCGGTCGCCCGGGCCACCAACCTCACCCGGGCCCTGGAGGCGTACAAGAAGGCCGGCATCACGGTCGTCGGCCTGGCCGCCGACGGCGAGGCCGAGCTCGGCGAGCTTCCGGCGCTGGACGGCCCGGTCGTCATCGTCGTCGGCAGCGAGGGCAAGGGGCTGTCCCGGCTGGTCGGGGAGACCTGTGACGTCCGGGTGCGGATCCCGATGCCGGGCGGCGCCGAGTCGCTCAACGCCGGTGTGGCGGCGGGGATCGTGCTGTACGAGGCGGCCCGCCGACGCCGCTGAACAAGCGTCCGGAACTTCACCCGTGCGGGGTAATTCCGGTGTCAACGGGGCGACGAGGACAAGCTTGACGGGGTCCGGACAGATCCGGCGGGTCAAAGCAGTGTCCTAACGCGACGTCACTCGGTTAGATGAGTGTGGACACCAGAACACCCCGCACACCCACGGGGGACCGCTCGTCGGGACTCGACGACGCTCCCGCGCTGAGCATGGTGAAGGTGCCGAGCGACCCGGCGCAGGTCATCGTCAATCACGCGAGTTTCCGCGTGCAGTTGGGCGTCTCGACGCGTCGCGTCCAGTCCCCCCGGGTCGCACGGCACCTGACCGCCACCGAGGACACCGCCCGCATCCCCCAGGTGGGGGGCGGGGCGGACGGGGCCACCGCCCGCCGCCGGCCCGTCGTCTGGAGCGGCAGATCCGCCCCCGACGACACCGGCGCGCACCGGCTCCTTCAGGCCGTGCGGCACGAGAGCGTCCGCCACGCCGACGAGCCCGCCTCCGACACGGGGGCCACCCAGGTCATCTCCCGCGTGGGCCCGGGCTACGACGACCCCGGGTACCAGGGCGCGGGCTACGGCGGCGCCGGCTACAGCGGCACCGGCTACGAGGACGGCGGCTACGAGGACGACCTCGTCCAGACCGTCGAGACCCCGGTCGTCGGCCCCCAGCGCACCCACGAACCCGGCGACGGCACCCGGCTGCTGCCGCCCATGCGCACCGTCGGCAGCGCCTACGACGAACCGGCGTACGGCGAACCTGCCTACGGGGACGGCGAGTTCGAGGAGTCCGCCCCCGGCGCGGACGACACCGGACGGCGGGCCAAGCGGCACGGCGACGACCCGGCCCGGCACGCCTACTACCCCGGCCGCCGGATGAACCTCGGCGTCGTCCTGCTCCCGCTGCGCGTCTTCCTGGGCTTCATCTCCATCTACGCCGGCATGGGCAAGCTGTGCGACCCCGTCTACTTCGAAGGCGGCAAGCGTGGCTCCATGGTCAAGTGGCTCAACACGCTGCACCCGTGGGAAGTCGCCGAGCCGCTGCGCCAGTTCGCCCTGGAGCACCCGGTCGGCGCCGGGCTGGTCATCGCCTTCGCCCAGGTCATCGTCGGCGTCCTGACGGTGCTGGGCTGCTGGCAGCGCGTCGCCGCCTGTCTGGGCGCCCTGCTGTCGGCCGCGCTGCTGGTCACGGTCAGCTGGAAGAGCGTCCCCGCCTACGAGACGCCCGACATCATCTACCTCGCCGCCTGGTCGCCGCTGATCATCGCGGGCGCCCCCGTGTACTCCGTCGACGGCCGGCTGGCCGGCAGCGCCTGGCGCCGTCTCGGCCCCCGCGCCGACATCTGGGACCTGCGCCGCTACGTCCTGCGTCGCGGCGCCCTCGTCACCGCCATCGCCACCGGCGTCACCCTGCTCGTCGGCTCGCTGCTCGGCGGTGCCGTCCGCGACGCCGACCGGGTCGTCGTCCCGGGTCCCGGCGAGGCCCCGCGCAACGAGCTGCCCGGCTCCCCGCTCCCGGGTGAGCCCGGCAAGCGCAAGGAGAAGCGGACGCCGTCGGCCTCCTCCTCGCCCACCCAGGGCGCCACGGCCGGCTCCGCGAGCCCGAGCGCGGGCACCACGACCCGGCCGGACGCCACCCGGGACACCGGCACCGTCACCGGCGGCTCGCCCAGCCAGACCCAGGGCACCGCGGGCCAGGCCCCGCCCCAGCAGTCCACCCCGGAGAACCAGGTCCCCAGCACCACGACCGGCCCGACCTCCGGCGGCGGCACCGCCACGGGCGGCACGGGCTCGACCGGCGGCACGGGCGGCGGCGGCTCCTCCACGGGCCGCCCGGGCCTGGTGGGCGGCTTGCTGGGCTAGCCCCGCCCCAAGCGCCAGAAGGGCCCCGCACCGGAAGGTGCGGGGCCTTCTGGCGCGCAAGGGAGAGACCCTCCAGGGGCGCGGGGAACCGCGCGACCGACCACGACGGGCCGGCGCGGCCGCCCGGCATGCCGGGGGCACCTGTTGACGCCTGGGGTGCAGACGCCCTTGAAGGGGCGCGGGGAACTGCGCGAGCAACCACAACGGGCCCGCGGCCGCCCGGCATTCAGGGGGCACCTGTTGACGCCTGGGGTGCAGACGCCCTTGAAGGGGCGCGGGGAACTGCGCGAGCAACCACAACGGGCCCGCGGCCGCTCGGCATTCAGGGGGTACCCGTCGACGCCTGGGGGTGCAGACGTCCCTGAAGGGGCGCGGGGAACTGCGCGAGCAACCACAACGGGCCCGCGGCCGTTCGGCATGCCGGGGGCACCTGTCGACGCCTGGGGGTGCAGACGCCCTTGAAGGGGCGCGGGGAACTGCGCGAGCAACCACAACGGGCCCGCGGCCGCTCGGCATGCCGGGGGCACGTCCTTGAAGGGGCGCGGGGAACTGCGCGAGCGACCACGACGGGCCCGCGGCCGAAACACACCGCACACCGCACACGGCAGACCGCGGCTAGCGCCCCGCCGCCAATTCCTTCGCCGCCTCCGTCAGATCCTTCGCCGTGTCGATGGCCCGCCAGTACGACCCTTGCGGGATCGTGAACCCGGCCAGGCGCCGCTCACGGGCCAGATGCGGAAACGTCGTCCGCTCGTGGTCCCCTCGGTGCGGCAGCAGCCCGGCGAACTCGGGGGAGAAGACGTACACGCCGGCGTTGATCTCGAACGTCGACGGCGGCGCCTCGATGAAGTCGGTGATACGCCCGAACCCGTCGGTCTGCACCGCTCCCCACGGCAGCCGGGGCCGCGCCAGCGCCAGCGTCGCCACGGCGTCCCGCTCGGCGTGGAAGTCGGCCATGTCCCGCAGCGAGAACCGGGTCCAGATGTCCCCGTTCGTCGCGTACCAGGGCTGGTCGGGGTGGGGGAGATGCGCCGCGGCGTACTTGAGGCCGCCGCCGCGTCCGAGCGGCTCCGGTTCGACGACCGTCGTGACGGAGACGGGCAACTCGGCCGTCTCCAGCCACTTCTGGAGGACCTCGGCGAGGTGGCCGCAGGAGACCACGACGTCCGTCACACCCTCGTCGGCGAGCCAGGACAGCTGATGGCCGATGATCGGCGTCCCGGTCCCGGGGATCTCGACCATCGGCTTGGGCCGGTCGTCGGTGTACGGACGCAGCCGGGAGCCCTGGCCACCGGCCAGAACGACGGCTTGAACGGGGCGGGACGCGGCGCTCGGATCGCTCATGAGAACGAACTGTACGTGGCGTCCCGCCCGCGGCAGCGGCCGACGATCGTTCCGGCGCCGGACGTCAGGGACTTCCCACCCGGTGGCAGGGCGGTGCGCTCAGCTGTGCGCGGCGGCGACGCCGGTGGCGAAGGCGGTGTCGCACACCGGGCGCGCGTAGGACTGGGCGCGGGTCGGGCCGTAGACCCGGACGGCGGCCTGGCCGAGGGCGCGCGCGATGGACGCGCAGTGCTTCGCCAGCGACGGGCGGCCGTTGACGGCCTGCTGAAGGTGGGTGAGGGCGACGCCCGGGTCCTCTTCCTGGAGTTCCGTCAGCAGCTTGTCGCGCAGGATGTCCTGGGGGGCGCGCTTGGCGGCCCGGGGGCTGCCCACGGAGGTGTCCGCGGCGGTGAGCACCGGGTCGGTGGAGTTCCCCGACCAGTTGACTCGGGTGACCGCGAGGGTCCCGGAGAGCACCAGGACGACGGGCAGGACGAAAGCGAGGGTGCGGCCGATCCGGCGGGCGGGGCCCCGGCCGCGTCGCGTCTGTTGGTTCATGGAGTGCTTCACGCGTGTGAGGGTAGCGCCCGGTAATGGTTTGTAGACATTTAGTCACCGGTTCGGGGGATGAGAGAGTCCCACTTTCCGGGTAGGGGGTTGACGCACACAGCTCGAAACGTCCGGTCTGCCGGGGTTTTTGTCGACAACGGAAAGGGCCCCGCGGCGCGCCGCGGGGCCCTCTTCGTCAACCTGGGTGATTCACCCGGGGTTGTGCGTTCGCTGGTTGATCAGTCGGACAGGCGTGCACCGGTCGACGTCGAGAACACGTGGGTCTCGCCGGAGCGGGGCACGATGTGCAGCTGGCTGCCCTTCTCCGGGACGTCACGGCCGCTGACGCGGACGACGAGGTCCTTGGAGTCGTCGCCGACCTTGGCGGTGCCGTAGACGTACGCGTCGGCGCCGAGCTCCTCGACGACGTTGACGGTGACGGCCAGGCCCTGCTCGACGTCCGGGCCGGCCACGTCGAAGTGCTCGGGGCGGACGCCGACGGTGACGGTCTTGTCGGTGGCGGCGGCGATCGCGTCACGCTGCACCGGCACGACCGACTTGCCGAACTTCACGCCGCCGTCGGTGATCGGCACCTCGACGAGGTTCATCGCCGGGGAGCCGATGAAGCCGGCGACGAAGAGGTTCGCGGGCTTGTCGTACATGTTGCGCGGGGTGTCGATCTGCTGGAGCAGACCGTCCTTGAGGACCGCCACGCGGTCGCCCATCGTCATGGCCTCGACCTGGTCGTGGGTGACGTAGACGGTGGTGATGCCCAGGCGCCGCTGGAGCGAGGCGATCTGCGTACGCGTGGACACACGGAGCTTGGCGTCCAGGTTCGACAGCGGCTCGTCCATGAGGAAGACCTGGGGCTCACGCACGATGGCGCGGCCCATGGCGACACGCTGGCGCTGACCGCCGGAGAGGGCCTTCGGCTTGCGGTCCAGGTACTCGGTGAGGTCGAGGATCTTCGCGGCCTCTTCGACCTTCTGCCGGATCTCCGCCTTGTTGACGCCGGCGATCTTGAGCGCGAAGCCCATGTTGTCGGCGACGGTCATGTGCGGGTAGAGCGCGTAGTTCTGGAACACCATGGCGATGTCCCGGTCCTTCGGCGGCAGGTGCGTGACGTCGCGGTCGCCGATGCGGATGGCGCCGCCGTTGACGTCCTCCAGGCCCGCGAGCATGCGGAGCGAGGTGGACTTGCCGCAGCCGGAGGGGCCGACGAGGACGAGGAACTCGCCGTCCTCGATGTCGATCTCCAGCGCGTCGACGGCGGGCTTGGTGGAACCCGGGTAGATCCGGGTCGCCTTGTCGAACGAGACAGTGGCCATGGTGAATGAACCCCTTCTACCGGCAGGAACGTGCCGGACGATCCGAGTAGGAAGGCGGTGCCACGACGGTGATTCCGTTGTGGTGTAGTCCACGCGTGTGAACTGGCTCAGGACGGTACCTGGCGTTCACACGTCTGTCAGTAGTTCCGGGCCTGTGAACTTCGCGGAAATTTTCGAAGCGGCACGTTACGGCTGACCGGACCTGTTGGTTTCCGTTTCCCCGTAACGGTCCGCGAGCACCGCCGCCGCCCGGGCCACGGCCTGCCGGAGCCCGGGAGGGCCGAGCACCTCCGCCTCCACGCCGAGCCGGAGCAGATCGCCCACGGCCACCGCCTCCGACTCCACGGTCAGCTCCACCTCCACCCAGCCCTCCCCGTCGGGCGGGCCCGCGCTGCCCAGGGCCCGTACGCCCGCCGCGCCGAACTGCATCGGCAGCAGCTTCCGCGCCCGCGGTGAGATCCGCAGTCGGGCGGTGTCCTGCTGCAGAGCGGCCTCCAGACGCCGGGAGGACTCGGCCCAGTAGGCGGCCAGGTCGAACCCGGCGGGCCGCTCGAAGACGTCCCCCGTCTCCTCCACGTCCAGCACGCGCGAGACCCGGTAGGTCCGTACGGCCTCCTCCGCGAGGGCCACCAGGTACCAGATGCCGCCCTTCAGGACGAGCCCCAGTGGCCGCACTTCCCGGCGCACCTCGCCGCGCCAGCGCCGGTAGTGCAGCCGCAGGGTCCGCCGCTCCCACACGGCCGCCGCCACGGCCTCCAGGCACGGCACCGGGTCGGCCTCCCGGAACCAGGCGGGGGCGTCCAGATGGAACCGCTCCTGGACGCGCCGCGCCTGCGCGGACAGCTCGGCGGGCAGGGCCGCCTGGACCTTCAGCTGGGCGCTGGCCAGGACGGCCCCAAGACCCAGGTCCCGGGCCGGCCCGGGCATCCCGGCGAGGAACAGCGAACCGGCCTCGGCGTCGGTCAGACCGGTCAGCCGCGTCCGGTACCCCTCGACCAGCCGGTAGCCGCCCTCGGGCCCCCGGTCGGCGCACACCGGCACACCGGCCGCCCCCAGCGCCTCGACGTCCCGGTAGACCGTCCGCACCGACACCTCCAGCTCGGCGGCGAGCTCGGGTGCGGTCATCCGCCCGCGGTTCTGGAGCAGCAGGAGCAGGGAGAGGAGCCGGTCGGCGCGCATGGGGCCATTGTCCCGGCGTACGTCCCGTACCTGACAGGAGATGTCAGGTACGGCGTCCAAGCTGGTCGGAGGACACCAGCCCGACCGAGAGGACCACCCATGCCCGGCACCACCAGCATCGTCACCACCAACGGTCACTTCACCTTCGCCGACTGGCAGGAACGCGTGATCGCCCCCGGCGAGGACGCGAACCCCCGCCTCGCCCACGCCTCCGTCCGGAACACCTTCACGGGCGGCATCGAGGCGGCCGGGACGACCTGCGAGTACTCGATCGTCTACGTCACCGCGAAGACCGGCTCCTTCAGCGGCATGGAACTCCTCACCGGCCGCGTCGAGGGCCGTGAGGGGAGTTTCGCTGTCGAGGAGTGGGGATTCTTCGGCGAGGACGGCGCCGTCCACTGCACCTTCGAGGTGGTGCCGGGGTCGGGGAGCGGGGAGCTGACCGGCCTCACCGGAAAGGGCGACTTCACCGCACGCCATGGTGAGACGACGGTGGCGTATCGCTTCGCCTACGAGCTGGCCGGGGAGCCCGCCCGGACGGAACTTCGTGGCTCGGCGTAACGGGCTCTGTGTACAGTGGTGCCGCCCTCGCGCACGACAACCCGGCGCACGGCACCCGCCTCCTTAGCTCAGCTGGCCAGAGCAACGCACTTGTAATGCGTAGGTCGTCGGTTCGAATCCGACAGGGGGCTCTGCTGAAACCCCAGGTCAGGCTTCTCTGACCTGGGGCTTTGTGTGTTCGCCGTCAGTCTGGGGACGGGCCTGTGCGGTTGATGCGGACGACGTCGCCGGGCTTCAGCAGCTCGTAGCACCACTTCGCATCCGCCGAGCGCAGGCCGATCCAGCCGTGTGTGACGTCGCGCTCGCCGGGGGCCTGCTCGTTGAAGGTCAGGGCGACGAGGTAGTTGGTCGTGCCGTCGGCGGCCCGTAGCTCGACCACCCAGCGCATGGCGACGTCGTACTCCTCGCCCAGGCCGACGGTCGCACCCGGCAGGCGCCGTTCGGGGTACTTGGCGACGACGGTCATCCGGCCGGTCGGAGTCGGATGCTGTGCGGTGCCGCCGGAGACGGGCAACCGGCGCCCGGACAGGGCGAGTTCGTGTCGCGTGAGGTCGACCGTCGCCGTCGCGTGCTGCTGTGGCGGTGACGGCCGTGGTGGTGCGCTGGCGCTCACGGCGGCGGGTGGTGCGGGGCGGGCGTCGTCGTGACCGGTGAACGCCACCGCCAGGCCACCGGCGAGGGCCAGTGCGACGGCGGCGGCCCCGCCCGCGTACATCGCGCGGCGCCGGCGTCCCCGGCGCTCGGCCAGCCGCCTGATCTCCCGCGCCGGCACCGACGGGGCGGCACGATGCCGGTCGGCGACCTCGTGCAGAAGGTCGGAGAGGTCATCGGACACGGTCACCCTCCTTCTCACCGCTGTTCCGCCCGGGGTCGAGATGCACGGCGAGCGCGGCCCTGCCGCGTGACAGGCGGGCCTTCACCGTTCCCACGGCGGCGCCGGTCTCGGAGGCCACCTGTTCCACGCTCAGGTCGCACAAATGGTGCAGGACGATCGCGGTGCGCTGTGCCTGCGGCAGCCTGCGCAGGGCCTGGACCAGCGCGGTGTGCTCCGGGCCGGGTCCCGGGACATGCTCGGGGGCGGCGTGGTGGCGCACCAGTTCCAGCCAGCGCCGGGCACGACGCCAGCGGCTGACCGCGAGCCGTATCGCGACCGTACGCACCCACGCCTCCGGCGCCTCGTCGGTCAGCATCTCGCGCCGTCGGTCCCAGGCGCGCACGAACGCTTCCTGGACGACGTCCTGCGCCTCCGCCAGATCCCCCGTCACGGCGTAGACCCGCCCGACCAGCCGCGGGAAGGCCGAGGCGTAGAAGATGTCGAACTCCTCCTCGGTCATGCCCCGTTGCGCCCCCGTGTGGTCCTCGCCCGGAAGTCCGGGAAAAGAATTCCGAATCCGCTGCAACCCGACTGCCGTGCCGTGCGTACAGGTGGCGTACATGGAAGCACAGGCAGCGAGTTGCGCGTGATCGAAGGAGACGGACGACGATGCAGCGTTTCACCACACGTTCGAGGATCAAGCTCATGACGGCGGCGGCCGCGGCGGTCCTCGTCGGGGCCGGTACGGCGGCTCCGGCGGCCGCCGCGCCGGACCAGCAGACCGAGCGGGCCGCCGCGACCGTGCGTGCCAGTCAGACGGTCGTCACCTGGATCAACGGCAATGTGCGGGTCGGCCCGGCGGTGGGCTACCGGATCGCCTACACGGTCGCACCGAACCAGAGCCTCAGCGCCGAATGCTGGCTCGTGGGCGGTCCGGTCACCGCCAACGGCATCAGCCACGACAAGTGGGTGCTGCTCTCGGACGGCAACTACATCTGGGGCGGCCTGCTCAAGGGCAACGAGGTGGGCAACGTGTCCAGGCCCTGCTTCTGACGGACCGGCACCGGGCCGCGGTACGACGAGGGGGTACCGCGGCCCGGGCTGCTCGCTGCCCCTCCCGTATCAGCGGCCCCGACCGCGCAGGCGTCGGGCGATCTCCAACTGGGCGTCGTCGACGGGACGTTCGTCCTCGATGTCCCACAGGGTGTTCTGGAGGAGGCGGGCGAGGGTCCAGGCGCGGGCCCTGGGGCGGTCCAGGGCGAGGATGTCGGTCATGGCGTCGAAGCGCCAGAGGATGTCGTCGGGGTCGTAGCGGTTGTCGAGGGCGGGCCACAGTTCGAAGCCGGGGTCCCCCGCGAGGGGCTTGGGGTCGATCGCGAGCCAGGGGGCGCGGTCGGAGGCGAGGACGTTCTCGTCGTGCAGGTCCCAGTGGAGGAGACGGTCGCCCGGCTCGTCCACGACCTCGCGCAGCGCGGCCGCGCAGTCGGAGACCAGGCGGCGGGATTCCGGGTCGGGGATGCGGGCCAGGGCCCAGGACGTCTGGTCGAGCATGCCGCGGGCGATGTCGCCGAGGCGGCGCATGCCGAGCGGGGCCGGGAACGACGTGAGGTGGGCCAGGAGCTCGGCGATGGTGACCACGGCCTCGTGGGCGTCCGGCACGTGGGACAGCATGCGGTTCTGGTCGAGGCGTTCCAGCAGCATGGTGCCGGTGGGCTCGTCGTGGTCGAGGAGACGGACGGCTCCGTCGCCGTTCCAGGCGCGCAGCGCGACCGGCTCGCCCTCGCTCTCCTCGTCGAGGATCTGGAGCTTGAGGACCGCCGGGGTGCCGTCGGCGGTCCGGATGACCGGGATGACCAGGGCGGAGACGCCGTGCATGGGCGGTCCGTCGGGGCTGAGGTCCCAGTGGTCGAGGAAGCGGGCCGACTGCTCCGGCAGTCCGGCGATGAAGACGCGGCCCGCCTCTCCGTTGAACTTCTCCTGTGATGCCGCCAGTTCCCGGGGAATGTCGATCACCCTCGGCACGGTAGTGGGGCGCGCCGGGTGGGGCATGCGATTTTGCCGGCGCGCACCAGCCTGGTCGCCGGGGCCGGTCAGGGCTCCAGGACCACCTTTCCGATCGTGCCCCGCGTCTCCAGCGCCCGGTGCGCCGCCGCGGCCTCGGCGAGCGGGAAGCGCTGCACCGCCGGGGTGAGCCGGCCTGCTGCGGCCTCGGTGAGGGCGCGCAGTTCCAGGGTGCGGACGGGGTCGGGTCCGCCGGTCTTCCCCAGCATCACCGGGCCGAGGACCTCCTCGGAGACGCCTTCGACGAGGTAGGGGCCCCCGTCCCGGATGCCCTCGCCGGACCAGCCGAAGACGATGTGCCTGCCGCCCGGGCCGAGGAGGGCGACGGCCTCGCGGGCGATGTCGCCGCCGACGCCGTCGAAGACGACGGTCGCGGTACGGCCGCCGAGGTGCGCACGGACCTTCGCGGGCCAGGCGGGGTCCTTGTAGTCGACGGCGAGGTCGGCGCCGCCCGCCTGCACCCGGGCGGTCTTCTCCGGCCCGCCCGCGAGGCCCACGACCATCGCCCCGGCGTTCTTGGCGTACTGCACCAGGAGGGTGCCGAGGCCTCCGGCGGCCGCCGGGACGACGACCACGGAGTCGGGGCCGAGGTCGGCGAACTGGAGGATCCCCATCGCCGTACGGCCCGTGCCGATCATGGCGACGGCCTCGGCGAAGTCCAGGTTCGCGGGGATCTCGTGCAGACGCTCGACCTCGGTGACGGCCAGCTCGGCGTAGCCGCCCGGGACGAAGCCGAGGTGGGCGACGACCGGCTTGCCGCGCCACACCTCGGCCACGCCCTCGCCCAGGGACTCGACGACACCGGCGACCTCGCGGCCGGGGATGGTCGGCAGCGGCGTCGGCTCGGCCGCCGGGCCGCCCCGCATGCCCTCGCGCAGGGCGGCGTCCAGGAGGTGGACGCCCGCCGCGCGGACGGCGATACGGACCTGGCCCGGTCCCGGCAGGGGGTCCTCGACCCGCTCGTAGCCGAGGTTCTCGGCCGGGCCGAAGGCGTGCAGGCGGACGGCGTGCATGGCGACTCCTCTGTAAGGGCGTTCGGTGCGAGCAGTCTTCAACCTCAAGCTTGCTTGAGGTCAAGCTCGTGCCGGCCGAGGGCCAGGGAGACCGCCGTCAGGGCGCTGTTGAAGGACACCTCCGACAGCACGCCGGGGGCCGCGACCTGGTCACCGGCGAGGTAGACCCCGTCGCCCCGGTCTACGGCCGGCCGGTCGCGCCAGCTGGTGCCGGGGAGGTCGACCGCGCCCGTACGGCCGTTCGCCACCGACTCGCGCCGCCAGGTGAGCCGTTCGCGCCAGCCCGGGAAGCCCAGGTCGAGCAACTGCTCGGCGCGGGCGGCGCCGTCGGCCTTCGACTCGTGCGGGGCGATGGGGATCTGCCCCTGGATCAGCTGCTCGCCGGCCGGGGCGAGACTGCGGTCCTGGGCGGTGAACCGTTCGAGCCAGCCGGGCGCGTCCAGGTCGGAGACCGCGAAGGCGTCGCCGCGCCGGGTGCGCACGGCCAGGTCGACGAGGGCGGTACGGCCGCTCGGCCAGGTCAGGGAGTCGTCGCCGAGCAGACGGCGGGCGGCGTCGAGGGAGGTGGCGACGACGACCGGCGTGTCGGTGGGGAGCGTGTCGACGCGGGACAGCGTCTCCATCCGGACGCCAAGGTTCCAGGCGCGGGCGGCCATCCGGTCGATGAGGCTCGCCCAGCCGCCACGCGGGTAGTGCGCCTCGGGCGGCAGCTTGGTGGCGCGGCGCAGCCGCTCCTGCACGAACGCGGCCGACAGCGACCCGGGGTCGTGGTGGAACAGGGCGACCGCCGAGTAGTGGGCGGCGGCCCGGGCCCCCTCCTCGCCCGCGATGCCGGTCGCCCAGGTCAGGAAGTCGGCGTCGACGGGTGCCTGCCGGCCCGTCCGGCGCAGCAGTTTCAGCATCGCGAAGGGCGGGGTGCGGCGCAGCACCCCCTGGTGCCGCAGCCGGAGCCGGGCCGCTTCCAGGGGCGGCAGCGGGGCGAGCGGCCCGATGAGGTCGCGCTGCTTGAGCCAGGCCCAGTGCGGGCCGCCGTTGTAGAGGGCGTGCGGGCCCTCGTTGGTGCGGTACGGGCCCTCGGCTGTGCGTGCCCGGCCGCCGAGCGTGTGGTGGGCCTCGTGCAGGGTGACCCTGGCGCCCGCCTCGGCAGCGGTGATGGCCGCGGTCAGTCCGGCGAAGCCGCCGCCGATGACGGTGATGCGGTGCATGACTGTGGTTCTCCCTCGGGTCGGGGCTGCCTTCTGCCCGTACGACCGATCGGGGGCGCCGGAATGTGACATCACCGGTGTCCGCGCAGGTCAGGGGCGGGTCATGGTCGGTTGTCAGTGGTGGGGTGCAGCATGGGCGCATGGCGAGGAGAGCGGCGGGCGGTACGGGTGTGAAGGGCGCGCGGCGACCGGAGGTGCGGCTGCCGGTGCTGGAGCCGTACGAGGGCGGTGGACTGGAGCCGGACGGGGACTACGACGGGCTGGACTTCCGGGAGACCGACCTCACCGGGCAGGACGGCTCGGGCGCCCGCTTCATGGACTGCGCGCTGACGGGCTGCGCGCTGGACGAGACCCGGCTGCGGCACGCCCGCGTCCTGGACTCCACCTTCACGGGCGTGCGCGGCGTCGGCACCGACCTCGCCGAGGCGACCCTGCGCGACGTGGAGCTGACCGATGCCCGGCTCGGCGGACCGCAGCTGCACGGGGCGGTGCTGGAGCGGGTGCTGATCCGCGGCGGCAAGATCGACTATCTGAACCTGCGCACGGCCCGCCTCAGAGACGTCGTCTTCGAGGGCTGCGTCCTGGTCGAGCCGGACTTCGGCGGTGCCCGCCTGGAGCGCGTGGAGTTCGTGGACTGCGCGCTGAAGGGCGCCGACTTCCATGCGGCGACCCTGACGGACGTCGACCTGCGCGGCGCCGCTTCCCTGGAGATCGGCCGCGGGCTGGACCGGCTGTCGGGGGCGGTGATCAGCACGGCGCAGCTGCTGGACCTGGCACCCGCGCTGGCCGCGCAGTGGGGGATCCGCGTGGAGGGCTGACCGGGGCGGCGTTCAGGGGGCGTTCAGGGCAGGCGGGGGAAGCGGGCCTGGAGGGTCCAGATCGCCGGGTTCTCCGCGAGGTCGTCGTGCAGGTCGGTGAGGTCGGCGATCAGGTCGTGCAGGAAGTCCCGTGCCTCGCGGCGCAGTTCGCTGTGGGAGACGGTGAGGGCGGGCTCCTCCGCGCGCATCCAGTCGGCCTCGATGTCCACCCAGCCGAAGCGGCGCTCGAACAGCATCCGGTCCGTCGACTCGGTGAAGTCCAGTTCCGCCCGCTGCGGCCGGGAGGCCCGCGAACCCGCCGGGTCCCGGTCGATCCGCTCCACGATGTCGCACAGCGCCCAAGCGAAGTCGAGCACCGGCACCCATCCCCAGGCTGTGGACACCTCGTGATCGGTCTTGGTGTCCGCCAGGTAGACGTCCCCGCAGAACAGGTCGTGCCGCAGCGCCCGGACGTCCGCGCGGCGGTAGTCGGTCTGCGGCGGGTCGGGGAAGCGGTTGGAGAGGGCGTAGCCGATGTCGAGCACGGAGGTGATGGTGTCACGCGCCCGTAGGATCGCGTCCGTGGCCCGATCTGTACGCCTTGTCCCCACCCTGTCCGTCCCCACCCTGTCCGTCCCCACCCTGCCCGTCCCCACCCCGTCCCCAGCCACCCCGCCCGCCCCCGCGCTGCCCGTCTCCGCTCTGCTCGCCTCCGCCCTGCCCGTCTCCGCTCTGCTCGCCTCCGCTTTCCTCCTCACCGCGTGCGGCGGCGGAGTGCACGGCACCCCGGGCGGCTCCGGCGTCCGCGACCCCTACTTCCCGAAGGCGGGCAACGGCGGCTACGACGTCTCCCACTACGGCCTGCGCCTCGCCTACGACCCCGGCGCCCACCACCTCACCGGCACGGCCACCCTCACCGCCCGCGCGACGAAGGACCTCTCCGCCTTCAACCTCGACCTGCTCGGCATGGAGGTCGAGAAGATCACCGTCGACGGCGAGACGGCCCGCTGGAACCGCGCCGGGCAGGAGCTCACCGTCCGCCCGCGGGAAGACGTCGACCGGGACGCGACGTTCAGCGTGACGGTCCGCTACGCGGGCGCACCCGAGACCGTCACGGACCCGGACGGCTCCCGGGAAGGCTGGCTGCGCACCACGGACGGGGCGCTCGCGCTGGGCGAGCCGACGGGGTCGATGGCATGGTTCCCCGGCAACCACCACCCCTCCGACAAGGCGGCGTACGACCTCACGGTGACCGTCCCGGAGGGGCTGCGGGCCGTGTCCAACGGGGAGTTGCGGAGCGAGACGACCGCCCGGGGGCGGACGACGTCCACCTGGCACATGGCACAGCCGATGGCGAGCTACCTCGCGACGGTCGCGATCGGCCGCTTCTCCGTCAGCCGGTCCACGGCGGGGCACCTGCCCGTGTACACGGCCGTCGACCCGGCCGAGGCGGCGGCGAGCCGGCCCGTGCTGGGGCGGCTGCCCGAGGTGCTGCGGTGGGCCGAGCGGCGGTTCGGGCCGTACCCCTTCTCCTCCACGGGCGCGATCGTCGACAGCGCCACGTCCGTCGGCTACGCGCTGGAGACCCAGAGCCGGCCGGTGTTCCCCGGGGCGCCCGACATCACGCTCCTCGTCCACGAGTTGGCCCACCAGTGGTACGGCGACTCGGTCTCGCCGGAGAGCTGGCGGGACATGTGGCTCAACGAGGGCTTCGCGACGTACGCGGAGTGGCTGTGGGAGGAGGACCACGGCGGGGAGAGCGCGCAGGAGACCTTCGACGCGCTGTACTCGGGTGAGCACTTCGGCACGGAGGAGGAGGGGGAGGAGATCTGGGAGTTCCCACCGGCCGACCCGCCGGGCGCCGCGCGGATCTCCGACCCGCCGGTGTACTTCCGGGGGGCGATGGTGCTCCAGAAGGTGCGGCAGGTGGTCGGGGACGACCGGTTCTTCTCCCTCCTCAAGGGGTGGGCGGCCGAGTACCGGTACGGCAACGCCGACACCGCCGACTTCACGGCCTACGCCGAGAAACAGGCGCCCGGGGCGGACTTGGAGGGCGTCTGGGAGGACTGGCTGTACGGGGAGGGCAGGCCGGAGCGGCCCTGAGGCCTCACGGCATGGTCAGTTCCTTGCGGAGGACGGTGCAGGGGCGCCCCATCCCGAGGTCCGCACGCTGGTCGAGGACCTCGTAGCCCAGGGCGGTCCAGAAGGCCATGGCCTTCTGGTTGTTCGCCAGGACGGCCAGGCGGGCGGCGGTGCGGCCGGCCGCGCGGAAGCGGTCCTCCACGAGGGCGGCCAGGCGGCGGCCGTGGCCCTGCCCGTGCAGGCTCGCGTCGACCATCAGCAGGCCGATCCATGGGTCCGGGTCGGCGGGGTCGGGGTGGTGGGCGAGGGTGACGGCGATGCCGGTCAGACGGCCGGAGTCGCGGGCGAGCAGGATCTCGGTGCCGGGTGGCTCCCGCTCCTCGGCCAGCGCGGCGGCGACCTGCTCGGGGCGGATGTCCTCCGGGTCGGGGAAGTCACCGGTGAGGCGGTGGAACGCGGACTTGGAGGCGTAGAGGGCGGTCAGCTCCGCGAGCAGCGGATCGCCCAGGGCGGCCGGGGGCAGGGGATCGAGGATCACGGGGAGTGTCTCTGGAGGAGGGGGCTTCGCCGCCGTAGGGGCCGGGGCGCCTTGTCCGGTGCGGATGGGCTGTGGCCTGTCGCGCCCCGCGGCGGAGCCGCTGACCGGCACAGCCCCGCGCCCCTGGGGGCGGGAAGCCCCCCGGGCCGGTCGTACGGCCTGGGGGGCTTCCCCGCGAAACGCTCAGGCGTCCGTCAGACGTTCACGCCGAAGTCCTGGGCGATGCCGACCAGGCCCGAGGCGTAGCCCTGGCCGACCGCGCGGAACTTCCACTCCGCGCCGTTGCGGTAGAGCTCGCCGAAGACCATGGCCGTCTCCGTGGCCGCGTCCTCCGACAGGTCGTAGCGGGCGATCTCCGCGCCGCCGGCCTGGTTCACGATGCGGATGTAGGCGTTGCGGACCTGGCCGAAGTTCTGCGAGCGGTTCTCCGCGTCGTAGATCGAGACCGGGAAGACGATCTTGTCGATGTCGGCCGGGAGGGCGGCGAGGTTGACGTTGATCGCCTCGTCGTCGCCGGCGCCCTCGCCCGTGCGGTTGTCGCCGGTGTGGACGATCGTGTTGTCCGGCGTCTGCTTGTTGTTGAAGAAGACGAAGTGGGCGTCCGAGTAGACCTTGCCCTGCGTGTTGACCGCGATCGCGGAGGCGTCGAGGTCGAAGTCCGTGCCGGTGGTGGTGCGGACGTCCCAGCCGAGGCCCACGGTGACGGCGGTCAGGCCCGGAGCCTCCTTGGTGAGCGAGACGTTGCCACCCTTGGACAGGCTTACAGCCATTGTTGGGAGTCCCTTCCCTCGTTTACGTGCGGCAAAGAAGCTGCGGCACCGAAGCTACAGCTACCCCCATGAACGTGGAGAGGGGTACGCGAGGTTCCAGGTCCTTTACTTTCTTTACCCGCGATTATTCGGGTGACGTGGACGGGACAGGAGCGGGAACATGGACGGCATGTCCGGTCCTCATGTCATCCGCGGCTCCGTCTCCCTGCCCGAGGCCGAGCTCATGTGGCGTTTCTCGCGGTCGTCGGGGCCGGGCGGGCAGCACGTCAACACCAGTGACTCCAAGGTCGAGCTGAGCTTCGACCTGGCGAAGACCGAGGCGCTGCCCGCGGTGTGGAAGCAGCGGGCCCTGGAGCGGCTGGCCGGGCGGCTGGTCGACGGGGTCGTCACCGTACGGTCCTCCGAGCACCGCTCCCAGTGGCGCAACCGCGAGGCCGCGGCCGTACGCCTCACCGCGCTCCTGGCCGAGGCCACCGCACCCCCGCCCCGGCCCCGCAAACCCACCCGGATCCCCCGGGGCATCAACGAACGCCGGCTGCGGGAGAAGAAGCAGCGCTCGGAGACGAAGCGGGGGCGCTCCGCGCGGGACTGGGGCTAGCGGTCGGGGTCAGGCGAGCTTCAGCACCCCCACCGTCTCGCCTTCGCTGGTTTCCCCGTTCGGCCGGAAGCCGAGGCCGAGGTAGAAGTTCTCCGGGCCGTCGGCACCCGGGTGCCAGGTCACGTAGAGCTCGTCGCAGCCGCGTCGGCGCAGTTCGGCCGCCACCGACTCGACGGCGAACCGGCCGTAGCCCCTGCCCTGCTCACCGGCCGCGATGTTGAGCCGCCACAGGCCCGAGCGGCGGACGCTGCCGTCCTCGTACCAGTCGATGTCGAGGAAGGCCATCAGGAAGCCGACCGGGCGGTCGCCGTCGAGGATCAGGCGGGGCCAGGCGGTGCCGGGATGGACGTAGGCCTCGGCGAGGGACTTCACGACCGGGGCGACCGCGAACTCCTGCTCGGGGCGGACTCGGATGCCGAGCGCGGCGTCCAGGTTTCCGGGAGTGATCTCCGCGAGGTGCGTGCCGTTCTTGACCATGCGCGCACCCTAGAAGGGCGAATCGCTGCCGGGCCAACGATTTCCTCAGCCCAACTGCCGGTATCGGCCCCGGAAGTACGTCAGCGGGCCGCCCTCCGCGCTCGGCACCCGGGCCGTCAGGACGCGGCCGATGACCAGCGTGTGGTCGCCCGCCGGGACGCGCTGCTCGGTGCGGCACTCCAGGACGGCCAGGGCGCCGCCGACCAGCGGGGCGCCGGTGTACTCGCCCCGGGTGTACGGGATGTCGGCGAACAGCAGCCGGTCGCTGACCCGGCCCTTCATCGCGAACCGGCCCGCGATGTGCCGCTGGCTCTCGGAGAGGACCGAGACCGCCCACAGCTCCTGCTCCTCCAGCAGTTCGTCCATGCGGGAGCCCTCGCGCAGGCTCACCAGCACCAGGGGCGGGTCCAGGGACACCGACATGAAGGCCGTGGCGGTCATGCCCACGTCCTCGCCGCCCGGCGCCGTGGGGTCGTCCGGGTCGAGCGGCGGCTCCTGCGCGGTCACCAGGACCACACCCGAGGCCAGCCGGGCCATGGCGGCGCGGAACTCGTCGTTGCTCACCCCCTCAGCATGCCCGGAGGCGGGCGACGGAATGATCGGGGACGTGGCGGCGGGAGTGTTCGGCACGCCGGAAACGCTAATCTCCACCCCGCACGCCCCGCATCGGACCCCCGCCCGATCACGGTCCTAGGACTCCCGGCGGACCCTCGCGGCCGTTCGGAGAGCACGAAGGAAAAACATGTGCGCAACCTGACAAAGTTTGCGTTCGGTAGCCGCACGTGAAGAACGCAGAAACTCCACTCAATTGTTCAGGTTTGCCTGTGACTTGAGTCACAAGGGGCAGTAATTGTTGACCCTGTGTACCGAGTGGGCAGCGCGCTGTGATTCAGTGGCTGGGAAGCTGCCAGGACGATACGCCGACGAGACCCTTGAATCGCTGCGAGTAATCGGGGGGAGGGCGAGCATGGAGACCGAGTCGGAACCCTACGTCCGTCTTGCGTCCCTGCGACAACTGCACCAGGTCATGGCCGACATGAACACGGCCCGCAGCCTGGCGGACACATTGCAGACCGTCGCGGAGGGCGTGGTCGCCGCCCTCGGGTACGAGCTGGCGTGCGTGAACCTCGTACGGCCGGACGGCGACCTCGTCGTCGCCGCCTTCGCCGGGAACCCCGCCGCCGAGGCCCTCATCACCGGCCGCGTCGGATCGCGCGAGTCCTGGGAGCGCCGCCTCGGCATGGGAGAGCACTGGGGCGACCTGGTGTTCATACCGCACACCGAGGGCTGGGTCCTCGACGACGACGACGTCCCGCAGTGGTACACCGACGGCCCCGCCCCCCGCTTCGAGGACGAGTGGCACCCGGCCGACCGCCTCTTCGCCCCGATGTACGCGCCCGCCCCGAAGGGCAGCGGGAAGTGCGGCGAGCTGATCGGCGTGCTCTCCGTGGACCGGCCGCGCAACGGCCGCCGGCCCGGCGCCTGGGGCCGCGAGGCCCTCCAGATGTACGCCTTCCAGGCCGCCATCGCCATCAGCAACGCCCGGCTGCGCGCCAACATGCAGCGGGCCCTGGTCCGGCTGGAGCGCGAGCAGCAGGCCCTGCGGGCGAGCGAGGAAAGCTTCAGGCAGGCCTTCGAGTACGCACCGTCCGGCATGGCGATCGCCGAGATGGGCGGCGACCAGCACGGCCGGATCCTGCGCACCAACGACGCGCTGTGCCGGCTGCTGGGCCGCCCCGCCTCGGCGATGCGCCGCTACTCCTTCTCCGACCTGGTCCACCCCGAGGACATAGGCACCCTGCTGCGCACCTCGGCGGAGGGCGGGCGCGCGGAGCTCCGCCTCGGCCGCCGTGACGGCACGTACGTCTGGGTCAGCCTGCGCAACAGCGTGGTCGCGGACGCCGCCGACGGGCCGCGTTTCCTCCTCACCCACGTCGAGGACATCGAGGAGCGCAAGCGCCGCGAGCTCCAGCTCGCCCACCGCGCCTCGCACGACTCGCTCACCGGCCTGCCGAACTCCGCGGAGCTGCGCTCCCGCCTGTCCGCCCGGCTCTGTCAACGCGCGTCATCCCCGCACGCCGCCGCGGAGTCCGTCGACGCGGCCTACGGCCATCCGGCCTTCGACGCGGTCGGGCCCGGCTTCGACTTCCGGCAGGGTGAGCCGTACGACGCCTACGACCACCACGTGCACACCGTCGCCCCGGCCGGGGACCACGACGACGGCGCCAAGGGGCTCGCGGTGCTCTTCTGCGACCTCGACGGCTTCAAGTCGATCAACGACCGGTTCGGTCACAATGCGGGTGACGCGGTTCTCATCGAGGTCGCCCGGCGGCTGAGCAACGGTGTCCGCGACGGGGACACGGTCGCCCGGCTCGGGGGTGACGAATTCGTCATCCTGGCCGACGGGCTCGGCCGCGCCGACGCCCAGGACCTCGCGGTCCGGCTCCGCAACGAGATCATCCAGCCCATCCGTGCCGAGGGGCGGGCCGTCCGGGTGGGCGCCAGCTTCGGCATCGGATGGGCACACTGTGGAATGACGGCGGACGAAGTGTTGAAATCCGCTGACGAGCGGATGTACGTCGAGAAACGATCTCGTCCCAAACAACACAGACGCGCCGGGTGAAGCCCTGGTCAGCGAGTTGATGCGGTCTGAGTCACCCGTTTGGGTCTCTGGGAGCGGGTAGGCTCGCTTACTCACCCCTGTACCGCATGCACCGCACCTGACTGAGGAGACCAAGGGATGACGCCCGGCAACAACGGCGCGAGCACGCCCGAGGACGACGACCCGTTCGGCTATCTCTACGCCGACGGGCAGGCCAACGGGGCCCAGCCGCCGTCCGGGGGCTACGGCTACCCGAACTCGGTCAACCGGGTGCGCGCGGTCGGCACGCGCCAGTACGGCCAGCAGCCGCAGAACGCGCAGACCGCGCCGTACGGCCAGGTCCCGCAGCAGGCTTCTTACAGCCAGCCGAACGCGCACTACGCGGCGCCGGAGACGCTGCCGGGTGGTGCGCAGACGGCGCACCACGCCACTCCGGCGGGCGGCGGCGGCCGGGGCGGCCGCGGCCCCAACACCAAGGGGCTGCTGATCGGCGCGATCGCGGTGGTCGCCGCGGTCGTCATCGGCATCGGCGTGGCCATGCTGGGCGGCGACAAGGACAAGGACGACGCGTCCGACAAGCCGGGCCCGACCCCGACCCAGTCCGAGGAGTCGAAGCCGAGCCCTTCGACCAGCAAGGCCGGAGCGGCCAAGCAGGATCTCCCGGAGACCGACGCGAAGGCCCTGCGGCTCAGCCCCGGCATGACGACGGCGTCGGAGTTCAAGGGCGCCAAGGCCGACGGCGGGGTCTATGTGACGGGCTTCAACCAGGTCGGTGCCAAGGTGACCTGGACGGTCGACGGCATCGAGAAGGCCGGCAGCTACCGGCTGAACGTGCGCTACGGCGTCCCGGGCACCGACGCCGACGGGACCCTGGTGATCAACGGCAAGGCAAGCACCCGGCCCCTGGACATGAGCAACTTCGGGAACTCGCCCAAGGGCGACTGGGAGCAGGGCTGGAAGGAGACCTGGGCCATCGTGAACCTGACCAAGGGCACCAACACCATCGAGCTCGCCTGCAACGAGGGCAACAAGTGCGATGCGGTGCTCGACCAGTTCTCCCTGGCCCCGCCCAAGGGCTGACGCGACCGGCGCTTCACCACGGCGGCCGGGGGCCCCCCCCCCCCCCGGGGGGGGGCGCCCCGGGGGGAGGCC
>NZ_JBEZWN010000020.1:0-117753 GCF_040637495.1 Streptomyces sp. NPDC029044
CACCTCAAGGGACTGGCCGAGAAGTCGATGAAGACCGGGCACGAGGATGCCGCCGAGCACGGGCTGCGCATCGCCAAGCTGATCAGGGCCTGACCACGAGCGGGCGCGTGTGCGCGGCATCGAGGACGGCGGCTGCCTGCTCGTCCGCCCCGGCGGACACATCGCGTGGCGCGCCCGCTTCGGCCCCGATCCGGACGCCCTTCTCGACGCCGTCGCCCGCACGCTCGGGATTCCCGTCCCCCATGACGGCCGGGCCACCGGAAAGACCTTCGCCACCGCAGCTCACTGACCATCCCCGACAACCTGAGGACCTGAGGAGAAACCACATGAGCCGCCTCACATCGCTGGGCTATGTCGTCGTCCGCGGTTCACTCGACGAGTGGGCCCGCTTCGCCACCAAGACCATCGGCGCACAGCCCGCGCCGTCCGCCGCGGGCGAACTGCGCCTGCGACTCGACGAGTACGCGTACCGCATCCTCATCGAGGACGGCGAGCCCGCGGGCCCCGCGTCCCTGGTGGCACTGGGCTTCACCGTCCCGGACGCGGCCGCGCTCGCCGACCTGGAAACCCACCTGGCATCCCGTGGCGTCACGGTCCGCGAGGACGAGGACCTGCGAGCCCGCCGGGGCGTCGAGGGACTGCGGATCTTCTCCGACCCCGAAGGCAACACGATCGAGGCCGTCCACGGCCTGCCGCTCGCCGACACCCCCTTCACCTCCCCGCTGGGCTCCCGTTTCGTCACCGGTGACCTGGGAGTCGGGCACGCCTTCATGAACAGTGCGGGCGACGCACGCGAGGCGGCCGAGTTCTACCAGCGCGAGCTGGGCTTCAAGCTGAGCGACACGATTTCCATGGCCGAGCTCGGAGTGGACGGGGACGGCTACTTCCTGCACTGCAACCCCCGGCATCACTCCATCGGCTTCGGCCGCGGCATCGGCCCCACCCCGGGGATGGATCACCTCATGCTCGAAGTCTCCGACCTCACCACCGTCGGCCGCGTCATGAACATGATCAACGACGATCCCGACCACATCATCGTCACGCTCGGCGAGCACACCAACGACCACATGACCTCGTTCTACGTGACCACGCCGTCCGGTTTCCAGATCGAGTACGGCTGCAACGGTCTGGTGGTCGACGACGACACCTGGCAGGCCACCCACTACGACGCGATCAGCACCTGGGGCCACAAGTACATCCCGGCCGGCGCCTGAACCGCCGCCCGGGACGAAAGGAAAGCCATGCCCGCAACCGAGGCCCTGACCGAAGCGGCGACCAGCAGGTACCTGCAGACGGCCAAGTGGAAGCTGCACTACAACGAGGCCGGTGACGGTCACCCGCTGATCCTGCTGCACGGCGGGGGAGCCGGCGCCAGCGGCTGGAGCAACTACTCCCGCAACATCCCCGCCCTGGCGCGCCACTACCGTGTGTTCGCCTTCGACATGCCCGGCTGGGGCAAGAGCGACACCGCCGTGCCGGGCGACCGTGACCACGTGGAGGCGCTGGAACTGGCACTGGACGCGCTCGAGCTGGACCAGGTCGCCATCGTCGGCAACTCGCTGGGCGGAAGGACGGCGCTCCGGTTCGCGGCGCACCATCCCGAGCGCGTCAGCCACCTGATCCCGATGGGCGCCCCCGCCCCGGGGGTCAACGTGCTCGGCCCGTCCAACGACAAGACGGACGGAATCCTCCCCTTGGTGCGCGCCTACTTCGACCCGTCGCCGGCGAACTTCCAGGCGATGGTCGCGGCGTTCGCGTACGACCCGGCGCTCGCCGAGGATGCCGACCTCGCCCGCCGGCGGTCGGAGGCCGCGCTCGCCCGCCCCGACCATCTGGAGAACATGAGGCTCTCGCTACCCAGCGGGGACCTCAACGGCCCGCCGCAGCTGTTCCAGGCCCTGCCGCCGCTGCTGGCCGAGCTCACCGTGCCCACGCTGATCGTGCAGGGGCGGAACGACCGCGCGGTCCACTTCGAGAACGCGCTGCGGCTGATGGCGATGATTCCGTCCTCCCGGCTGTACCTCATCAACAACTGCGGCCACTGGGCGCAGATGGAACACTCCGAGGAGTTCAACCGCGTCGTGCACGAGTTCATCGCCGCACACTGACCCCCTCGAAACGGCGGCCCGCACCATCGTGCGGGCCGCCGCCCGTTCCTGCCGGAACCCCGGGCGGCGTCCTGGAACCGACTGGGCGGTCCCGGCGCCGCCGACGCGTACACGCCGCTGCGGGTGAAGGAAATCTGCCAAGCGACCGGCCGGGCAACCGAGCCACCGGGTCGGCATCGGCTTCGTCCCCTTCATCCCCTCGTCGGCGGCTTCCTCTCCGGCAAGGTGTCGGCCAACCACACCTACACCGGGGACGACATCCGCCGGGTCATCACCCGCTTCCACCAGGACAACATCCGCGCGAACCAGCCCCTTGTGGACCTCCTCGCCGGCGCCGCGGAGCAGAACGGAGCCACTCGGCTGTCCACGATCTCCAGAGCGGGAGAGCGAAGTCGACCGCCCGCAGCACGTCCACCACTGTGCACTCGCGGTGCGGCAGATCGCGGCCCAGCACCAGCGCGACCTCGGCCTCCACCTGGGCTGCAGCAACCGTCCGGGCGGCACCCGGCCGCCGTCGGCCACCGCCACGTCGGCGAACAGCGCCTCGTAATCGGGCTGGTCCACGCCCAGTTGGCGTTGCACGGACACCGAAGTGAGGCCGATCTTGCGGCCCACGATCGGGCGGCCGGCGGCCTGGGCGCGCCGGACGTTCAGCTGCTGCACAGCGTACGCGATCTCCAGATCGCCGCCTTCGTCGAACAGCGTACGCACCGACGGACAAGCGGCCCCGGTACTGGCAGCCTCCGCCAGCAGGTCGGCTGCCTTTACCACCGCTGGTGGCACGGTGTCCGGGCTTGCGTTGTCGAGCCTGGTCGACACGGGTTACCTCCAGAGGGAGGCTCCGCGGCGATTGAGCTGCTCACGCTCTCCCCACTCAGGGCGGCGCCCACCTGAAAGACTGGCAGCGACCTCAGGGCTTCCTGCCCCACCGAAGCGGGACAGGCCGTTCTCAGACCGGGGATCTTGCTGGTCGAGCGCAGCCAGCACGGAAGTCGGATCGTCGATCAGATCGAACAGGCCGCTGGTCCGTCGTGCCCAGCGCTCTGGATCCTCTCGTTCCGCGAACACCGCGGCCGACCTGAACTGGTTCCGGCGATTGACCGGCAGTCTGTCAGCCAGGGACGCACCGAGCTGTCGGCCCAGGACGGCGCGCGCCGATGGCGGCCGCATGCAAAGGGCCGGCTTGCCGGTCGCCGGGACGGCGGTGTCGCTCGCGCCTTCAAGAGCCGCGACGGCATCGCGCACCCAGCCGTCATCCCGGGTGTCGGGCAGCGGAACCGCGATCCGCTGAACGCTGGCGATCGCGCTCCTCCCCAGTGCGAGCGAGAGCCCTCCCGAATCCTCGTGGTAGTTCAGGTAGCGGGCGACGTCGACGCCTGGCGGGCAGACCTCGTTGAGCACGACGTCGCCAACGAAGTTTGCGGGGGCGACGAGTCACCCCTCCCGCACCACAACGAATGACTTCAGACGGACCCGATACAGATAGAACTGGCTGCGCTGGTCGGCCTGGTCACGGATCCGACGCAGCATGTTGTGGACAGCGGCCTCGTACGTGCTGACGTGGAGGGCCTTGCCCCGCTGGCGCGCGGCCCAAGCGGCAACCCGCTGCTCTCCGCCCATCATCCTGCGCATCTCGGGAGTCAAGACGGCTGCCGGGTCGAAGTCCCGCGTCGGCCAGTCCGCCTGCGTGCTCGTGTGGTACCAGAAGAACCGCGCTACCCGGTCGTCGTCGAGCGCCGGGTCACCGGGGTCGACCGTCACCCAGGGCGAGTCCTCGTGCTCACACGTCAGGCAGCAGCCGGGGCAGGTTTCCTCCCCCTGCTCCCACCTATCGATCCAGCCCAGATTGACGCGCCACCGATGATCACAGCGCCCACAGAGCATCTGCCGCTCGCGCGAGAAGTCGATCCGTCGTTCCACGGCACCATTCCCCGGAAGCATCCGACGGAGAACCAGCCTCAGCCGAGGCCTCGAAACCGCCGGAACTCCGCTTCCGCGGCATCTGCTTAGGCGCGGAGCAGATCGACGATCTGCCCTGCGAACCTGCTGGGATCCTCGGAACACAGCTCAGCAGCGCAGCGAACGCCGTGCCACTTGCCCGCGAAGGCCATCTCGGCGTTGAGCCGGGATTCGGACATAGCAGCGAGAGAACTGCTCACGCTTCAACACTAACGACCTCGTGCACGGTTGGCCGTGGCTCGTCGAGAGTTGCCGTTCTGACAGTGGTCACGCTTGAACGCCGCGGGATTGAGCGGCGTTCTGCTGGTGTGAGAGCAGTCCAGCGACGGCTTGGACGATGTCGCTCATGTGCTCGCGACGGCCAAGATGGCGGGCAAGAGCCCGCCAGTTCTTCAAGCGCGCGATGCCATGCTCGACGCGGATACGCCGTGAAGAGTGCGCTATGCGCTGGAGTTCGTGCCGCTCCTCGTACCAGGCGGGAGCGTTCTTCTTGAACTTGCGGTGTGGTGGTGTGACCACCCGTCCGCCGGTCTGCGCGCCCATACCCTGATAGCCGGCGTCCGCGAGGATCTCCATGAACGGGCCGTCGGCCAGGAGCTTGACCAGTCCGAGCTGCCGGGCCTGGGTGATGTCGGCGCAACTGCCTGGCCGGACCGGGCTGCAGTACAGCAGCCGCCCTTCGGCGTCCGTGAGGACCATGGCCTTCACGGCGTTCTGCTTGGTCTTGCCGGAGACGAACTTGTCCCGGTCCTTGCGGCCTGCGGCCGGGCGCCGCACACGGAACTCCGTGCCATCGATGATCCCGGTCTGGCCGTCGGTACCCAGGTGCTCGATGACCTCGGCGAGAGTGCACAGGCGGATGCCCGGAGCGACGGTGCAGCCCCGCTGCGCGAGCAGTGGCCGCACCTCGCCGATGGCGCGGGTGATGGTGGAGCGGTCTACGCCGAACCAGCAGGCCAGCAGTCATGAGTGGTGCCATGGCGCAGACTCACCAGTGTGGCCAGCAGCCGGTCGACGAAGACGAACTTGTGCTTCGCCCCGGCTCCTACAGCCCGCTGCCGCGGCCGAGCCGAGAGCCGAGCCTGATACTGCTCATGCCACAACGGCCCCACCTCAGCGATGAGTTCAGCGATCACCGTCGGCGACAGCCCAGTGACCCGGTCCTCCGCCACGATCAACTCACGCGCCCCAACCCCCACCATGCACGGTTCAACGAGCCACCTGAGCGACGAACCACGGCCAACCGTGCACGAGGTCGTTAGGCGGGTTCACTTATCACGCCTGAGGGTCTCTCACTGCGGGTTGTCACAGCCACTCATGGCGCCCATTTACGAGCGATTCACCACCCATTCGATGCACGTCTACGGAGAACCCACGCTGGATACGTCCCCGCCGTCGCATGTGTCAGTGCGGGCCTTGAGGCTGGCGGCGAGCCGGGCAGACCACTCGCGTTCGGCGATGACGAGGCCGCGCTCCAGCGTCTCGACGAGCACCGTCCGACTCACCGACACCACCGTCGGCTCGGTGCCCCAGGCGGGGCCGCCTCCCTCGCGTACCCGACAGGCAAGATGCACCCGGTCCCCATCGGGGAACGCGATAGCCGTCACCTCGTCGGTGCACTCTCCCCACTCCAGGAATTCACACCGCGCGAGTGCCTCCTCAGTCCCAAGTGAAGTCCCGGTACCGACATCGTCATACATCCAGCTCTCGGCGATGCGAAAGGACTCCGACGGCGAGGTGAACCCCTCCGGCGGCACAGTCGGTACATGGAAGCGACCGATCTCGTCCTTGAGCTTCGTGACCAGCAACGGCGGATAGAACGCGTTGTCCCTTGCGTTCACATGGAGCCCGCCGACGAAGACATCGACGCACAGCAGATACGGGTCCTGTTCGACGTGGAACTCCAAACCGAATCCGGTCCGCGACCCGAACATCATGGCGACCTCCCCAACAACGGCGCGACACCCATCACGACCCCCACCCTACTGATCCACTTTCGATGCACGCCCTGGTGCCGCATCAGGCCTGATTTGATGACGATCATGTTCAGCATTACCGTGTCACGGGCGCTCACCATTGCCGAAGTGACTGCCATATTCGTGGAATTGATCCCGCCTGGCCTGCAGTTGGTGGTGCAACCCCCCGGAGCCGATGTTCCGGACAACACGGGAAGCCTATGGGCAAGTCTGGAGCCCACCGATGATCCGGCATGGCCACTCGGTCTTGTGGTGCATCTATGCGAGTGTGACCTCGGGCCATACCCTGATCTGCGCCTCGCGGAGCACATCGGAGATCGACTCGGCATGGACGTCTTGTGCGGCGTCGATCCATCCCTCGTCGATGTCGACCCCCAGGATCCGTACTACCGCCTGGCGCTGGTCGGCGGCCGGTGGTACCTGGCCAGCACTGCCTACACGCGGCTCATGGGACCGTACCTCACCCGTGACGCCGACGGATTCCGGGAGGAGCTGGGGAACGAACCCGTCAAGCTGATCCGGCCGGTCGTGGTCGACACCCGCTGAGCCATGAACGACGGCGCCCCCTGGTCATGAGCCACAGACAAGGTTGCTGACCAGGATGGTCCCCGTGAGCGCAAAGAGCAGACGGCATGGCTGAGTTGTGATGTGGCGCTTCAGCAGCGAACGGGCCGCCATGGGCACCACTCAGGCCAGCTCCTCCGACACGACGTCGGTGGCCCGGCCCCGCGCGTTCGTGGCGGTGATCGAGACAGCGTCGAAGGCGGCGTGCCGGGCGACCTCGAACGGGATACGACGACCATCGACGAGCGTGACCAAGTCGGGATCGTCGGCGTCTGTGAACGACTGCCGCTCATTCTCCCAGTCGATGTTGTAGCCGCCCCAGATGACCAGCTCGAAGGTGTCCTTGCCATCAGCATCGACATACACCTGGTCGGCACGGCGAGTACGCAGGCTGTCGTCGTCCCAGCTGTCACAGAACATCGCCTCATAGCCATGCACCGCGCCATCGAACAGCAGAATCTGCTGCCCCGACTCGGTGACCGCGTACACCAGCGCGGGCAAGTCGTCACCGACGATCAGCCCCTCGAACCGCTCCCCGTAGTAGCGCAGTTGGAAGAGAGCCTGGCTGTCCCTGGAGCGCATCCGTCCCGCCCAGCCGGCCTCCAGCACTCCCGCCCAGTGGCCCAGGGCGCGCTGTCGTCACGGACACGGACATGCCATTCGGCAACACCGGATCCGTCCGGCAGGCACTCTCGTGAACAGAGCTGGTGCCCCGAGCGCCAACCCGCACGTGTTCAGACATGCTCGGCATCGTAGGTAATTCTGGACGCTCCAATCACGTACCCGTGAGCTTCGCAGCGGAGTTCAGTAAGCGACTACGTGGTTCTGCTGAGACGGGCATCTGCCGATGGGTTCTGCGCAGCGGCACCCAAGCAAGCGTCGTGCCTGGGCCCGGCTCCACCGCGCCCCGAAGAGATCAGAGAACACTCGAGTCGATCCTGTCTGATCCCGTCTCGCCCAGGCTTGGCGCTGTTTGTGTCCTGCGGGCACACCATGCCCGGCAGTGCTAAGAGCGACCGGCAGTAGGCCGTGCACTGCTGGGAAACTGACTCGGTCGCCACGAAGCGAGCAAGAGCTCACATGATCACGGGAGTGTTGACGCTCGGTGACTGCGAAGACCTCTTATCCGTTTTGCGTAATCTCTGTCCCGAGCGCGTCATCCCATGCCTCGGCGGCGGCAAGATTGACGTCCTCATGAAACGAATCCTTGACCGATCACCGGCCTCGGCATCCCGTGTCTTGCTCCGCGGCCCAGGTCCTCAGCCGGGTGACGGCCTCTTCCCGTGACAGCGGGCCGCGTTCGAGATGCAGATCTTGTAGATAGCGAGTGGCCGCACCGATCAGTGGGCCTGGAGATAGGTCGAGCAGCTCCATGATCGCCTTACCGTCCAGAGCCACCGGGACGTGGGGAAGCCTCCTGTATTTCTCGACCTCCGCGGCGGCACGCACTGTTCTCTCCTGCTCCGCCAGGTGCTCCTGATGCCACTCGTCGTAGGTCGCCGCCCATCGAGCAGTCCGGCCGGCCGACTGCCAGCCGTCCATGTCCTGTTCCCAGCCAAGCCCCACCTCCAGGAAGAGGTCGTGGTACCTCGCCCGCTCAGAGCTGCTCGGAACGACATCGAGCAGGGCGAGAGCGGCATTGATCGGCCAGTCTTCCCGTGGACCGGTGAAGTCCCAGGTATGGGCCGGACCCCATACCTTCGCGCCGGTACGCCATACGGCAGCGGTCTGGTACCCGTCCCCTCCGTGGAAGTCTGCCTCCACGTGAGCGATCGGCCCGCCCCGGGACCAGTAGCTCAAGGTCTGCTCGAATGCCGGCGACGTTACCGTGAATGGTTGACCGGGCCCGGCGCCATCCTGATCGGAAAGCGCAGTCAGCTCCTCGAGGAGCTGTGTGGTGACAGGCACCAGCCCCATGCGCTGTCGGAGCGGGGCGACGGCCGTTTCCCGAATCCCGGCAGTCTGGCTCCTGAGCAGGTCGAAACTTCCAATGACGGCGTTGAGCTCGTACGACATTCCCGCAGGGTAGCCGCACAGCAGCCACACAGAGGTTCGATTACCGCGGCCGGACGGTGGTTCAGTCGAACTACGCAATCCACTACTGAATTTCCCGGTCTGGGTGGCCGAGAGCCCCTGTGGCGCATGTACCGGCGCTTATTGTGCCATCCGGATCGAGGCAGATCGGAAGGCGAGTTGCCCGGGAGGTGCCCAGGCGTCGGACGCGTAGATGTCTGCCCGTGACCCACGGCGCGTATGAGCTTCCGCCGCTCTCGTGGCGAGCGGTCGTCCGGCTCGAGGACACAGCAGCTGTAGATGGCTGCCGCCGAGCTTTCTGACCGTGTCGTGGTGTCGGCTGCACCGGCGAGGCCTGCGCTGTCGCCACCTTTAGGAGGGAGAACCCGATGTCCGATCATCTGATCGAGGACCTGGTCGCGGACTCGATTCGCATCCTGGACAGTCATGCCGAGGCGGGCGACCCCCGTGTCCGGGACTGGTACTCGGCGCTGTACCGCTTCCAGAGCGGGTTCGACTGCTCGTTCACGCACTTCCGCGTCATGGACATCCTGCTGCGTCGCAGGTACACGTACCGCTTCCCGGTCTCCCTGCACCCCGACTACGCCGAGCGGTCCGCGTACTTCGACGCGCTGACGGAGTTCACCGCGTTGCGTACGTTCGACGAGGACGCCCCCGACTTCGATGGCCACGAGTCCTGGCTCGAAGACGGCTACGTCGAACCGCCGTACCTCTACTGCGACGCCGGCACCGAACTCTGGCGGCGCATGGCGGCCGTCGGCGAACTTCACGGCCCCGACGCCGCTCCGCCCCGCCGCACCCGGATGATCGAAGTCGTCCGTGAGGTCGCCGTCGCCGCTGAGAAGGAGCAGGACCGCGAACTCATCGGACTCTGGTACGGGTTCGGCTGCGAGGCCCTTCTCGGCGGCCCCGCGGGATGCCCCTTCGATGTCTCCGAACTCGCCGACATGCCCGCCGTACGGGACCTGCGCACCATCGTCCGCCGCACCGACGCCCTACCCGTCGCACAAGGGTCGCCCTACGCGGTTCCCGTGGAGTTCGCCGATCACCACGACCTCGAAGCCTGGTGGTGGGAGCTTTAGATCGTGTACGGACCGAGAACGTCAACGGACGTCGGCCTGGGCCGTAAGCCTGTTCAGTTCTCCGTCGGCGAGCAAGCGGCGAGTCCATCGAGCAGGTCCAGCCCGACCTCGTCGTCCCCACCGCCAGGTGCAAGGGACTATACGTGTCTGGCGCCAGCGTCTACCGGGCCCTTGCCGAGCACGAGAAGAAGGAGGTGTGCCCCGAAGCCGTCGAGCAGGTACACGCAGACTTCACCGCCCTCAGACCGGTCCCCCCCTTGCCGATACTGACTGTTCCGTTGGTCCGTAAGGACGTAGGTTTTCCCAGGCCCACGACATTACGGAGGGCGGGACGACTGGAGACACCTTTGCGGGACAGTTTTTCCGATGGATTCTTTACGCGGCTGGCACACGAAACGCATCCGGTGGACCTGATGTGTCTCTATCTGCTGCATGGCTCGGTCGAACGGATCCCTGGCCTGTTGGCTGATCGGGACACGCTGTCGTTCAAGCACCTGAGTCAGCGTGTCCGGGCCGTGGACCGCCGGAGCTATGACGACGCGGACACGTTCTCACTTTGCATCAAGGAGAAGGTCCGCGGGCGGCTGTACGGCTTGGAGTTCAGAATCTATTTCATCGCCGGTGAGCCCTATGCCGACGCGGTGATTCCGTTCGGCGCCGCCGTCGACCTGCCCCGGTTCATACACCACTTTCGTGCGCACTACGCCTCTGGGGGAGCTCCGGGTGAGTGGGACTTCGACGTGTACACCGATGTGCGTGATCTCCGCGAGAGTGCCGTGCTGTTCGGCAACCACCGCGAGGTCTGGTTCCAGGTCAACCGCGGCCCGGCGGTAACCGGCCGGTCCAAGCCGATTCCCTGGAGCCGGAGCCGACTGGTAACCGGCCGCCTGCACGGGAATCAGTTCGGGACGAATACCCAACTGCATGCGGGAGGAGTGACGTTCCCTGACAGCCTCGCCGCCGTCGAGGGCACCTCGGCCAAGGCCCGGGCGTACCGGCGGTATGTGGCCAGGCTGCGCGATCCTCTTCCCTTGCGGGCGGGGCGGCCGGCCCGCCCTGAGTTCGGCGCCAGGATGCGGTCGCGCTCGGTGAGCTGATCGATGCCCAGGACTCCGGCCTCAGCTCACAGGGGAGCGAGGGGCCGAAATCAGCCCTCTGCCCCGCTGCGGGCACCACGTGCCCATGGGACCCCTGCTACCGGAGTCAAACCCTGTCGGGCTGCCATGCGGGGGTGAAGTAAGTGACGAGCACGGGGTCTTCGGACGGAGCGTCTTGGCTGGTGCCGAGGACGATCTCGACCTGGGTGTGGGTGAGGAGGGCGGCGATCCCGTGGGAGTCGCCCTTCGGAACGCCGCGCGGTCGCGCAGTACTGCGTGCCTGTCGAGCATCTACCGGACCCAGGGCACTCGCCAAACGTGCCAAGGGCGAGGCGCACCCCGAAGCCCTCGAAATGGCACACGCCGACTTCGCCGCTCTCACCGACGGCGAAGTACCTGCCCCCCTGCACAGAGACCAAGGCCCTGACGGCATGCTGCGTTACTTGTCACTTCGTGACGGCTTCGGGAGAACAGGCCGTCCGGCAGTGGTGGAAAGAGTCAGCCTGCGGTGTTCCCGCGCCGGGGGCTGCGCAGGGCCTTCTCGGGGTACAACTGTGCGAACAGCGGCGTGGATTCGAAGGGGTACTCCACGCAGGTCTCCCCCACGAAGCACTGGGCGGCGTGCCGACGCATCCGGGGGCCGTAGGTCCCGTGGTCGATCAGGTCCGTGTAGGTCTGCCGTTTGCCCAGGTCCAGCAGACCCGCCGTGTCAGCCAGGTAGACGTCGAAGCCCGGGTACATGAGTCCCAGGTACGGCATGTCGTCCAGGTCGAGGGCGAACACCGGGTACTCGCCCTCCTCGTCCGGCTCGGTCACGGCCAGGATGCGCCGGGAGTCCGAGCCGCCGGGGAGGAGGAAGCACTCGGGAAAGTGCCCGGTCAGCCAGGAGAACTCCGTGCCCCAGAAGTCACCCATCTCGTCCGAGACCACCTGGTCCAGCGGCCGTGGCGCGAACCCTCCGTCCGGGGTGAACCACTGGTGGCGCTCCAGAAGGCTGGTGTCGTACGCCAGCCAGGCGCGCAGGCTCGGCGGAAGCGGGCGACCGGACGGGAACACGCTGTCAGCGAGTACGTCCTCGGGCATCGGCCGGGGGACGCCGCCCTCCACCCAGGGCACGTTCACGTGCGGCAGCAGATACGGCAGCGCGCTGGCCGTCGGATCACGCCGCACCACCTCGATGACCTGCTCGGTCAACGGCACTCCGTGCATGGGACTCACCTTCTGTTTCTGACTCTGTTCGTTCGTCATGGGGTTGGGGTTGGTCAGGCGAGGAAGGGGCGGATCCAGTCCGCGAACCGCCCGCCGAACTCCGCCTGCGCCACCGCGAGCACGGCGTCGGGGTCCTGCGCCACCGGCAGCCCGAAGTGCTGGTCGAGCCAGGCCACGTACTCGTCGTGGCAGTCGGTGTGCGGCTCGTCCTTGTCGCGGTAGAAGTAGGCCGTCTCGTGCTCGACGCTGATCTCCTCGTCGAAGCCGAGGAGTTGGAACAGCTCCCGCATGTTGCGGGCCACGACGTGCTCCCCGCCCTCGTCCCCGAAGACGACCACCGGCAGGGTCGCCAGGTCCTCCCGGTCGTCCAGACGCCACAGGGCGTAGAAGGAACCGCCACCGGTGGCCTGCGCGAAGGGGATGAGGCGACCGGTGAATTCCGGATCCTCAGACCAGGCCGACAGGCCGGAGGTGTTCCCGTATTCAGTCAGACCGAATCCCTGAGCGAAATTCTCGTAACCTACCCTGTCCTGGAAATCTTTGAGTAGGTTGAGTTCTGCGACGGGTGAGTATGTACTGTGCACTGCGTCTCCGAGTGAGTTAAGAAGAAGGGTGGGGAAGTCGTGTCGGATACTTTTCTGGTGGCTGCGCGCATTCCGATGTCACGGGATGGTTTCGAGGCGTGGCTGAGCACGCCGATACCGGATGTGAGCAGGATCGCCAACCCGGCCGACATGTTCGACGGGTGGTGCTGGAACGGTGAGCGTGCGGACCGGGAATGGGATTCCGTGGGCAGTGGAACAACGCCACGGGAATTCTTCTCCGAGGCGATCGAGAAGGCCTGTTCCGGTGCATCCCAGGACGGTTGCCTCGTGTTGTATCGCGAGGGCGCGCTGGAGGCCTATCTGTTCCACTTCGGCTATAAACAGTGGAACGTCCACACCGCCTTGCTCATGTTCGCCGGCGTCGGCGAGTTCAAGTCCGAGGCCGCCGAGGACACCGTGTTGTTCTGGGCCGAGACCGGCGGCAACCTCTGGGCTGCCGACGACACGGGGTGGCTCGCGGTGCTGTCGGTCGGCACGAGCGAGGCACGGTTCGTCTCCGAACGGGACCTGACGGACACGGTTGCCGGTCTGCGACCGGTCGAGAGCCGGTTCTTCGACATGATCGAGCGGCTGGGTGAGGAGGAGGAGTCCTGGGACTGGGAGTCGGGGCGCGACTTCCGCACGGACACACCCATGGACTCGGCCTTCGTGGATCCCGCGGTGCTGGAACAGCCCGGTCCTCGGTAGCGGAGCGGGCGGTCCGGGCGACCGACGTCGCCGGACTGCGGACGGAGCCAACCGGCCGGATCCGCCATGACGCCACCGGACCCGCTGCGACGCCGTACGGCCGGACTGCCCTTCCTGTCGTCGCCTCGCGCGGGTTCGGCGACCACCCGTCGGACTCCGGCTACGGCGAGCTCGACCGAGCGGCGCAATCGCCACGGCGGAGACCCGAGGAGCGGGTCGGACGGCCTCGCCGTGGGGCGAGAGGAAGACAGGCTCGGTGGTCTGGTGCTGCCCGGTGGGCGGGATTGCCGTACCGGTGGGGCTGTCGCCGCTGTGGTGGAGTTCATGGATGTCCGTGTCGGTTCAGTGCTTTGGGGAAGGTGGTCCGGCTCGGACCGGGTGCGGCATCCCCGGGGGTGGTTGCCGCACCCGGCGAGGGGGTGCGGGCCCGGGGGGGGGGAAGGCCGCCGCACCCGGCGTACGGGCCGTTCAGTGGCCCGGGTCATGCGTCAGCGCCACCACCGCCTGGCCACCCTTCGGCTCCTCGAAGCGTGGGCGTCGCCCTCCCGGGCCCGTCCCAGGCTCCCGTGGTACGGGTCGGCGGCCGGTTCAGGTGGCAGGAGCACACCAGCGGCATACGACCGACACCGCCCGGTGGCCCAAAGGACCCACGCGGAGCGGGCACGCGGATCTTTCCGGCGTACGCCGAGTCAAGCCCCCTGCCATCACCGACACATCCGGAGAACCACGTAACCGGGATACGTATTACAGGCCGGGCGTCGCCTCAGATCTCTGTCCTCGCACGAATGGCGCCGAACGTCACCGGCACATGTGGGGGTTTCCCCAATGCTCGCGCCCCGACCGGAGCGCATGATCGATTTGCCCGTACGGCTCTGATCGCACGCCCCCCCGGAGAGCAGTGCCGTACGGGCTGCTTGGCGTCCGACCAACGGGGCGTACCGTGGCTGCCCGGCATGCTGGACGGGCGGAACTCGACTGTTCCGTGGCCGACTCGGCGGATCGGTAGGAAGCATCTGCGGTGCGGAAGGCAACTCAGCAGACGAGAGGCCTGATCGTCGGCTCGCCGCCGCCCCCTCACCCACGAAGTCCTGGACGAACTCCCCGAAGGCAAGGTCGTCGAACACCTCCGCAGCGTCCTCGTCGTCACCGAAGTCCTGCCGAAACGCGACGAGCAGACGGTCCTCCTCGAACGGCATGTGAAGAACCTCGTCACCTCCTACGCGACCGTCGAGGAACGGAGAATCCTGCTCCGGTACTCGACCCGGGACCTCCTGCGACGGCTTCGCCGCCACAGCCGAGGCAAGGGCACCACGCACTGCCAGCTCCAGGTCGCGAGGCAACATCTGCGGGCGGCCGTCTCTCTCCTGAACTGGCTCACGAGCCACAACCTGGCCCTTGCCACCGGCCGCCGGACCGACCTTGAGCGCTGGACGACCAGCGGCGACGCCCGTCTTCGCCAGGAGGCAGGCCATTTCGTGCCCCGGGCCCTCTCCCAGAGGATCGCCCGCGATCTCACCGTCCCGGCCGAGCGATGCAACGGCCCCTCCCCGTCGATTGACATCGAGGCCCGCTGGGCCGGCGCCCGCCGCCTGCTGCACGACGACACTCAAGTCCGAAGACCGCCTTGCCGGGCCGCTGTTGCTCCTCCATGCCGGATGGCCCGCAGCGCTCTCCCGCCTCACCGCCGAACGCATCGAGGCGACGGAGGCAGCCGTCCGCATCCGCCCCGGCGCCGTCCCGGTCGACCTGCCCGCACCCATCGCATACCTGTCCCTCCAACAGGCCGAAGTTCGCCGCAGCCATGCCGTCATCGGCTGGACAGACTCGCCCTGGTTCTTCCCCGGAGGCCGACCCGGCCGCCCGAGCAGTGCCTGGGCCATGGGCGAACGGCTCCGTAAACTCGGCATCCGGATCTTGGTAAGCCGCTCGACCGCCCTGTTCCAGCTCGCCACCGACCTGCCCGCCGCGGTCTTGCCCGCATCCTCGGCATCGACGTCACCGCCGCCGTCAGATGGCAGCGGGCCGCCGCCGGAGACTGGGGCGTCCTCAAAGCCGAGATCAGTCTACGAGGCACCCGCCACCAGCAAGGCGAAGACGCACATGCCCCTTGACGACCGGCGCACCTGGGCGCTGCTCAGGCAACTCGACGACCCAGACCACCTGGAGTTCCCCCGCGGCTACGACCACACGGCCACTCGAGCACTGCTTGAGCAGCTCGCGTCCCGTCTGGGCCAGCGGTTCCAGTGCACGTGCTCAGTTGATCGAGGCGTCGAGGACGCAAGCCACCACGGAACGATCGTGATCCCGCAGGGCTCAACCCACAGCGGGGAACACATCACGGTAACCGTCAGCAACTTCGGGAACCTGGCGGCTGTCACGCTCGGCAATCCTGGAAACTACGCCGAGGAAGAGGAGAACGTCCTCTTCGAGACTGCTGACCGGCACCGCATCGACGGCGAACTCGAAGCACTCGGCTACGTCTCCGTCTCCGGGCACCTGCTCTGGACTCCCTACGACGACGTCAGCAACCTCGGATCCCACTACTCCAAGTACCCACCGAGGTGGTGGACCCGCTTCTTCGACTACCTGTGACCAGCGTTTCGGAACCGCCCTGGCCGAGGACTTCCAAGAGTTCCCAAACCCGACTCCACCATCAGACACCAGCGACTCCGGATTCCGCGCAGAGGTCGAGGGCGGACAAGCTCTTGCCTTCGGCGAGCTCTACCTCGCCATGGTCGACGCGCACGAACACACCGAACTGACCGGCCCAGCCGCCGCCGAAGCCTCCCGCGGCCCGCCACCACGAAGGATTCGGTCACCGGGCCCGCTTCAACATGCGAAGCATCAGACATGCCCGCATCGAACCAGGCCCCACCGACACGCCACCGCCGACCCGATGTCCCCACCGCACGATTTACGTAGCCGATTACGTAATTTCACCGATGAACCCACCAGCTGCCCCGGCATGCCGCCAATCCACAGCCGTCGGCTTCTCAACAATTCGCCTGAGCACTGAACCAGCACATTCGAACCGGCCGGGGCCATGGAAAATGGTTGGCAATGCGAGTGGCACGGATGGCAGGGTGCGGCGCATGGCACCCCAGTACCAGATTCGCGCGGACTACGACACTCACTCGATCGTGGTCTATCAGGCATACTCGCCTGCCATAGCCGACGCAGCACTGCGAGCGGGCCGCTTCGTTGCGCCGTTCTCCTTTCACAGGATGACGTGGATCAAGCCCTCATTCCTGTGGCTCATGCATCGCAGCAACTGGGCCCGCAAACCCGGTCAAGAGCGCGTTCTCGCAGTGCGGATAACCCGGGAGGGCTGGGAGGAAGCTCTGTCCCAGGCCGTGCTCACGACCGCGGATCCGGCAGCTGTGGCCCAGGCAGCCGTACATGTCCAGTGGGACCCGGAACGCTCGTTGCGCGGAGCGGCACTGAACCACTACAGCATCCAGGTCGGCATCGGCCGCAATCTGATCCGCACGTTCACCGATGACTGGATTGTCAGCCTCACCGACCTCACCCCTCAGGTACGCAAGGCCGCGACGCTGACACAGACCGGGCAGGCCGCCAAAGCGCAGCGGCTATTCCCCGCGGAGCGCGTGTACCCACTGCCACGGACGCTGGAGAGCCTCCTTTCCCCGGGCAGATGACGGCTAACTGGCGAGAGGACAGTCGCCTGCGGCCTCGGACCGCGTTTGAGATCTCTTTGACGTCGGCCGAGGTCGCCACCACCCGTTGTCAGAGGCAGCGGTTACGGTTCGCCCATGAGCATTCCCGACGTCATACCGATCAGACACGAGCCTGATTACCACACAAGCACCATCGGGTGCTGGCGGGGCGGCCAATTCTTCGCCTCGGTCACCGCGGCCTTTCCCGAGGGCTGGAGTGACTGGAGTAGCGACGACTGGCAGGCCGAAAAGCGCTGGTGCGCTGTGCTCCATCAGTTCGACGAGGCTGGTCGGCACCTGGACTCACGCATTCAGATCACCGGCACCACTGCGGACGGCGAACAGAAGGCGATCACTGCGGCCGAGCAGCTGCTCGGCGAGTGGCTGGATGCGCTGCCTGAGCGGCAGTACCGGGACATCGCGATCGCACCCTTCGCCGTTCGGTTCGAGGGGACCCTGTTCGGTCTGGTCCTGGAGGAACAGGATGAAGACGCCGGTGGCGTGGGCGCCGAGCTCCATCCGGACGGCCTGGGCTTCTACCCTCCCTGGGACGGTTGTTACGACACCTGAGCCGACCTTACGAGCGGTCGCGGGCCTTGCCGGGTTGCTGCTCGGCCCCGGGTAGGCCAGCGAACCATCGTCTCCGAGGGGGCCAGGACGGTCTCGTACCTCTCGCGCCAGGCGCCGGTGGACAGCTGCCCGACCGTCGTGGCCGCCCAGTAGTCACGTGTCACGGACTTCTGCCCTGCTAGGACTTGACCGTACGCACCGGCGGCAGGCACTCGAACCTCAGCGTCCAGCATGCCGACAACGGGTCGCGACGGCGTACGCAGTCCTCACTGACGTACCCCACCTCGAACGCGGCCTGATCCAGTCTCCCGACATTCACCACCCAACCCCCGGATCGATCAAACAGAACCGATCCGAGCAAAGCCACCAGCATGCACCGGCCGCCAGCAATACGGGCCCAGTCGGGTGCTGGCGGCGGAAGCAGGCACGGAGTCAGTAGAAATACGTAACTCTCCACGCGATTGAGCAGCAGCACGTCTGCGGAAGGCGGGCCGACGTTTGCAGGCCGCTACGATTTCGATCATGCACATGGACGCGATCTTCCGGCTTCCGCCCCAATCCCCTCTGGCGGTTGTTTCCGAGGACTGGGGTTTGCTCCCGCTGCGTGTCCCTATGGGCTGGAACATCGTCTACAACACGTTGTTGGCCCGACGCCTGCCGGATGGAAGAGTCGAGGTCAACGACTCCGAGGACCTGTATTGGGCACGTACCGCACAACCGCCGTGGCTGACCGCGCAGGAGGCGGTGCGGAAGGGCGGCCTGCAGGCCCGGGAGATCAACATCGACGCCGGCTGGTACCACGGCTGCGGCTTCCGCGTTGTCGTCCTCGACCCTGACTGGGACCATGAGGGAGCCTCCTACACCACTTCCGACCTCGACGAGTTCGTCGCCACCCTCGAGGGGTGGATGCGAATGATCACCGAGCGGGGGGAACTCCCCAAGTCGTGAGGTCGACTTCCAAGCTGTCTCCTCGCATCGCGTCAGGCAGCATCAGCGCCCGTGCATGGTGACAGTTCAGAAGCTGACTCACGCGGCGCGGTGGGCCAGGCTGTCCGCTCGCGCGGCGGCGCGGTCGTCGACGCTTACCACACCCGCCGATTCACGAAGGTGCCCCACCTGAACAAGGCGCTGCGCATGCCCGCGCTGGCAGACCGGGGGCCCGGGCAGCCGTGGCGGCCGGCGCACCGCCCCCAGGACGATCGCCAGCTCGTGGACGAGGATCTGAGTGGTTCACTCGACAAGTCGACGGGCGGGGCGCCGGGCACCGTCACATTCCGCGCCGGCACGCTGGGGATGCACCGGCGTGCCGGATGTCCGGCTGCGTACTCTCGCTGAGGTTGTCGAGTACTTGGGCGTGACGGTCGGACCCGGATCCTCGAGGACACGGAGATCCGCGTGCGGCGCCCGGTCGCAGGCCGAAAGGACCGGGACACGTTCGTCTCCGGAAAGACCAAGCAGAACGCCGTGAAGTCCATGGACTGACTGTGTCGCTTTCCAGGGACGTCGCTTCGACGTGTGTTGGGCGTCAGCTGTGAGGCGTCAGCATGATCAATGTCCATGAGAATTGGGTTCTGGCACAGATCTTGGGGAGCGGTCACGGAGGGTGTCCAGCCCGCTTCGCGTGCGCTGACTCGTCATCGAACGGGTGAGACTGGCCCCTGCATACTGGCCGGATGGACGCCTGTCGGCCGTGCCTGAGCTGTGGTCACCGCGCGTTCGATCACTCGCCAGATGGCAGTGTGGAGCGCAAGCGTCTGATCGTCCGCAGAACCTCGGTCCGGTTCTTCGCGACTTTCAACCAGGTGGGAAGTCGCTCGACCAGACTCGTCGGGGCCCAAGGCACAAGCTCTCCGCGCTCACGAAGCTTGGCCCCCACGTAGGCCTCCAGCAGGTCGAGATGACGCACGTTATAGGCCCACAGGACGTGTCCGCAGCAGTTCGTCTGCAACCACACCGGTCGCTGGAAGTAAGGATCGACAGGGCTGCCCACGACAACAGTGTCGACCTTCCGATCCTTGAAGAATCCGCACTCCGTGCACCGCAGCCGCCGATGGAGGCCCAGGCTCCCGTAGCCAGCAGCCTTCTCATCTGCTGGGAGCTCGGGGTGGGGCGTGACAGTGGCGCACCCATCACACTGAGGACAGTGCACCAGAACCTCATCGAGGAAGTCATATCCGTACTTGCGTTCGCGTCGATCTCGAAACCGGTCGCCGGGCGCCTCTACATTCCCGCTCATCTGGACAGCCTGCCAGAACCCGACTCGCTGCCCGGCAGGCACCCATCTCGCCCGTCGTGGGCACCGACGGACTGCTGTCCTCGCAGCAGGGGGCCCTGGACTGAGCAGGTCACTGGAGCAGGATCATCTTGCGGAGTAGTTCGAATCCGGCTCGACCATAGAGCTGCCGCTTGATCTTCTTGATGCGGTTCACGGCGCCTTCGATGCTGCCCGAGCTCCAGTCCAGGGTGAGGCCGGCGGTCACGGCGTCGAGGTCTCGGAGCAGGTGGAGTGCGAAGCCGGTAAGGCCGGGCAGCCGGCTGGCGTCGACGGCGTCGATCCAGGCAGGGAGCGTGGCGCCGAAGCGGCCGGTGAGCATCTCGCCGAAGTCGCGGACGTGTCCGGCTGCCGTGTCCAGTTCGGGGCAGCGGGCCAGGACGTCCTTCAGGCCGGCCCGGTCCTCCTCGCTCAGGGTCATGGGATGCCGGGTGATCCAGCCGGTCACCTGCCGCACCGTCGGCGGCCGCGGCGGTGCGGCATACGGAGCCCCGCGCAAGGTGGCGATGTGCGCGCGGACCATGCCGTAGGTGACGGGAGCCTGCTCGGCGACCAGCTCGCCATGGAGCTGGGTGACGCTGGTGCATCCCTCGGCGAATCGCCGTTGCAGGTAGGGCTTGTAGGGGTCCAGTCTGCTGGACCGGGGCCGGTTCTCGCGGATGGTGTCCTGCCAGCGTGCGGCGTTCGCGTACCGGAGCACGGTGTTCAGGCCCCAGCCCAGGTGCCGGGCGATCGCTCGGCGTGAGTGGCCCTGGACAAGCATCTTGTGGACCAGGGCGTGTGCGGCCTTCTTTCGCGCGGCCCGCCGACCGGCGGGCTCCGCGTCGTCTTGCGATCGCCCTGAAGTCGGTCGGGTGTCCTGCGGCAGCGTGCCGGTGGGCGCCGGGGTGCGCAGGCAGTCGCGGTGGGCGGCGACGCAGGTCTCCACGGCCCGGCCCAGGCCCTGCCACAGATGGAACCGGTCGGCGACCTGCAAAGCGTCGGGTGCACCGCGCCGGGCGCCCTCGGCGTAGGCGCCCGCCCGGTCCCGGCAAATGATGTCCACGCCGGGGTGGCGGTCCAGCCAGGCGGCCAGCGGTCCGGCTTCCCGGGTCGGGAACACGTCGACGACGCGATGGTCTTCAACGCTGGTCAACACGGTGGAGTAGACCTGGCCGCGACGGATCGCGAAGTCGTCCACCCCCAGCACCCGCGGAGTACTGAATCGCGGATCGGGCAGTGCCATGACCCTTCGTAACAGGGTCATCCGTCCCGCACCGAAGCCGAGCTGGGCCGCCAGCCGAGCGCCGGCTCGTCCCGCCAGGGCGAGCCCCACTCGTTCCAGGGCGTGGTTGAGCCGTGTGGTGAACCGCGCGTATGGCGCGGCCAGCCGGGAGAACGGCTCGGCGAACGTCCGGCGCGGACAGTCCGCCGACCCGCAGATGAAGCGCCGGACCGTCAGCCGGATCACAAAGCCCTGCTCAGCCAGCGGAAGGTCCTTCAGTCTGCGCTGGTAACGGTCGTGGACCCGGTCCGCGAAGCGGCCGCAGTCCGGACACGCCGCCACGGCCGTGCGACCTCTCGCCACCACCTCGACCGTGCCGAACGCGGCCGTAACCGCCTCGACCTCCACCTCGTCGATCCCGGCGAACACCAGCGAATCCCAGAACAGCGCGTCGGTCTGCATGACCAGCACCATCACTGTCCACCGCAGACCGCAGCAGCGAGCGGGAAGAACCTGAGGGAGCGTCACTTCCGGCTGTCGGACGCCAAGGCGTACGCCGTCTCGCATGAGCCAGTCGCTCGCAATCGAACACCGATGTCACGCTCCGTGATGGTTCCCCAAGATCTGTGCCAGAACCGAGAATTGATGTCACTGGATTCCTGAGACAGTCGACCACCCTTGACTCCGGCGCCTCATTCGCTGTCTGTAATCGGCATCGGCGGGTGAAGAGGGGCAGGCGGAGTCGGAAGTGGGATGGGTCGGTGGAACTACGCACTCTGCTACTGAAATTCAGCGTAAGGTTGCCTGTTTGGGCAGGTGGGTGCGGGTAGGGCCGTCTATGATCACTGGCGTGCAGATGGATACTTGGTGGCGCCTTGTCGACACGGCTCGAGCCACAGTCGGTGACCGTGCCGACGACCGCGATGGTCCAGATGATCCACCGCCTCAGGCGCGCCCTGGTCAACGTTCTTTCCACGCTGGAGCCCGCCAAGATCGTTGACTTCTATGCCAAGCACGTCGAGGTGAGCGACTTGGCATACACATTTCCCTTGTGCATGGCCACCTATCTGATCGAGGGCAGCTGGACGAACGATGGCTTCATGGACTTCCGCGACGGACTGATTCTTCTCGGGCGTGACACCTTCAGCCGTGCCGTGACAAATCCCGACAGCCTTGCCGACGTGCCTACGGTTACCCGTATGTGCCGCGAGGAAGGCGGCTGGATCGGCTACGAGAGTTTGAGTCATCTGATTCAGGACGCATACGAAAAGGTTCAAGGAGAGACCGACTCATTCGATGCAGCAGTCGAGGCTGCGGTTAAGGACTTGGCGCGTCCGGACAAGCCGTTGGGGGAGGAATGGGATCCCGAGAATGCCGACCAGATACGGCTCCGCCTCCCACGGCTCGCGGCGCTCTCCTCCTTCCTCGACTGAGATCAACCATCGGGCTCGGCACAAGGGTGCCAACCACTACCAGACGGAGAAGTTCGCTCCCGCCTGCTACAAGGGCCGCCACGAGCAGCAACGCAACGCGCGCTCCTCACGCCGCATCCGCTTCGAGCACGGCATCGCGCACCTCAGGAACCGCTCGGCCCTCACCCGACACCTCAACCGACCACACCTCGACGTGCCACGGCCGACCGTGCACGAGGTCGCTGGAGCGGCTATGACGGGACGGTCGACAGCAGCGCTCCAGGAGGCGGTCTTCGCAGGGGCTTCACCATGTCGCCCGCACCAACGCCCGCTCGGCACCCGCGAGATGGATCGCCGCGCTCAGCCAGGCCAGGGCGTAGCGGTCGGCGTCGGGGGCGCTCAGGCGGCCGAAGGTGTCGCGGGTGCGGCAGTCGGCCTCGGCTGTGAGGGCGGTGGCCAGGTCGGCCATGGTGGCCAGTCCGCCGCGGCGCAGTGCGGCCGCGCTGCCCTGCCGGTCGCCGTCCCGGGCCGGTTCGGCTACCGCGCGGCGGCCTCCGGCGACGGCGAGTTCGACCAGGCGGCGCATCCGCCACAGAGGGGAGTCGGCAAGTGGGTCCGCCTGGTCGTGGGCCGGCTCCGGTACGGGTGGGAGCGCGTCGGGTGGCGGGAAGTGCACGCCCCGGAGGGGGTCGTAGCCCAGGTCGGCACGGTCCAGCCAGTCCGTGGGCAGGCGCAGTGTGGCCTCGGTGTCCGGTACCGGGCCGACGGCCAGGGGGCGAAGGGTGGCCGCGCGGTCGGGGTCCAGGCGGCCGATGACTCGGATGCGGATGCCCGGGCGGGCGGCGAGTTGGGCGAAGTTGGCGGTGTGGGCGAGGTCGGGGTGGCTGTTGGCGGGCAGGAGGCGGATCAGCGGGCCGTCTTCCGGTGCACCTGGCAGCAGTTCGCGGGCCAGCAGGCGGTCGCCCGCGGCGCCCACTATGACGAGGTCGCAGCCGATCGGCGCGCGGGCCACGTCGTCCATCGCCTCGGCAACCGTGGCGAGGCGGGCCGCTACGATCTCGCGCAGTGGACGGCCGAAGAGGGCGCCCGGCGGACCGGACGTCCAGGGCAGTCCGGCGACAGGTGTGGCGCGGACGCCTTTGCCGGAGCCGAGGCGGCCCTCGGGGGAGATCGTGGCGCCGGAGATCAGCAGGCCGCCGCGGGCGAGCCGGGCATGGTCGAGGGCGCCGGAGCCGAGCGCGACCGGTGCCGTGGCGGCCGCCCTGGCCCGGGCCGGGCCGCCGGGCTTGACGTCGGCGACGGTGAACCAGCGGCCGTCCTCGGCGACCAGGTGGGTGACGACACCGCCGTAGCCGGTGGCGCTGAGCACCGGCTCACGGCAGACACCGAAGACCTTCAGCGCACCGCCGGGACGGTAACTGCGGCGAGCCGTGCCGACGAGCGCCGGGTCGGGGTCGGCCGCGGTCAACCGGTATGTGGTCAGGAGGAGTTCGCGCAGGGCCGTGACCAGGTCTGCGAGGCGGTGACCGTCCTCGCGGGCGCGGGCGGCGCGCAGGCCCCGTACGACACGCAGCGCCGCCGCCTCCGCCCGGTGCACCCCGGCCAGCCGGGCGGCGTGCGCGGCCCGCAGCAGTTCCGCCTGTGACACGGCTCCGGCGGCGGGAACTCCCTCGGCGAGTACGGCGGCTGCGGCTGTCCGGAGCCCGGCTGCGGCCCTTATCTGGGCAGGGGTGACGGCCACGGCGGCCACCTGACCGGGGGCAGCCTCCGCGCTGGGCGGCTCGTTCTCGTCCTCCGTGGTCTCCGGCGCCGTGGCGGCGGTGGACGGCTCCGGCACCGGGCACGCGCTCAGGATCGCTGCGCGGTGCAGGCATCGGGGGGCCAACAGGCAGCTGCACACGGCCTGTTCGGCCGTGGTGAGCACACCGGACGGGTCCGGCGTGAGGGTGACCTCCGCGTCCTCCCCGCACCTGATGCGGAGGGTGCGGCCGAAGTCGGCGACCGGGAGCGCGGCGTACGACTCGACCGCCGCGTCCAGCTTCTTGCGCAGCCGGGACGTCAGGCCCTCGACGGCGGCGGCGACCACGTCGGGTGCCGCCGGGGGCAGTTGGGGCGTCATCGGGATCATCGGGGTTCTCCGCGCAGGCGGTCGCCCACCCAGCGGGCGAGGGCGAGGGGGCTGAGGGCGGCGACGGGCATGCCGGCGGCGACGAGTTGCCGGGCGATCGACACGGAGTAGCGGGGGGTGCCTGTGTCGTCCAGGGCCGCGCAGCCCATCAGGTGCACCCCGGAGTCGGCGAGGGCGCGTACCTCGCCGAGGAGCCCGGTCAGCGGGTAGCCCTCCTCGAAGTCGCTGACCACCACCACGAGGGTCCGGCTGGGGACGGTCACCAGGGAGCGGGCGTGGGCGAGGCCGGCCGCGATGTGGGTGCCGCCGCCGACCTGGACCTCCAGGAGCAACGACAGCGGGTCGTCGACCCGGTCAGTCAGGTCGATCACCTCGGTGGAGAAGGCGAGGAAGTGGGTGGAGAGGGTGGGGACTCCGCCGAGGACAGCCGCGGTGAGCGCGGACCAGACGACAGACGCCTCCATGGAGCCGGACACGTCGACCACGAGGATCAGCCGCCAGTCCGCCTCTCGGCGCGAGCGGGTGCTGAACACCGGCCGCTCGGGCACGACGATGGTCCGGCCGTCGTCCAGGCGGCGGGTGTGCGCGAGGTTGGCCCGCAGGGTGCGGGGCAGGTCTAGTCGTCCGCCGGGGCGGCGGGTGGGGCGCGGGGTAGCCAGGCCGGTCAGCGCGGGGCGCAGGCGGGTGGCGAGCTCCCGGGCCAGCTCGTCCACGAGGCGGCGGACGAGCGGCCGCAGGCGGGCCAGTTGCTGTTCAGGCATGCCGCCGGCGAGAGAGAGCACGGAGGTGAGCAACTCGACCGACGGGCGTACGGCGGCGGGGTCCAGTTCGGCGAGGACGTCACTACGACCGTGCTCAGCGGCCTGCGCGAGGACCTCCTCGCGGATCTCCTCGCCGAACAGGGCGGTGAGTTCCTCACCCCACTCCCGGGCTGAGGGGAAGGACGCCTCCTGACCGCCCCCTCCGCCTCTTCCTCCGCTCTGGCCGAGGTCGACGGATCCCTCGCCGCGGCCGGAGCCGTACAGCTCGTCGAGGGCGTGCGCGTAGCGGCGGACGGAGTCGGGGAGACGGTCGGTCTCCCGGCCGAGGAGCAGGCGCCAGCGGTCGGCAGGGGTGAGACGGGACGTGGGCGTGGGCCGCGCTACCGGTGCGGGGGCTTCCGGTGCCGCCCCGCCGGAGGCCGGCACGGGGAGTCCCAGTTCCGTCAGTTCGCCCAGTCCGGCCGCGTCCGCCGCCGTCCACAGGGCGAGGAGTCCGGGCGGGGCGGTGAGGGTCAGGTCGATCCGGTCGCCGAGGCGTTCGGTGACGGTGGCGAGGAGCCTGTCGCGTCCGGCCGGAGTGAGGGTGTCGAAGCCGCCGCGCAGGGCGGGCAGCCGGTCCAGGAAATCCTGGTCAGCGAGGGCATCGATCCGGTCGAGGAGAGGTTCCAGAGCAGCCGGGGCCGATTCCAGGAGGGGCGCGGTGGCGCCGAGCAGGCCGGTCAGCAGCCGGGTCAGTCGGCGCCGCCCGTCCGGGTCGGTGGCGGTGTCGATCCAGCCGGCCACGCGGGTGCCCAGGGTGTCGGAGGCGTCGAGGTCGAGCAGGACCCGGGCGGCCAGGGCGGCGCCCTGGATCAGTGGGGAGCCGGTGCGCGCCAGGGAGTCGAGGGCGTCGTCCAAGCGCAGGCCGAGGCGCTGCTCACCCGCGCGGGCCGACAGGGCGATCAGGGCGGCGGCGTCCTCGGGCCGGTCGCTGCCGACCAGTCCGGGCAGGGCACGGACGGCTGCTTCGAGCAGGGTGTCGGCCAGTTCGGCCACTTCCCGGTCGCGGTCGCGCGTGCTGCCGGGCAGGTGCCCCCGACGCAGCGCCTCCAACACGTCCAGCGCTTCGAGGAGTTCGAGGAGGGTGGCGGCCGAAGGCAGCATCTCCGCAGCCTCGGCCAGTCGGTCGGCGACCAGGCCGGGCAGGTCGCAGCGGGCGGAGGCCAAGAGCCCACCGATGACGTGGGCGCAGGTGGCGGCGGTCTCGTGACGGTACGCCTCGCGTAGGGTCCCCGCGGCGGCCTGGGCGGCGGTGACGCCGCGGATGCCGGCCAGGTCCAGTCGTACGGGAACCGACGGGGTCCACCGCACCCTCCACCGGGTGGTGAGCGCGGTGCCGTCGCCCGTGGCGGCCACCTCGACGGGTTCGCCGTAGAGCGTGTGGCACACCGCGAGGCGCTGCAACAGCACTTCGCGGCGGCGGTCGAGGTCGGAGCGGAGCGGGTCGAGCCGGATCTCACGCGGTCCGGGGTCGTCCGGGCCGGGCAGCCGCAGTGCGGCGAGTTCGGCCTCCACGGCCGGTCCGAGCCCGGAGCGCGGGGTGCCGGGGGCAACCCTGCCCCAGCCGCTGCCGACGAGGATCCCTTCGACGGCCCGGGCGAGGGCTCGGCCTCGGCCCAGGGGTTCGCCCTGGCCCAGTACGGTCGTCAGCGCCTCCAGCAACTCCCCGCGCCCGGGGGCGGGCAGGCCGCGCAAGCGGGCCAGGTCACAGGCCAGCCGTAGCGTTTCGGTGGCCTCGCCCGTGCCCGCCGTGTGTCCGGCTACCCGCAGCGCACGGCACACATCGGTGATCGCGTAGGCGGCGGCGTCGCGCACCCGGTCCGGATCCCCGGCGGCGGCGAGCACCGCCTGCTGCCAGCGGGGATCGCGGATGCCCGCGGGGTAGCCGGAGCGCGAGTCCAGCAGATCGAAGGCGTATGGGACGAAGGAGGTGACGACGGGCGAGGCGCTGTCGGTGATGAGCGGCGAAACGCCACCGGTGGTGACCGGCGCCGTTCCCTCCCGGTCCGCCAGCACCGGGGCATGGAACGCCCCGACCACGGCCGCCACCCGTCGCCCGTCCGCGCCGGCCTCCGCAAGCACGGACCGCATGTACGCCTCCCGTGCCAGATCAACGGCCGCCACTCCCCCGGCGGCCACCGCGTCCCGGCGCAACGCCCACCCGACGCCGAGGGCCGCACGGCGTACCGCCTCCGGGGTGCTTCCGGGGGCGAGTACCTCCACCGCGCGGTCCCACAGGTCGTCGCCGTCGCGTCCGGTGCCGGCGGCGGTGAGGGCATCGGCGAAGACGGTCCGTGTGGCACCGGCTCCGGCGGGCCCGACAGCACCCCAGCCGGGGTCGGCCAACGGAAGGTCGCAGCACAGGACTTCGGCGCCGCGCGCACGAGCCCAGCGGACGGCGGCCAGCTCCGGGGAGAAGTCCGCGAAGGGGTAGAAGCCGATTCGTCCGTCCTCCCGTGCTCCGGCGAGGGCGACGGGCGCGACCGTACCGGGGTCGGCGAGATGGACGAGCCAGGGCTGGAAGTCGGCCGGCAGTTCCACGCAGACGACCTCGGCGCCGGACGCGTCCAGCAGCGCGGGCACGACGGCGGCGAGAGCGGGGCTGTGATGGCGTACGCCGAGGAGGTACGGCCGTACGGAGTCCGCGAGGGCGGTGACGGCGGCCCGGGGTTCCTCCCGGGCCTGGGCGTCGTCCGGGGCGTGCGTGGTCACCGGAGGGTCTCCCGCAGGTCCCACAGGCGGCGCCACAGGGCCGAGCCGTCCTCGGCGCGGCGGCGGACGGGTCCGTCCCAGTAGCCGAGGAGGCGGGCGTGGTCGGCGGGGTCGTCCTTGCGGACCACGCCGAGGAGGTGGCCGGGGACGAGGTCTAGGGTGTCCCCGGCCGGGAGGTAGGCCGTGGCGACCCCGAGGGAGGTGGCGACCTGCACGGCCTCGGCGGTGGACATCACCGTGCCGGGTCGCTCGACGTCCCAGCCCTCGGCGGAGCGGCCGGTGCGCAGGTCCCGGAAGACGGTGACGAGTACGTCGAGTACGGCGTCGTCCACCCCGAAGGCCGCGCCCGCCCGCTGCACGGCGGCGACCGCCTGACCCCGGACCAGCGCGGCCTCGGCCTCCGCGTCGGCGATGGGCTGCACGGTCTCGAAGTTGAAGCGCCGCTTCAGAGCGGCGGACATCTCGGAGACGCCCCGGTCCCGGAGGTTGGCGGTGGCGATGACCGTGAAGCCGGGGGCGGCCGCGACCTGGGCGTCGTCCGTGCCGGACAGCTCGGGGACGCTGACGCGCCGGTCGGACAGGATCGACACCAGGGCGTCCTGCACCTCGGGCAGACAGCGAGTGATCTCCTCGACGCGGGCGACCCGGCCGGTGCGCATGGCGCTGAGGACCGGGGAGTCGACCAGCGCCTGCCGGGTCGGGCCCTGGGCGAGCAGGAGGGCGTAGTTCCAGCCGTAGCGAAAGGCGTCCTCGGTGGTGCCGGCGGTGCCCTGCACGGTGAGCGCGCTGGCGCCGCACACGGCGGCGGACAGCAGCTCGGACAGCATGGACTTGGCGGTGCCGGGCTCGCCGACGAGCAGCAGGCCGCGCTCACCGGCGAGGGTGACCACGCAGCGCTCGACGAGGGCGCGTTCGCCGACGAACTTGGGGGCGATGACGAGCCGTTGTCCCTTCAGTTCCAGTGCCTTGCCGTCGCTGCCGCAGATGAAGGTGACGACGGCACGTGGGGTCAGCGCCCAGCCCGGTGGGCGCGGGCCCTCGTCGTGGGCGGCGAGGAAGGCGAGTTCGGTGGCGTGGCGCTCCTCGGCGGGCAGGATTTGGCGGGCCGGAGGGGCCGACGCAGTCGTGGTGTTCATGAATGTCCTTGTTGGTCCGGTGCGAGCGGGAAGAGGCCGTCCTTGCTGTCGATGCGGCGTCAGCGTCGGCGTCCGCTCTTGACCTTCAGTTCCTCGAAGCGCGGCACGTCGCCCTCCCGGATCCGCTGCCAGGCCCTGCGGTACAGGTCGGATGCCGGTTCGGTCGGCACGAGCAGGCCCACACGGGCCTGGGCGAGTTCGCCGTACAGCGGTAGCTTCCACTGCTCCAGCGGGAGGCGTGGGGAGGGCAGGGCCTGCCAGCCGCCCGGCAGGAAGAGTGAGCGTCCGGCGCGGGAGCGGCTGCCGCCGACGACCAGGTCGGTGACGGCCAGTTCGGCACGGGCCGCCTTGAGGCGGGCGGGCTTCCAGCCGGTCCAGCGGGCCGTGTTGCGGTCGGTGGGGTCGGGCATCGCGAGGAGCATCAGGTAGAGCGCTGCGGCGTCCTCGCCTATGCCGTACTCCTTCGCCGCTTCGGCCACCAGCTCCGGCACGGAGCGGGCGGGGTCCTGCGGGTACCAGGTGCCGTCCTTGCCGCGCTCGCCCGCGACCGGGTCGCCCGGGTCGGCGACGAGTGCCGCGAAGTACGGGGCGCGGGCCAGACGCAGCATCACCTCCGCCAGGAACGGAGCCCCGTCCTGTGCGAGGCGCAGCGCGGGCAGATACGGGTCCTGGCCGTCCGCGTCGAGGAGGGCGACGCGCAGGGCGGGGGCCGGCTGGCCGTCCTGAGTGGCCATCACGACCGCGCCGTATCGCTCGAATCCCCTCCCGGTCTCGGTGGGTTGGCCGGCCGCCTTGCGGAAGTCGAACAGGGAGACGTATGTGACGAGGTCGAGCATCAGTCCGGGGTGGGCCAGCCGGTCCCGTATCGCGCCCAGGGCGGCGGGCAGCGCGGCGCGGACCGGGTCGCCGACGGGCAGCCGGTGTGCGAGCCAGGCGGCCAGGACGACCGAGTCGATCAGCGTGGCCGCGGTGAACCCTAGGGTGCTTTCGCCGACCGGACCGACCCGGTCCCCCGTCACCGCCCACTCCAGGTCTCGGCTCAGGCGGAGCTCGGAGGCGGGGTCGAGTAGGGCGGCCAGCGTCCAGGGCTCGGCCTTCAGCGTGCGCTGCATCTCGCCGAGGAGCGCCTCGGGCAGGACCATGCGCTTGCCGACCTTGCTGTTCCAGATCTCCGCGGCGGCCGCCACGTCGGGGCCGTCCGTCCACAGCCGGGCCGGGTCCCGGGGCAGCAGCGCGGCGACGACGGCCCTGAGGACGGAGATGGTGATCTTGCGCAGTTCGTCCTTGGCCAGGGCGGCGTCCGTGACCTTCACGCGGAGCACAGCCCGCGCCTCGGCAGTCAGGAACGACCGGTCGTTGCTGTCGACTTGCGGCAGTCCTGCCACCAGCAGTCGGGCCATGGTCAGGGTGACCCCGGTCAGCCGGGCGAACTCTTCGGCCGCGGCCGGGATCCACGGGGCCGGTCCCCGCTCGTCGAGCTCGGCGAGGAACGCCGCGAGCCAGTCGGCCGCACGGTCCTCACCGACGCGGTAAACGGATTCGAGCGTGTAGGGGGCGGGAACCTCGAAGCGGCCGGACGGGTCGTGGAAGAGCGCTTCGAAGTCGCAGCCCTCGCTTGCACTGCGCGAGGTGCACGCGGTGACCGCGAGGAAGGCACCGCCGTCCAGCGGCAGCACCCCCCGCCAGCTTCCCTCACGCCACTCGCCGCTCGGGGTACGCAGCTGACCGGCGTCGAGGTGGACGGAGACCCACCGCCAGCGCGCGGGTCCGGCGGTCGAGGCCAGCCCGAGCGCCTCGAACTCCCGCAACAGCGCCACCAGGGCCTCCCGGTGCTCCGGCGGTGTGGCCGGCGACGCGACCCGGAACGCCGCCGCCGTGAAGAAGTCGGCAGTGGGCTCCATGTACAGGTAGCCGTCGGGTAGTTCGGGGCCGTCGACGTGCAGGCGCGGGGTCGGTGCGGGGGCGTGAGCGGCGCGCGGGGGTGCTGCGGGGGTGGCGGCCGCGTGCGGGGCCGCCGCGGAGTCGTGGGACTGGCGCGAGTCGTCACCCGCGCGCACCGCCCGCTTCAGGACCCGTAGCCTCCGGAACACGTTGTCCCGGTCGGCCGTGTAGTGGTACCAGTTGCCGCGGGAGCCGTCGAGGCCGCTGAGCGCGTGGCGCAGCAGCTGGTCGGAGGGCCCGGCCGGGCCCTCGTCCTCGTGGCTGCCGGCGAGTTCCGCGGTCAGGCGGGTCGCCGCCGCGTCGAGGACCTTCTGCTGCTCGGCGGCGTACCGCAGCACTCCGATGACGCCCGCGCGCAGCGCCCTGTCGGTGACGTCGGGCAGCAACTGCCCTACCGCTTCCTCGAGTTCGGGTTCGCTGAGCAGCGCCCGGGCCGTCTCGTCGTCGATCCGGCGCAGCGCGGCGGAGCCCTGTGGGTCGCGGGGGTGCAGGCAGTGCCAGTACCGCAGCGGCGGAAGGAGGGGGGTGCCCTCCGCAAATTCGCCCGGAGCACCGTCCACCCGCGCGGAGGCGGTCACGACTCCGTCCGCGTCGACGAGCTCGACGCGCCAACCGTCCCGGACGGCGGCCAGGAGTCGGTCGGCGCCGGGGAAGAGCACCGCGGCATATGGCTTCCCCCGCTCCTCCGGCACGGTGACCTGGCGTCCGGCCAGGTCCTCGCCGTGCCAGGAGCGGTCTGGCTGGAACACCGCGCGCCAGCCCAGAAGCCCGTTCACCGGCACCCCGGCGGGAGTGACCTCATCGAAGGGGTAGGGCGCCAGCCAGCCCCTTGCCCAGGTGTCCTCGCCGGAGGCGTCGGCGAGGAAAGCGGGCGCGCTGTTGCGGCCCATCCGCCCGGTGGCCGGGTCGTACTCGAACCAGCCGTCCGCGCCCCCGCCCCAGACCCAGTACGAGGTGCCGTCACCGAGCAGGTTCGCCTCCACGGGCACAGTGGTGTCACCGCGGTGCAGGACGCCGGCGCCGGTTGCCCGTCCGCCGCCGGGCAGGGGCAGGGTCGGGACGCCGATGTCCTCCCGGTACCAGTTCATCTGGACACCCCGGGGGACGACTGCGCCCGCCAGGGACAGGACCCGGTCGGGGCTGTGGTGCCAGTACCCACGCATCCCGTGGTCGTGGGTCCGCCAGTGGACGAGCAGTTCACCGTCCACGAAGTGGAACCCGGGGTACCCGAAGGTGCCCTGATCCGGCAGCCGAAGATCATGGGTGAGCACGGTGCCCTCGGTGCCGATCACCCGGACCTGCGTGGCACCGGCGGTGATCAGATACGGCCAGGCGTCGGCGACGTACAGGTCCTCGACGTTCCTCCTGGGCACGAGCTCCGTGGCCGCCTCTTCCCAGGCGGGCCAGCCGAGTTCGTCGAGGAGCCCAGCCCTGAGCGTGCGGGCGAGCAGCGGGGCGAGGTCGGTGGCGGCCACCTCGCGCATCTCGTCCTCGGCGAGCATGAGGGCCTCCGCGGGCAGCCACTTCAGCCGCTTCAGCGCGTCGGGGAGGCCGGGCAGTCCGGTGGCGACGGAGCGCCGCGCGACCTCGCGCACCCAGTCGGCCAGCATCAGCCGGCCGCCGGGCGACTGGGCGAGAACCCGGATCGTGTCCAGGTCGTCCTCGTCGCCGCTGAAGGAAGTGTCGGCGCCTTCGCGGAAGGCGTCGCGGAACCGTCCGTCGGCGGCGAGGGCAAGCAGGTCACGGCGGTCCTCGCCCTTCGCCCACCCGTACGGGTGCAGTCGGTCGCAGGCGGCGACGGGCACGCCCAGGGTGAGCAGCAGATCCAGCAGGTCCAGATCATGTTCCGCCCGCAACCCCCACCCCGACTCGGCGAGTTCGGCTCGCAGCAGGTCGGCGGCGCGCTCCACGATCCGGTACAGGGCGGGCAGCTGCGAGGGCTCGTGCCAGGGCTGGGCCCGCTCCTGGAACGCCAGGAAGCGGATGAACCAGCCCGCGGTGCCGTCCTGGGGCCGCTCCTGGTCGGGCAGGGTGTCGTCCCAGAGCCCCACGAGGGCCCCGGATTCCTCCAGGATGTCCAGCCACATCAGCAGCACGGCATGGTCGCCGGAGTCCGGCATGAGACTCAGCAGCGCGCCACGCACCGCGGGCTCACGCCGGGCGAGCGCGACGACGGCCGTGCGGTGGGACTTCCACCAGCCGGGCGCCGCCTTCGCGGTGGCGGACAGCGCGAGCAGGTCGGCCAGGTAGGCCTGCTCGACATCGCCCCCGTCCCGCCCCGCGGCACGGGCCAGCCTGCGCACGTCGGTCGCCAGCTGGGCGGACGGCACGAGTCCGCCCATGGTCCGCCGTACGCACAACCGGGTGAAGCGCTCCAGGGCCTCGGCCGCGGGAACCCGGACGGCCAGTTCCTTCGCGTACCCGGACAGCGCGGTCGCCGTGAGCGCCCCGGCGAGGGCGAACTCCAGGAACACGGCGTCCAGCCGCTCCTCGTCCACCGCGAGCCCGTACTCGGCCTCGGCCTCGCGGGCCCGGCCGAACATCTGCGCCGCATACGTCGGATTCTCCACCGACAGGAAGACCCGCCCGGCCTGTTCGTAGAAGGTCGGCAGGAAGTGCGGTACGGCGACGGCGAGTCGCCGGGCAAGCTCACGGTAGTCGTCCAGGGCGGCCTTCGGCCGGGACTTCGCCCGGCGGGCGATCCGCTCCAGGTCCTGGACGACCGCCAGCGCATGATGGCCGTCCTCCGGGTGGTGCGCCAACACCCACTCCGGGAAGCCCAGCGCCTGGCGCGCCCCCAGCCCGACCTCGACCGGGTCCGCGTCCGGTTCCAGACCCAGGAAACCGGCGGCCAGGTCCTCCGCCGCGCCCAGCTCCGCGGCGACCAGCCGCACGACGACCCGATCGTCAAGACCCGGGTGCGTGTACGACCGTGCCGTCAGCGGCACCGCCCGCTCACCAGCGCCTTCCGTACCGCGCGGCAGCACCGCACCGGCCTCCAGCAGTTCCTCGTACGACACCTGCGCTCCCCCGCTCACGCGCCCATCCCCTCTTCGATCTCGCGCCCGGCGTACAGTGCCACCGCCATCCGCATCCCCTCCGACCAGGCCACCGGACCGACGTCCGCGAGCCGCAGTGCCCGACCGTCCGAGCCGTGCCAGGAGAGCGGGCCGGTCGACGCCTGGTAGTCCCAGGGCTCGCCGATCCACATCGCGGCCTCGACGGTGTGCGCCCCGTCGCGCACCCGGCAGGTGGCCCGGGCGCCCGACACCCGGTAGCCGAGGGAGGTGGCTCGGGCGACCAGCGCGGAACGCGTGGGGAACGAGCCTCCGGCGAACTCCGAGACCTGCGTCACCTTGCCGTCCAGATCGGCGGGCCTGCGCCAGGTCGCCCGGTGGATCTGCTCGACGCGCTGCACGATCCCCAGCTCCGCCGCGAACTCGCGCAGGTCGTCCAGGTCCGCCAGCAGCACCGGGTGCGGCAGCGTCACCGTGCGTGGGGACAGCCGTACGGTCTCGCCGTCGAGGTCGACCACGCGCAGCTCGCCCGACTCGGTGACCCCGCGCAGGAACCCCACCTCGTCTTTGTCGTCGCCGACCACCACCAGGTCACGCAGCGCCGACTGCCAGGCCTCGTCCGGCCAGACCCTGACCACCAGTTCCGTGGGCACCGGCAGCGCCGACACCATCCAGGTGTCCACCTGCGCGACGCAGGCCGTCGCATGCCGGTCCAGCCACTCGGCGAACCGGCGCAGCCGCTCCACCTCCGGATGGTCCTTGAGCGCCTTCGGCAGCGACTTCAACTGCCGCCCCGCCGCGCGACCGGACGTGGACCTGGCCGCCACCCGGCCCTCCACCAGGGCGACTTCGTATCCGTCGCCCGCCGCAAGCCAGCCCACCGGCCCCCGCCTTCCGCTTCAAGGAAACTCAAGATCGACACAGCTCGGCCGGGATCCGGCACTCAGCGTGACGATGAGCGGAACGTTACGAGCAGCCACTGACAATCGTCCGGGCGAATCTCTCCGGCGCACCCTGAGTCAATCGCTCTGACCTGGGACGACACATCCGGAGAACCACGTAATCACGGTACGTACTACCGACCGGTCACCACCGTCCGTAACCTCAGGCGACATGTTCCGGACCGGCGTGGGACAGCGCGGCGACCAGTGCGACCCGGGAGCGCACGCCGGCCTTGCGGAAGATGCGGGTGAGGTGGGCTTCGACGGTCTTCGGCGAGACGACCAGGGCGCGGGCTATGTCGTTGTTGGACATGCCGAGGGACACCATGCGGGCGATCTCCCGCTCTCGCGCCGACATGTCCGGCAGCGGCTTTGACGCTTCCCGCGCCGGGCGGGACCGGCGAGCTCCCAGGCGGCGTTGCAGGTCAACCGCCTGCCGATAGAGATGGCGCGCACCCGAGGCCTCCGCGAGCGACTTCGCGCGATTGGCGTGCTCCTCCGCCTGCTCCAGCACGTGGGGCCGCGTCTCGTCGCGCGGACCGCGTGACGCGAGCTCCCGGGCAAGCAGCAGCCTTGCCTGACACTCCATCAGAACCAGTCCCCCGGTCCTGAAACCGGACACCGCCTCCTCCAGGGTGCCGACAGGGTCCGGGGCACTGTGGACCCGGGCGAGGGCGGCGTGTCCACGCTGGCCCGGCAGGCCCAGCAGATCCGCGTGGAGCGACGCCCGCCGTGCCCACTCAGCAGCCTCCTCTCGGTCACCCAGCGCCGCCGCGGCCCGGGCTCCCAGGGCGTACCAGATGGGCGTGATGGACTGGGCGGTGCCGGGGTGCCGGTCGTGGTCCATGGCGGACCGCACCAACTCCAGGCATTCGGCGGGCCGCTCCTGGTCGAGCCGGACACCGGCCAGCACCCCGGCGGTGACCGCCCAGAGCCTGCCGCCCGCGCCGACCTCCTGCACCGCTCGTTCCGCGGTCGGCGCTGCGACGTCGGGGCCGTCCCGCAGCGAGGTCGCCCAGGCGTGCAGGGCCAGGGCGAATCCGTGCAGCGCCGGCCGCTTCATCCGGTGGGCGTCCTCCTCGGCGCCCGCGGCCGAGCGCAGGGCGTCCGTGAGCCGGCCGACGCTGACGCTGGCGTAGGCATGGGCCAGGCGCAGGTACGGCAGGACGAACAGTTGTCCCGAGTCCTGGGCGAGCCTGATGCCGCGGGCCGTGTGGCGCAGCGCGTCGTGATGCCGCTCGGCGAGGGCCTCGGCCCATCCGAGTTGGGAGACGGTGTCCAGGTGCGGGGTGAGTTCGGCGTCTGACGTCGAGTCCACCAGCGCACTGGCTTCCCGGGCCCGGTGCAGCAGGGCGGGGACGTCTCCCGCGAACGCGCTGCTGTGCGCGAGACGGACAGTGGCGGCCATACGGAGGTGCTTGCTCTCGCTGGCCGTCGCATGGCGCAGCACCTCCGCCGCCAGTTCCTGTGAGCGGGGGAACGTCCGGCGCAGGAGGCTGACCGTAGCGAGCTCCAGCCGCAGCGGGGCGCTCAGTTCGTCGGCGTCGGCGGAGTCGACGGAGTCCTCCGAAAGCAGGGCGAGTTCGGCCGTCAGCATGGATTCGGCCTGGCCGTAGTTGCCGAGATGACGTTCGACCATGGCGTAGAACGCCACGAGTTCGGTGTCCGACCTGGTGGGGGGCGCGTCGGCCGGTCTGGGGATCCGTCTGAGCAGTTCCCGGGATTCACGCAGGTGCCCGATGGCCCCGAGCGAGCGCGCCAAGGGTGTCATCACCCTTGCCCGCAGCCCGTCCTCGTCCTCGCGGATCAGGCTCAGTGCCGTGCTCAGCCAGGACGCGGCAGCCGCCGGGGTCGCCTCCCGCATCTCTTCGGCTGCCTCCGTCAGCAGTCGGACAGCGTCCCGGTCGCCCGCCTCCGCGCTCCGGGCCACATGTGGTGCCCGTTGCGCGGGCCCGGCGCCCGACTCCCGCAGGACGCGGTCGGCGCGCGCGTGGGCGGCCCGGCGCCAGCCGTGCGGGGCGGCCTGGTAGACGACCGCGCGCAGCACCGGATGGCGCAGGCTGCAGTCGCGCCCCTGGGTGAGATCTGTCCGGATCAGGTCCGCGGCGATCAGTCGGTCGAGAGCACGCGTGATCCTCGGCGCGTCCCGGCCGGTGAGTTCGGCGAGGTGTGTGGGGTCGAAATCCTCGCCCAGTACGGCGGCCGCCCTCAGGACGTCGAGTTCCACGGCGTCCAGCGGATCGAGCTCACGGGCCAGTGCGGAGCCCGCCGTCATGACCGCCTCGTCCGACAGACCCCATGGGCTGGTCCCGTCGGGGGGCGTGAACGCCCCCGGTGACTGTGCCAGTGCCTGCAGGTAGAAGGGGTTGCCGCCACCGGCGTCGTAGAGGAGCCGCTGCCGTTCGACCGTCGGTTCGCGGGTGAGGAGTTCGGCGGCCGCGCCGCGCGGCAGCGGTCCGAGGCGGAACCGCTCCACCCGGTAGGCGTCGTCCGGGTCGGCGAGGCTCGCCGTCAGTGCCGTTGACCGCTGCCCGGGGCGTACCCCACACACGAGGATCAGCGGGGTCCGGGGACGGGGACGGCGCAGGAGGTGGCCCAGCAGTTCGACGGACGCGTCGTCGGCCCACTGAAGGTCGTCGAGACAGAGGGTCAGGCGTCGGCGGTTGTCGGCCGCCGTCCACAGCAGAACCGCGATACATCGGCGCAATCGCGCCCTTTCCCGGTCCGTTGGCCGCGGTCCCACCGCCGTTCCGTCGCAGTCGGCTTCCGGCCTCGTGTCCGCTTGCTCTTCCGCGAAGTGCCGGAGCAGAAAGGCCCGGTCCTCCGGCGCGAGTGATGCCGCCGCACCGGGCAGTTCGAGGGCCCGCACGACCGGCCTTCTGAAGAGCGCGAAGGGACGCCGCCGGTCCGCACCGGACACTCTCCCCGACAGCACGGTCAGCCCCGCCCGCTGGGCCAGCCCGCTCCATTCCGTCAGCAGACGCGTCTTGCCGATGCCCGGTTCCCCGGCGATCTCCAGCAACCAGGGCCCCTCGTGCGTTCGTCCGGTGATGACCCTCTGCAGCCGCCCGATCTCCTGCTCGCGGCCGATCAGGGGCTCTTCGGAGCCGGACGACCGTGCCTGACCCAAGGGCGTGTCCAACGATGTCTCCCCTCACAACAGTGGTCAGCTGCGAGACCAAGCCTTATCGAACTCAAATGCGATTACGTCGGGGGAAACACGTAAGCACCGTACGTAACCGCCGCGCCGGGCCCTTCCCCCAGGCCACGACGGGCGCCTGCCGAGTTGCTACGGTCGCGTCCGAACGACCGGGGGAAGAAAGAGGACCACGTGACGGCTCGTATCGAACTGGACGCAGTCGACAAGATCCTGATCCGCCGCCTCCAGCAGGACGGCCGCGCGTCGTACACCGACCTCGGCAAAGAGGTGGGACTGTCCGCGCCGGCCGTGCGGGCCCGGGTGCAGCGACTGACGGAACGCGGGGTGCTGGAGTTCGCCGCGGTCACGGACCCGTTGAAGCTGGGCCTGCCCGTCATGGCCATGCTCGGCATCAAGGTCGACGGCAAACTCCAGGAGATCATCGAGGCTCTGGAGAGCATCGACAGCGTCATCTACCTCGTCTCCACGGCCGGTGCCTACGACCTGTTCGCGGAGGTCGTCTGCCGGACCATGGACGAACTGTCCACGATCATCAACGACCGGATCCGCACCGTACCGGGCGTGCGCACCGTGGAGTCCTTCCCCTACTTCGGCATCCACGTGCATCGGTTCAGCTGGGACATCCCCTAACCGAAACGACCGTCGAGCGCCACGGCGACATTGGATAAGACGCCGAGGAATAGATCTCACTTCAAAAAACGAAGTCGAGCAAAATCGTTTGCTTCTGTATGGTTGCTGCGACGGCGCCCCGCGGCCAGGCCGCCCCTGATGCGCGCCCGACCGCACCTACGAGGGAGAACGGCGCCCATGAGCGCAGTGGACGTACCGGCTGCCGGAGAACGCCCTGTAGGGCGGGAGACCGAACTCGCCCTCCTCACACGGTCCCTGAACGCGCTGGGCGACGGCCGGGGCTCCGTCGTGGAGATCACCGGAGAGCCGGGCATCGGGAAGACCCGCTTGGCCATGGCACTCATGGAACTGGCCACGCGGCGGGGGGTGCCGGTCGTCCGTGCCCGAGCCGTACGAGGAAACACCACCTCGTTGCAGGTGTTCCAGGACGCCTGGGAGGCACGACAGACCCACCCGCGGGCGGCCTCGGGCGCGAAGCACTTCGACGGGTTCCGCGACCGGCCCAAAGAATGGGCAGCGGGCTGTGTCCTGGTACTGGATGACGTCCACTGGTGCGACCCGGACTCAACGGCGGCCATCGTACGGCTGATCCGTGCGCAGGCGCCCGGCCCCTTCCTGCTCGCCCTGGCCCACCGCCCCAGGCAAACAGCCCCCGAGCTGCTGGAAGCCCTGGAGGACGGAGTGCAGGCCGGCACGGTGACGCGTATCGAGCCGGGCCCGCTCGACCCGGCAGCAGTGGCCGCGATACTCACCGGCCGACGCACTACGGAGGAACCCGAGTCCCGCACTGCGGCCGCAGCCGAGGAGTCGGCGGGCCTGATCTGCGCCGCGGCTGAGGGCAATCCCCGATACGTGCGCCTCCTCGTCGCTGCGGACTGGCACCCCGAGCACTGGCCCGACCGCCCGGGCACCGACACCGCCGGGTTGCTCCGCGAGGCGAAGCCGCTGATCGCCGAGTTCGACGCGCTGACGCCGCAGGCGGCGATCACGGCTTCGGCGGCGGCCGTGGTCGGCAGCCCGTTCCGACCGGAGGATCTTGCCCGGGTCTCCGGGCTGGGGCTGGACCGCACCCTCGACGCACTCGCCGAACTGGAGCGGGCCGACCTGGTGCGCCCGGTCGACTGGAAAGGCAACCTGACCTTCCGTCATCCCGTCGTCGGTCATGTCGTGTACGAGAGGGCCGGTGTGTCCTTCCGGCTGCGCGCCCACCGCCGCGCCTTGGACCTCGTCACCGCCCGTGGCGGCCGGGCCCGCGAACGGGCCCGCCACGCCGAGCACCTGCTGGGCACGGACGCCGCTCTCGCCGCGCGCACGCTGGCCGAGGGCGCCGCGGAGACCGCCGCACAGGACCCGGCGACCGCGGCGCACTGGCTCCGGCTGGCACTGGAATCCCTGCCCGACGGGGGAACGGACTCGACCGCCCGCACCGAGATGGAACTCGCCTACTGCCGCACGCTGATCGCCTCAGACCACTTGGCCGAGGCCCGCACGCGCGCACACGAACTGCTGGGGCACCGCCACGCGGCTCTCGACGAGAAGCAGCTGCTTCAGGCCCACGCCGTCTGCGCCGCCGTCGAGCGGCAGCTCGGCCGGTACGCGGAGGCGGCGGCCCTCACGGGTACCGCACTCCGGCTGCTGCCCAGACCCCTGCCCGATCCGTTGCCGGCCGAGGCCGCCGAACTGATCATCGAGTACGGGCTGGTCCGTGTCCTGGGCGGCATGCACGACCAGGCGCGTGCCCTGCTGCGGGAAGCCGTGCGGACGCCGGTCGAAGCGGGTCGCACGAAGGCAGCGGACCGCACCGTGCTGCGGGTTCTGAACGCCCTGTGCGCCACCCACGCGGGTGACCTCGACGAGGCCACGCGCGAGGTCACCCGCTGCGCCCGGCTCGTCGACGCCCTGCCGGACCCCCTCGCCGGCCGTACGCCGGAAACCCTCGCCCTGCTCGGCAGCGCGGAGCTGTACCTGGAGCGCTTCCCGGACGCGGCCCGGCACCTGGGCCGGGGGCTGGCGGCCGACGGCACGGGCTCCCGACAACCCATCCTCCTGCACCGGCTGCTGGGACTCGCCATGGCCGAGCAGTGGACCGGCCGCCTCGAAGCCTCCCAACGGCATGCCCTGGAGGTCGAAACCCTGGCCCGCTCCCTCGGCGTCCAACCCGCCGTCAACCTGGCGCAGGCGATACGCGCGACAGCGCTCGTCTGGGCCGGCGGCCGTGAGTACGCCGACGAGGCCGTCGCACTCGTCGAGGAGGCGACGCGCGCCACCCCGAACGGCCACAGCTGGTGGACCGCCTCAGCGACGGGCCTGCTCGCGCACGCCCGCCTGCTCTCCGGTGACGCCGCCGGCTGTCGGCGGACCCTGCTGGACAGCGAGGGCGGCAATCGACTGCCGCCGGTCCGGCCCTTCTCCCGGCCCTTCCTGCTCGCTCTGCTCGCCACGGCCACACTCGAGTGCGGGGACCACGAGGAAGCACACCGCCTTGCCCGGGCCTCCGAGGCGGAAGCCGAACGGCTCGGACTGCCGGTCCAGGAGGCGTACGCACGCCGCGCCCGCGCCCAGCTCCACCTGGCCGACGGTGAACACGACGCGGCCGCCAAGCTCTTCGACCTCGCGGCGGATGCCTTCCGGCTGGCCGACATGCCCGTCGAACACGCCTGGACCCTGGCGACCGGCACCCGCTCCTTCGACGAGGCCCAGGGCCGGGAAGCTGCGCTGGGTCATCTCGACGCGGCCGAGGCGATCGCCCGCACCTCCAGTGCGGTGCTCGTACAGGAGCGGGTGACCCGGATGCGCGCCGAACTGTCCGAGGACAACCGCACCACCCACCCACTCGGCCGACTCAGCGACCGTGAACGGGAGATCGCCGAACTCGCGACGACTGGTCTTCGCACCCGAGAGATCGCCGAACGCCTATTCCTCAGCCCCCGCACGGTGGAGACACACCTGTCCCGCGTCTACCGAAAGCTCGGGGTCTCGTCACGGATCGCGCTCTCCGATCTCCTGCGGCGGAACGGGTAAGCACGAAATGCGGTCCGGTCCTCGACGCGACCGCCGGGAAGAGGAGACGAGATGACAGAACAGTACCTGTCGGCGTACGCGATCGACGCTGATGCCTTCCTGGCGATTGTCGGCTCCGACGACGACAGGCTCGTCCGGACCGCCCTTGGCCGGATCGGGGAACTCACGAAAGCCCACGAGCTGCTGCGGGCCACCAAGGCGATTGAAGTGGAGCCCGCGCTACGGGAGATCGTCGCCGACCGGCTCGATCCGGTCCCGTTCCGGCGGGTACACATGGCTGCTGGAGCTCCTCAGCCCCACTCTCGGCACCCCGCTGGGCGCGCTGACCCTGCCGGGATGTGGCTGGCACCAGCTCGACGAGGCGTTTCGCGCTTGGGGCCTGACGACACTCGCCGACCTGTGGGGGCGGTGCTGGGCATTTCCGTGGCGTGAAGCGGCGCCCGACGCGGCCCCCTGGCCCTTTCCCATGCTCGCGTCGAAGGCCGACCTCGACCGCATCCGCGCCGAGCTCGCCGGTTTCGACACCGACCGGATCCACGACGACTACGAGCTGCTCCCGAGCGGAGACGACGATGACGCCGAGGAGGTCGAGTGGCTTCTCGGCGACAAGTTGCCGGCCTTTGTCGACGGTGCCCTGGATGCGGGCGGCGAGATGCTTCTCGTGCGTGACGGGGGCAGGTGATCCCTCCGGCCCGGCCAGGAAGTCCGCCGAGGGCCGCGGCGCCTCGTGGCAGCGGTACGGAATGCAGGCCGGGAGGCGTTATGTCTGCTGCGCGGGGCCGGATGCGACAAGGTTGATGTGAAAACGATGTGGTGGCCGCCGTTTGCCCGGCGGCGGGGACGTCAGCATCACCCGGTGGCCATCCAGGGGCTCCAGTGTCCGGTGAGCGCCGCGTAGCCGGCGGATTCGGCGAGCAGTTCCTCGTGGGTACCTGAGCAGGCCCGCTCGCCATCCAGAAGAAGGACGCGTCGGGCGCGTCGGGCTGAGGCTATGCGGTGGGCGATGACGATCAGAGTGCCCGGCCTGGCGGCGAAGGCTCTCTCGGCGCGGGCCTCGGCCGCCGGATCCAGGTGGCAAGTGGCCTCGTCGAGGATGACAACCCGAGCCGGTGACACGAAGGTCCGTGCGAGGACCAGCAGTTGTCGCTCTCCGGCGGACAACTGGGTTGTCGGGTCGGTGAGTTCGGCGTCCAGGCCGCCGAGTCGTTCGATCACGGCATCTGCGCCCACCTCCTTGACCGCACCGGCGAGTTCGGCATCGGTCCCGGCATGCGCCAGATATCGGAGGTTGTCGCGGACGCTGCCGTGAAAGACGTAGGCCTCCTGCGGGACCAGGACGACACTTCGGGCCCTGAGCCCCGGGTCGAGCCGGGTGAGGTCGCTCCCTCCGAGCCGCACCGTGCCCGAGCCGGGAGTTTCCAGACCCGCCAGCAGACCCGCCAGGGTGGACTTGCCGATGCCGCTGGCGCCGACGATCGCCAGATGCTCGCCTTCCGGGACGTCCAGGGAGAGGTCGCGCAGGACGGGCTCGGCGTGCGGACCGTAGCCGAAGGTGAGGCGTTCGACGGTCAGCCGGAAGCCGTCGGGCGCGGAGGCGGCGGAGGAGGCCGTGCCGGTGGGCGCCTCCGGCTCGATGCCCGCGGTCTCCGCCAGCCGGGTCAGGGTGCTGCCGAGCTGGGTCCAGTAGCCGCCGACGGATCCGGTGACGGACGCGAGCGCACCGATCAGGGAACCCGTCACATAGGTGATCGCGCCGACCAGTTCACCGGCGCTGATCCGGCCCGTCGTCACCAGCCACGGCCCGGTGAGCAGGAGCGCAAGCAGCGGCAGATGACCGCCGAGGAAGACGAGCAGCACGCGTACCGCCCCGAACCTGGCTGCGGACACGCCTGCCCGGACATACGCGTCCGTCGCCGCCTCGACCTGGCTGACGGCGTGGTCCCGCGCGCCGAGGGCGAAGATGTCGCGTGCAGCGCCCAGTGCCTCCCCGGTCCGTACGGCCACCTGTTCCTCGGCGAGGACCACCGCGCGGCGCCGGCGCATCATGGCGCGCAGCGTCAGCGGGAACACCAGCAGGACGCAGAGCAGCGGAGGCAGCACGACGGCCGCCGCGACAGGGTCGAGCAACAACAACCCGGTCACCGCCGCGACCAGGGTGACCGCGAGCGGGCGGGCCGTCCGCAGCAAAGTGGCGACCAGGTTGCGAACCAGCTCCACCTGACGGGTCAGCCGGGCCACCGACGCGGAGTCGGCTCGGCCCCGCCGGGCGGCTTGTTCGACCGTGGCGCCGACGAGGGCACGTACCAGATGGTCCCGCAGCGGTTCGACGACGGCGGCGAAGTGCGGGAACATCGCCCGCTCGGCGCCGGCCCGCACCCCGTAGAGGACGGCCAGCAACCCCAGCCAGGCGAGGCCCGTGAACGGACGGTCCGCCAGGAAACCCCGGTCGATCGCGGCGGCCGTCAGCCAGCCGGAGGCAAGGGCGGGGGACGCCTCGAGAAGCGACCAGGCCGCCAGCCGGGTCAGCGGGCGTCGGCTGCCGCGCAGTCCCGAGCGCAGGAGACGCAGCCCGTCTTTGCTCACCACGCTAGACATCGGCTGTCTCCTGTCCGTCGTGTGCCGGGGTGCCGGCCTCGGCTTCGGCCTCCGCGAAGACCGCGCGGTATCGGTCGTCGTGCCACAGTTCCGTGTGCGGGGCGAGTGCCACGACGCGTCCGCCGTCCAGCCACGCCACGAGGTCGCAGCGGGCCGCGGTCGCCGCGCGGTGGGCCACGATCAGCCGGGTGCGGCCGTGGAGCCGGGTCGTGATCGCTTCGGTCACCTCGGCTTCGGTGACGGTGTCCAGCCCGGAGGTCGCGTCGTCGAGGACGTACACACGCGCGGGGCGGACCAGGGCGCGTGCCAGACCGATCCTCTGGCGTTCGCCGCCGGACATGGGGGCGTTCGCCAACGGGGTGTCATATCCATGCGGCAGTCGGCGTATGAAGGTGTCGGCGTGTGCCGCTCGGGCGGCCTCGACGACATCGGCATGGTCCAGGTCGGGCCTGCCGTAGGTGATGGCGTCGTGGACGGTGGCGCCGGTGAGCGCCGGACGGTCGAAGGCGTAGGTGACCTGGCGGCCCAGTTCCGTCAGGGGCAGCTCGTCGACCGGCACGCCGTCCAGCAGGACGTGCCCGCTGTCGGGGTCGGAGAGCCGGCCGATCAGTCCGGCGACCAGGCTCTTGCCGGTGCCGGAGCGGCCCACCAGCGCGACGGAGCACCCGGCCGGCAGGCGCAGGTCCAGCCGGTCCAGTACGGGTCTGCCTTCCTGGGTGACAGTCACCTCGCGCAGCACCACCTCGCCCGGGTCGGCCGGAGGGGCGTGCCGAGTGCCGTCCGCTGGGCCGGGGCGGGCGAGGATCTCGGCGAGGCGGGCGGTTCCGGCGCGGACTTGGGCGATCTCCAGCAGGACGTCGATCTGGGAGAGCGCGCCGGAGGCGAGGGCCAGGTATCCGGTCACCGCGAGCAGGTCTGCCGGGCCGGTCCGGCCGGACGCCACGCCGAAGCCCGCGACCGCCAGAACGAGAACCTGCGTCAGCGGGATCAGCAGCTTCAACTGCCATACGGTGCCGCGCTGTAGGTTCCACAGTGCCTGTCCGGCCGCGGAGAGTCCGGGCAGCGGTGCGAGCACCCTGTCGGTCTCGGCGTCCACGGTGCCGGCGGCCTTGATGGTGCGGGCGCCCGTGAGCGCCGAGAGCAGGCGGGCGGCGATGGCGGACTGGGCCTCCAGATAGCCGGCCTGCGCCGCGGTCGCGCCGCCGATGAACCGCCGGGACACGAACACGACCGCGGGTACTGCGAGGGTGAAGACCAGTCCCGCCCAGACGTCGATCCACCACAGCAGACCGAGCGCGACCACGGAACTGGCCAAGGAGATCACCGAACTCGCGACCGTCACCGTGAGCCCCGCCGTGCCCGGCGCGGCCTGCACCACCCGGGCCGTGGCGTCACCGGGCGGCAGCGACGAGCGGTGGCCGAACGTCAGCAGATGTCCCACAGACCGCAGTTGGAGCCAGGCCCCCGCACGTCCCACGGCGGAAGCGCCCAACGGGGCGATCATGGCGTCCAGGAGACCGGACATCATGACCGCGGCGCCGAGCAGGGCCACCGGGCGTACGGCGTCACCGCCGTCCAGCGCGGCCTTCACCGACGCCGCGAGCAGCGTGGGCGTGGCCAGACCCAGCAGTGCCCTGGTGACCATGAGGGTCACCAGGGCGGCCAGCGGGCCGCGGACACGGGCCGCCGTGCTCAGCAGTAGCGCACGGCTTCCGTCCGGGGCCATGTCGGTCTCTCCTTTGTTCGTTGTCCGCGCGTTACCAGGTGGTGCCGCAGGTGCGGGTGACAGCGTCGTCGAGGGTGATGCCGCACTCGACCGCTTGCGGGTGCGTCTCCTCGCCGTTCAGCAGTTGCAGGGCCTCGATGTCGGTGTCGGCCATGTTCCGGACCTCTCCGTCGTCTGGCGGTGGGAGCGCGTCCGGCTACTGGACCGAGAACCAGCAGGTGATCTTGCAGGTGCTGCCGCAGGGTTCGGGCTCCAGGCCGCCGCCGTACAGCCGGCTCTCCTCGGCGACGAGGAGCTGGAGGGCGTCCATCTCAATTTCCATGGGAACGTGTCTCTCTTCGGTCTCTGGGCAAGCCGGTGACCGGCCGGGGCCACCCGAGGGTGCCCGGCCGGCACGGGTTCGTCAGACAATCCGGGTGTCTTCGCAGGTGTTCTGGCAGCTGGCGAAACAACTCAGCGCGCAGGTGAAGTCGCACTGCCCGGGGTCGCGGCTTACGATGGAGAGCCGCGCCTCCTCACTGTCCAGCACCTGGAGAACGTCCGGGTCCAGTTCGAGGGTGGTCTCCACTTCCGCGAGCCGCATCAGCCCGTGACCAGACAGGTTCGTTCGCAGGTCTGGGCGCAGGTCTGGGCGCAGGACTCCCCGTCCCGTTCGCCGAGGTACAACTCGCTCTCCTCGGCGTGCAGGAGCTGGAGCGCGTCCGCGTCGATATCCATCACACTGTTCTCTATTCTTCCGTGGGTACGCTGGGTGCCCGGCCGGGCGCGCCCGATTCGCGCGCCCGGCCGGTTCGTCAGAAGACGTTGCTGACGTTGCACGTGATGTCGCAGCTGTAGTTGCAGCTCATCGCGCAGGTGAACGTGCCGCAGTCACCCGGCTCCCGTTCAACGATGGAAAGCCGTGCCTCCTCGCTGTTCAGCAACTGGAGGGTGTCGAGGCCCATGTCGATGTTGTCCATTTCCGTAGGTCACCTCCTCTCGGGTGTCGTTCCGGTTCCGCCCGATCACCGGATCAGCCGGTGACGGTGCAGGAGACGCCGCAGGTGCCCTTGCAGGTGGCGCCGTCGCAGGTGATGCCGCAGGTGTTCGGGTCCAGCTCGCCGATGTACAGCGACGCGTCGGCCGGACCGAGCAGCTGGAGCGCCTCGGTCTCGAGTTCCATGTCCATGAATTCACCTCCCTTCCCTCGGTGTTGCTGTCAGTGGTGTGCCGCGGCCGCGAGAGGCGGCCGGTGTCCCTGGCCCTCGGACGCCCCGCGACGGGCGTCGGGCAGGCTCAGGAAGTCTGTGATCTCGCGCGGTTGCGGGGTGTTCGCCAGCGCGGTGAAGGCCGCGTGCCCCCGGTCAGCGGGCTCCCGGTAGGTGACATGGCCGTGTCCCGCGTCGATCAGCCGGTGCGCCAACGCCCGTGATTGGGACACGGGGATGGTCTCGTCGAGGCGTCCGTGGAGGAGAAACACCCTCGTGCGGATCCGCTCCGCCAGTCGCAGCAGGTCGCGCGGCCCGAGTGCGTCGTCCACGTCGCCGTGGCCCGCCAGCCGGTCGATGAGGTTGCGGGTCGGCGGATTCGCGTCCGCGTACAGGGACGATACGGAACTGAACGGCGCCACGGCCACACACCCGGACCATCCGTCGGGGTCGGCGGCCGTCGCCAGCAGGGCCAGGAAGGCGCCGTAGCTGCTGCCGTAGACCGCCGGCCGGGGTGCGCCCGGTCCGCGTGTTTTGTCGACGTAGGCGCGCAGTGCACGGATGTCGGCGAGATCGGGTCCGCCCCATGCGCCCCGGATGGCATCCGCGTGTTCACGTCCGTAGCCCGTGCTGCCGCGCTGGTTGGGCGCGATCACGGCGAGACCGGCGTCGGCGAACAACTGGAACAGGGCGTCGAAGCCGAGCGTCCAGTGCCGGTCGGGCCCGCCGTGCAGCGCGATCACCACCGGGGCACCGCCACGCCAGTCCGGCCCGTAGACCACGGCTTCGACGGGGCCTGCCGCGCCGGGCAGCCGTTCCAGTCGGGCGGGATGCCGTCCGGACTGGGCTTCCTCCCACCACAGTTCGCTCTCCCGCGGCCCCATCCACCCGAAGACGGTGGGCCTGGTCGGGCCCGAGAACGGCAGCCACAGTCCCCGGTCGGTCCAGGCCGCCTCCGGCCCAAGGACTCCAGGGGGCGTCGCCACCTGGCGAAGGGCACCGGACTCCATGTCGTACAGGGCGAGTTCGGAGCGCGCACCCCGGTTCACCGCGGCGGCGAGGCGACTGCCCGTCGGGTCCAGAGCCAGCGGCGTGACGGTCGAGTCCGCGGGTTGCGGGCCGTCCAGGAGACGTACGGCCATGTCGCTCGCCACTCCCAGGCGCAACCCGGCGTCGGTGTTCACGGCCAGCAGCACCCGGCCCGCGCGGGACAGCAGGACGTGGGCGTCTGTACGAAAGTCGGCGCCGGCGAGCCTGGTGACCCTGTCCCGCTCGGGTACGGCGGGGTCGATCCGCAGGGGAGTCGGTCTCCCGTCGACGACCGCGGTGACCGCCAGGCAGGCGCCGATCGCCGCGGCGCCGCCCAGCCGTCCGGGCAGCCGCGTGATCGGCGTGAGCCAGGGCTCGTGGTTACCGACGCGGAAGACCGTGGAATGGTCGTCCGCTCCGTAGGCTATGGCCGTGGCCATCCAGCCGGGCAGGTCCAGGCCGGGCAGCAGGCGCAGCGGTGTCGGACAGGGGCCGAGGGGCCGGCGTCCGCCGGTCCGGTCGAACAGGTCGATCCGCTGGACACCGCCAGGCTCGTGCCAGGAGAGCAGGGCGCGGCCGTCGTCGAGCGCCACGCACTGGGTCAGCGGCAGTTCCCCGTCGAGGGTGATCCTCAGCCTTCTGCGCGGGCCGGCGTCGGTGAGTTCCCATGTCTCCAGGTGGCGGGTGCCGGCCTCGTCGTGGGCCACGCAGACCGCCCGCAGCCCGTTCGGGGAGAACGCTCTGCTGACGCGGTGAAGGGTCCGGGGCCTCATGCGGGCACCTCGTCGGCCCCGGTGACGATCGCGGTGACCGGGGCGACGCCCCGCCCGGGTCGCCCGGCGTCGTCGAGCAGCGGGCGCGGACCGCCGTGTCGCAGGCGCAGCAGGAACGAGACGGTTCCGGCCAGGCCGACGCCGTAGTCGACGGTGACGCGCGTTCCGCTCTCGTCGGGCAACAGTGCACGGCCGTTCCGCAGGGTGTGCCGGGTGTTGAGGGTGGCGGCGAGGTCCTCGGCCATGGCGCGGTACGGCCCGCCGAGGGCCTGGTCCATGTCGAGCAGGAAGTCCCCGTTGCCGGCCAGCCCGTGGCAGACGGCGGTCCCCGTGAACGGGCGGGCGCGGTGGACGGCGGTCGCCGCCTCCTCGGCCAGTTCCCTCAGGGTGTCCTCGCCGGTGGCACGCCACAGCCGGATCAGGAAGGTGCCGACTCCGGAGGCGCCGCTGCACAGGTGGTACAGCATCCCGGTGCCGTTCTCCGCTGTGCGGTCGGTGCGCCAGCGTGCCCCCGAGGCGCCGCGTTCGGCGGCGCGGGTCAGGGTGTCGCCCGCCCCGCGGGCCAGGGCGAGGAGGTCCTCGCGGCCGGTGGCCAGGGCGGCTTCCAGGAGGAAGGCGCCCACTCCCGCGACGCCATGGGCGTAGCCGAGGTGGGTGATGCCGGCGAGCGCGGAGTCGAAGTCCGCGGGGACGGGCCAGAACACCCCGTCGTCGCCGCGCACAGCCGCTTCGGCGAGGCCGTCGGCACATGCTGCCGCCCGGTCCAGGAACTCCTGGCGGCCGGTCGCCCGCCACAGACGCACCTGCGCCAGGCCGGCTCCGGCCGCGCCGTGGAACAGATCCGGGTTCTCCCAGCGCAGGGGCAGGGCCAGCGCCAGCCGTTCCGCGCGCTCGGCGAGGCCGGTGTCGTCGAGGCGCCGGGCCACGTCGTGGAGTGCCCAGGCGGTGCCCGCGCGGCCGAAGTAGAGGCCGGGCAGAGGAGGTCGGGCGTCGGTCAGGTCGAGGCGGGTGGTGAGCCAGGATGCCGTTCTGGCCATGGCTGCCCGCAGGTCAGGACGGGAGAGCGCGGCGTCGGCCTGGGCGAGGGTGACGAGGACTCCCGCGGCGCCGTGCTGGACGTTGCACGGGTCCGTGCTGCCGCCGAAGGGGGTGCTCTGCCAGAGCCGTTCGGCGCCGTCGTCGGCCATGGTCGCCAGCATGTGATTCAGGCCGTCGTCGATGAGCCGGTCCACCGGGTCCCCTCCGGGGTCGCGGGGGCGCGGCAGAAACCCGGAGGGGGTAGGACGTGGCTCTTCCGCGTGGTCCTCCAGCCAGTCGATGAGCCGTGCCGTCGACCAGCGGTCCTCCGGATCCTGCGCGCACAGTCCGCGCACCGCCGGCGCCAGCGTCCGGGCCGCCGCGTTGTGCTCGACGGCGAGTGCCAGGACATCGTCGAGCCGCTCCACGACCGTACGGCAGTCCGCCGGTTCGTCGGCCGCGAAGGCCGCGTGGGTGCCGGTAGCCAGGAAGAAGATGGCGGCGCCCAGAGCGAAGAGATCCACGGTGAACCCCGGCACCGGGCCGTACCGGGGACCGCCTGCATACTCGGGGGCACCGTAGCCCGGGGTGTACGCGCGGGTTCCCCACTCCCCTGTGCGGGCCGCGAACTCGGGGTCGATGAGCCGAAGTTCACCGTCCGGGGTCACCATCACGTTGTTGGGGGTGAAGTCCCGGTAGACCAGGCCCCGGTCGTGGATCTCGCCGAGCAGGCGGGTGAGCCGGAGCGCCATGTCGCGCACGTCGTCGACGGGCAGTCCGGTGCCGAAGTCCCGCAGTGCGGCGAACCTTTCGTTGACCCAGCGCGCCAGGGTCACCCCGGGCACGACGGTCTCGACGAGGAAGGTGCGGTCCTCATGGTCGAAGAGCTCGACGAGGCCGGGGCCGAGCCCGGCCAGTCCGGTCAGCGCCGCAGCCTCCGCGCGCAGTCCGTCCCGTGCGTCAAGTCCCGTGTACCAGCTTCCGACGTGCGCGCGGGCCTCCTTGACGATGACGTCGTCGCCGGTCTGCCGGTCCACCGCGCGGTAGACACCGCCGCGGGCGGAGTGCCGGATCGCGTCGTGGACGGCGTAGCGGTCCCGCAGCAGCACTTGCCGGGGCGCCTTCGGTGCTTTCGCGGGCCTGCCAGGTGCGCCGGGGAACGGCAACTCCGCCCAGGGAGGCGGTGAGAACCAGGGGTTGCGCAGATCCTCGACCGCGCTGCCGTCGGGGGCCTGGAGCCTGGCCTGGTGCACGCCCTCGTTGCTCACGTGAGGGACGCCGCGGAACACGCCGTAGCGGTAGTGGACCAGGCTGCCCGGGCGGTACGGGCGGTCGGACAAGATGCGGGGGCCCGGCAACCCGGCCGTGGCCTGGTCCAGTTCCTCGGCCAGGGCCCGCAACTGGTCGTCGTCACGAGGGTAGGCGGTGATGAACTTGCCGCACTGGGCGCGGTCGTACCGTATGCCCGTCAGTTCCTCGACGTACTCGGCGCGCGCGGCGAACTTGAACGGACAGCGGTGACGTACCAGCACCCGCGTGGCCCGGGCCAGTACCTCGGGCGCCGAGAGCGGGGTCGCGGACACGTGCAGCTTCCAGCCCTGCACCCGGCGCTCCTGCTCCACCGGCCCGACCCGGCACCAGAAGCCGCTCTCGGCGGTCTCCCAGTCCGGCGTGCCCGCGTCGTCGAGCACGAAGCGCACCAGTGCCTGCAGAGGAAAGCCGGTGTCGCCGGCCACAGGGTTGCCCAGTGCCACAAGGACTCCAAGATCGAGCGTGCGGGGAAGGCCGGAGGAAAGGCGGGAGAACCGTCTCCGGCCGCCCCTTCCTGCGAACACGATCGATTCTTCGTACTGCCGCCTCCCACAGCATTGGGGAGATCCCTATACCGAGTTGGGACGTCAGCCGTAGTGCGTCCACGTCCAGCTGGGGTGGCTGCGCCTGCGGCTCACCGGACGGTCGTGCCCAAACGGTCAGGCCAAGTCATGGTGGGCGGTGGGAGTCCGTAGCACCGCCCACCATGCAGGAGGGGCCCATCCGGACGCGGTGCGGAGACCGTGCCAGGTTCCGTGGGCTTGGTGTGGGCTGCGGTGGACGCAGGGCAGATGGATCTCCACGGTGCAGGGGCTGCGGAAGGGCCGCTCGGCGGACGGGACACTGGACACGGCGGGTTCGGTAACGGTCAAGCGGCGGTACGGGAGCGCCTTCTCATCGCGCTCGCGTCAGACCACGGCGATGAATCCCCCGAACGGGGCCGTGTCGATGGTGAACCTGGAGCCGCGCGGGGTCGTCAGGCGCAAGGTTCGATTGGTGGCCGAGGCGTCGGCGAACATCCGCAGCGTGGCCGGGGTCCTGATGCCGAGGTCGCGCAGGTCGAAGGTCAGCCGTTGTGCCTGGCCGGTGGGCGGGGCGTAGTCGGGGGCCGAGGTGTCCAGGCCGGGCGGCATGGTGAGGGTGCGGCCGTTGACGCCGGCGACGTACCAGGTGCTGCCCTTGCGGCGGGCGACGACATGGCTGCCGGGGTCGGCTGCCAGGAAGTGGGTCTCGTCGAAGGCGACCGGGACGGTGCTGAGGAGCTCGCGGACCTCGGGTGACTGGCCGAGGTAGGCCTCGGGGGTGTCGGCGAAGCCGTTGAAGCCGGACTGGTAGACGGCGGTGAGGGCCAGCTCGTGGGCGTCGGTGGTGTGGCGCGGGCTCTGCGGGAGGGCGTACGGGGAGAGCAGGGTGGTGCCGTAGTCGAAGGCGCCGACGACGTTGCGGCTGATGGCCGCGATGGTGGTCTGCTCGGGGATCTGGTCGGCGAGTGCCTTGGTGTTGGAGTAGTGCTCGCTGGCGATGCCCGCCTCGACGCCGAGGAGGTGCGGGTAGGTGCGGTCCCAGCCGCGCGGGATCGTGGTGTTGTGCAGGACGATGTGCAGCTTGTAGCGGCCGGCGTCCTCGACGACGTCCCGCTGCCAGGCGATGAGCCGCTGCTTGTCCGCCTCCCACATGTCGACCTTGACGCCCGCCACGCCGAGGTCGCGCAGCTTCTTGAAGTGGGCGCGGCGGGTGGCGGCGTCGACCATCAGGTCGCGCGGCGTTCCGGTGCCGGTGTTGTTGGCGCCGCCGGAGTTGTGCCAGAGGAAGAGCTTCACACCCCGCGCCTCGGCGTCCGCGACAATCCGCTCCAGCGGGATCCGGTTGCCGGCCGCGTCGGTCATCTGGTCCCAGCGGGCGTCGACCAGCGCGTACGGCCAGCCCATCTCCTTGCCCAGGTCGAACCAACGGATGCTCTGCTCCAGGCTCTTGGGGCTGGCATGGTCCATCATCCAGCTGAACGTGGCCGCCCCCGGGCGCACCCAGGAGGTGTCGTCCAGCGCGCAGGGCAAGCCGAGGTCGGTGGCGAGCGTCGTCTCGGCGACCCGAGCTGCGGTGCGCCCACCGCGACGAACCGCCACGGCGTCTGCCACGCCCCGCCGACCTGCGGGGTGCCCGGGCCGAGCGTGCCGAGCGCCTCGTCGTCGTAGGGGAAGGAGATGGTGTACGTCACCTGCCGTGCGGCCGTGTCAAGGACGGGCTGGGCGAGGTGGCAGGCCGCGTACGTGCCGTCCATGCCCGACTCGCTCGCGAGCACCCACCACTCCTCGCCGTCGGCCCCGGTGGTGCGGGCCAGCAGCGGGAAGGAGGCGCCGCGCGGGGAGGCGGTGGCGTCGCCGAGGGCGGGGATCGTGTGGCGGTCGCGGGGGACGTACCACTCCTGGTACTTCGGCTTCTGCACGGTGTACGGCAGCGTGAACTGCGCGCCGCCGTCCGTCGGGACGTTCATGGTCAGCCCGGTGGCCTCGCTCACCACGGTGTGCGTTACGCCGTCACCGCGGTCCGGGAAGCGGTAGCGGAACGCGGCGCCCTCGCCGTCGGCGCGCAGCACGATCTCCATGGGCAGGCCCTTGGCGTTGCGCACCGTCACGACCCGCTCGGTCATGGACTTGCGAACCTGGGAGACCTTGCCCTGGAGCAGCTCGTAGTCGACGGCCACGGTTCTGGGACGGCCACGGTCGGTCAGCGTGAGCCGCGAGGTGAAGTCGGCGTCGTCCAGGGTCAAGCCGAGCGAAGCGGCCGGAAGGACCTCGACACCGTCCACCCAGACCGCGTACGTCGCGATGCCGCCGAAACCCACAGAACCACCCGCACCCGCCCGCACGGCGAAACGACCCCCACCGGGCCGTGGCCGGCAGCCGGGACCGCGGCCTCCGCAGCCCTCGCCGACAGGGGTACGGTCAGGGCGGCGCCGGTCGCTGTGGCCGCGGAGATGACAGTCCTTCGGGAGACTCTGCCGGAAGATCCGTGGTTCATGGTGGTGCGTGTCCTTTGCGTCTGATGGGGTGCCCCGGCAGACGCTGGCCCGGAACGGTGACGTGGTGGTGTTCCGGAGCTGAATGATCACTGAGCAAACAACTACCAACCGGGACGCGACGGCATCGGCGGCGGGCTCTGCTGCCGCAGGCTCACAGTCGCGTGTCGGGGCGTGACCGGTAGCGATCGGCTGCGGCGACGACCAGACGCTGCGAGCCGGCACCGCGTCGGTAGAACTACGCAACTCTCCACGGACATGTGCGGAAGCACGCCTGCGGAAGGCGGGCTGACGTCCGTGGGGCATCTAGCATTTCGATCACGTCCAATTGGACGGTCATGGCTGGTCAGAGGGGGGACATGGTGATGGTGGGTGAAGTCACCGACTGGCCTGTCCGAGCGTATCCGGTGCTGGGGACTGCTGCGGTGACCATCGCAACGGAGGTGCTTGGCGGGTTGCCCATCAGGGACATGTCCAGCCCGGCGTACGAAACCGCCAGCGGCGCCCGAGGCACCCTGGCGTGGCCCCTGTACGTGATCGCCGCCGACGGTAACTCGCCCCCGGAACTGGTCGACCGAGTATGCGCCCCGGTTGTCGCGATCGGCCGGGTCGGCGAAGTCTTCGACCACCTGACCGCTATGTCTGGAGGACGAGGGGCCGATTGGCAGGCCTCCCACGAGGACAGGCAACGGTCGCTCGACACCCACGACACCCCACCGCCCGCCCTGGGAACCGACGGTGAAAGAGACGTGCATGCGGATGGAGGCTTGCAGTGATCAAGGAGGTGTTCCAGGACCTCATGTCAACCACGTTCGGCGCCTGGACTCCACAGGACGGATGCGCTGACGACGAGATCACGGCTGCCGAGGACCGCTTGGGGATCAGCCTGCCGGACGCCTTGCGTGACTACTACGCAGCGGCGGGCAGGCACCCGGAGCTGACGGGTACGGGCGGTCACGAGCACACTTTCCGGCTGAGCGCTCTCAGGGACCTGAGCCTTGAGGACGGACACCTGGTCTTCTGCGTGGAGAACCATAGGCCCGCGCAGTGGAGCGTGCGCCCGGACGATGTCGGCTGGCCCGATCCCAGGGTCCACGGGCGGGCCGCGCCGGGCAAGAAGTGGTACAGCGAAGCCCGGAGACTGTCGGCCTTCCTGATCAATGTCGCCGGCAGGCAGGCGGTCGGGGCGCTCCCGTGCCAAGCCACCTGCCGACTGCGTGACGATCAATTGCAGGCTGTCGAGCCACTGCTGGACTACGTCGGGTCTCGCGAACTGCACCGGGGCGGTCACTGGTTGAGCTTTGTCGACCGATCGAGCCGCATAGTGGCCCACTATTCCTACAACACCTCGACAATGCGCATCGGGGCGGTTTCCCCCAGCGCACTCGAATCGCTGCGCGAGCGTTCAGGACTTCCGCTCAGACCGGTGTGAAGCCGACGCAGCCGACGCGGTGGCTCCACGTGAGTGAGACGCTGCTGCTACGACGCAACGGAAGACTTTCCAGACGCATCTACGGCAAGCCGCCACCGGCATCCTGGAGCGCGCCCCCGAGCAACTGAAGCCTGAGATATACGTCCTGGCCTTCAACGTATTGATCTGGCTCCGCCCGGCGACGCACTCGCCGAAATGGGAAGCCGCGTGGATTGGTCGGGGGTGGTAGAGGGCGGACCGTGGGTCGTCATGCCCACTGAGGGCTCGGTGGAACCACGTATCTGGCTACGTAATCCTGTGGTGAGGGTCCCGGGTTCGGGGGGTGTGTCGGTGGGGTCGGAAATGATGGATGCCATGACTGATGAGCCATACTCCCGGCTTGCTGCCGAGCATCTTTCAGGCGATCTCGTTCAGCGCTGGACAGCGCTCCTGCGCCCCTGCGCACGCCTGCGCCAGGCCGAAGCCGGCGAGCAGATCGTGGCTGTCCTCGGCGGGGCCCCGGAGCTTCCGGCCGGGGCCGCCTGGCCCGAGTGGCCCGGATACGGGCCCTTGTCCTTCGTCGCTTCAGTGCGGTGTGCCGCACTGCCCCGAGACGGACTTGCTGAGGAGTTCCCCCAGGACGGAACCCTGCTCTTCTTCTACTTCGACGGCCAGGTGGACGAAGACGCCTTCGTGTCCGTCGACGACCCTGAGACCTGGGCCGGGGCCCAGGTGCTGTACGTCCCGGCGAACACCCCGGTCTTGCCGGCAGACACGCCCCCTGTCCTGGAGGCATTCCCGCGCGTGGAACTCAGTGCGGAAACCGGGCAAAGCGCCCCGGACTTGTGGCTGCCCCAGGCCAGGCGCGCTCTGCTCGGCGACACTCGGCACTGGCCCCACCCCCGCGACACCCCGGCCGAACTCAAACCGTTCGTCCGCGCGTTCAGGCAGCTGCGCACCCGGATCGACCACCGGATCGGCGGCCACGCCGTGCCCGTCCAGGGCCCGGTGGAGTACGAGCTCGCGAACGCGGCACTCGGCGGCATGCACACCTGGGGCGACCGACTGCTGGACCAGGAAGCCAAACGCTGGGTTCTGCTTGCCCAGTTCGGCAGCGACAGCGAGGCGAAGATGACCTGGGGCGAGGAGGGCGCCCTCTACTGGCTCATCCGCCTCGCGGATCTCGCCGCCCACCGATTCGACGAGGCACGGCTCATCGTGCAGGGCTAGCACCCGTAAATCGTGATCATGTTGGGGCCGCCACCTGCTCGGTTTCAGTGGTTTGCTCGGGAGCGGCCCTGGGGGCTGTGCCGCTGCTGGTCAGGGCGGCCGGAGTGGTGTTGAGAGGGGTGCAGGGTGTCGGGGTCGGTTTCGAGGGCGGCGGCAACTCCGGCCGACGTGATGCGAGCGCGGGCTGAGACGGCGATGAGTCTTCCAGCTCCGTTGGTGGCACTGTGGAGTGTGCGGGACGGCCTTCTCACAGAGTCCGGTGTCGCGGTGTACTCGGCGAGGGACATCGGTGAACGCAACACCACTTACGAAGTCGCGCAGTACGCGCCAGGTTTCCTCCTCGTCGGCGATGACGGTGGTGGCCGAGGATTCCTCCTGCGTGCCGATGACCCGGACTCCGCCGTGTTCTCCTCCGGTCTGGGCGATCTGGAGCCTGCGGACTTCGACGTCGTGTCCGCGGATTTCGCGTCCTGGATCGAATCGCTCCGTCCTGCCCTGTCCTGCTGACGAAGGGCGGGGGGTCCGTGCAGGTTTCCGTTACAACCGTGAGGTTCTCATGACGATCTATTTCTATGGTGCCGACGAAGTCCCTTATGGATGCTTCTCGAACTTCTCCACTCACGGCTTCGAATTTGACGGGGTCTGGTGGCCGACCTCGGAGCACTACTTCCAGGCGCAGAAATTCAAGGGCACCCGCCACGCGGATCTCATCCGGCGTGCGCGCACGCCGCTGCGAGCGGCGGAGCTGGGCCGTGACTCGTCCAAACCTCTGCGGAGGGACTGGGAGCGGGTCAAGGACGACGTGATGCGCCGTGCGGTGGCAACCAAGTTCCGTGTACATGCCGATATCCGTGACATTCTGCTGTCCACCGGTGACGAAGAGATCGTCGAAGACACCACCACCGATCACTACTGGGGTCGGGGCAGGACCGGGAACGGAAAGAACATGCTCGGACGAATCCTGGTGCGCACCCGCCACCAATTGCGCGCCGAACTCGCCGAAGCCCTCGACGCCGATGGCCGCGGCCCAAGACCGTGAACCGGGAAACCCGTGCGGCGGGCCAAATGCGCTCCAGGTGGGACAGCAGTCGTGCGGGGCCGCTGAGCGCGAACAGTTGGCGTTGCCATAAGTCCCCCACCGCCAGCGTGTGAGGCGAAGACCGAGAGAGGAAGTAATACTTGTGGACGAGGACGAGAGCCTACGCCTTTACGGTCTCCACCCCGTCGGCACCGACCTGGACGAAGTGCGCGAACTGCTGAGAGGTCAGACGGAGCGTGAGCGACGCTCTCACGGCGCGGGCGACACCGAACTGATGAAGCTCTGCTGCGTCCAGTTGTTCAATGCCGGCGTCATCGATGACGTACTCCTCATCTGGAGCGCGAAGACCGCGAGTATGGACGCCGCGTGCTCGATCGATGTCCAGCTGCTGTGCGGACAGGGGCTCACCGAGACAAAGGCATACCTCTCACGCCTTCGTACACCGGAAGCAGAGGCGGCCCGTCAGCGGCTGCTGCAGTCCGAAGAGGCGGGCGATTTCGAGGGCTTCCGCGTAGAGGAGTACTCGGCCCAGTACACCGACTACTACGAGTGAGACACAGGTGGCCGCGATCCAAACTTCCCCACCTCGGGTGGTTTGTGTGTGGCCGATATCGAAGCCACCCTCTCGCGGAACGTCCGCTCCCACGGCCTGGGCCTCTCCAGCTACCGCGGCTTGGCGAAAGCCCACGTCCAGCCCGTGGTCACCGCGCTGGCCTACTACGTCGCCCGCATCGCCGAGTGGATGAACGCAAGGCTTCGTGGGCGTAGTTCGCCCCGCTGTGGCCGGTCCGGCGACAGCGGGGGGTTCAACCTGTCTCTCCGCGGACGGGCGCCCAAAGCCCGGTCTGGTCCCATACCCGCACTGTCTTGTCATTGCTGCCGGTGACGACGACGGGCCGGCCGTCCACCACGGCCGTCGCCAGCGACCAGATGCCGTGTTCGTGGCCGGTCTAGGTGGATCGGAGTCGGGACGTCATATCAGCACGTGCCCTTGGGTACCCGCCCGTGTCCGAGGTGCCCAACCGACGCTGCCGTTGTGCCGGGCCTGGCGTCACGAGAGTGAGGCGAGGAGCCCGGTCCCTTCCGCCAGCACTCCAGGCTGCCCGAGGGCGCGGAAGTCGGCCTCGACCGCTGCCAGGTCGAGGGCGCCGGCACGCACGGCGCGGTACCGGACGACCGACCACAGGAAGACGTCGAGGTTGTCGAACTGCGTCTCGGCCTCTATGACCTCTTCCTCGTGGAACCACACCGCGACCCGGCCGTTGGCCAGCACGACGTAGTAGTTGCCTCCTCCGTCGGCGCCGAGGGACCACACATCGTCATCGGAAAGCTCCGTCTCATAGTCGGAGTCGAGGATCTGGCAGTCGTTGGCCGCGAAGTCGAAGCCGTACGACCAGTCGTATATGTCAAGAAACCCTGCTGGCATGGTTCCCGATCGGACCCTGCGGTCGAAGCCCGCCAACGCCGCCGCGGCGTCGCGCGGAAGCCTGGTGAGGAACGGCTCGACCGGACGGGTCGACGCCGGGATGTCGACCCGCGGCTCGTCGGGGAACCAGCGCGCCAGATCGGCGTCCAGATCCCGATTCACGTACCCGGCCAATTGATCAACGGTGAGAGGCATGCGGTGAGGCTAGCTCAGAGAGAATGAGCACGGCGTCCAGCTCACCAGTCAGGTATGCGATTGCGTGGTTTCACTGACGTCTTCCCGGGATGTGTCCGCGTGATTTCACGGGCGTCTTCGATCAACTACGTAATCCACTACGCAAATTCGCAGCGGGAGGGTGCCGCGGGCATTTTTGCCGGTGGGGCGCTCTACTGTGCCGGTCATGTCTGACGATCGGTGATCGACGGACCGAAGCCGAACCCGCCGTGGTGGATGAGTCGTCGGCTGAGCAACACCCTCAACTCCTCGACTCGGCCGCCATCTTCCAGTAGGACGGGGGGCCCTCTGGCCAGCCGTCCCAGTGACTGTGCGGGGGTCGGCCCCCGCTCCTGTCGGGGCACCAACAAACAGCAGCTGTATCGGAAGGCACCGCTGAACCTCATGAGTAGACCCAAAGGGCTCCAGGCGAACGTCCTGGGCACTTTCGACAGCATCGTCATGGCCGTGGCGGGCAGTGCACCCGCGTACTCGCTCGCGGCGACCACTGCCGTGCTCGTCGGCACGGTCGGCTTCGCCGCCCCTGCCGCGCTGCTCTACTGCGCGATACCCATGTTCGGCATCGCCTGGGCGTTCAACTACCTGGGGCGACTGGACATCAACGCCGGCGCCAGCTACTCCTGGGTGGCCCGCGCCCTCCACCCCTCCCTCGGGTTCCTCAGCGGCTGGGCGCTGGTGGTCTCGGCCACGATCTTCATGGTCGCGGGCTCACTGCCGGCGGGCAGCATGACGCTGTCCCTGTTCGCCCCGGACCTGGCCGAGAACACCGCACTGGCGACCGCGGTCGGCGCGGCCTGGTTCCTGGTGATGCTCGTCGTCGTGCTCATGGGGGCGCGACTGACGGTCCACGCCCAGATGATCATGTCCGGCATCGAACTGCTCATCCTGCTCGGCTTCGCCATGGCGGCCTTGTCTCACGACTACGCGGTTGAGCACTTCTCCTGGTCCTGGCTGGGCTTCAGCCACTTCGACGGCGTACAGGGCTTCGCGGCAGGCGCGTTGATCGCGGCGTTCTACTACTGGGGCTGGGACGTCACCAGCAACCTCAGCGAGGAGACGCGCAACAGCCGCAAGACGTCGGGGCTGGCCGGCCTCATCGGCCTCGCCGTCGTCTTCGTCCTGTTCGAGGTTTTCACGATCTCGGTGAACATGCTGCTCACCGCCGACGAGATCGAGGTCAACAGCGCCAACGTCCTGGCCGTCCTCGGCGAGCGCGTCTGGCCCGGCTTTGGCGGCAAGCTGTTGATCGTCGCCGTCATGCTGTCCACCATCGCCACCCTGGAGACCACCCTGATCCAGGTGACCCGTTCCCTTTTCGCGATGGGCCGCGACCGCACCATGCCGGCCGCGCTCGGCACCTCCCACCGCCGCTACCACACGCCCTGGGTCGCGCTCGTGGCCGTCGGTGCGGTCGCCCTCAGTCTCTTCGTGGCCTCCAACTCGCTCGGTTCGGTCGGTGACATCCTGGACAGCGCAGTCGCCGCCATCGGACTCCAGATCGCCGTCTACTACGGACTGGCCGGGCTCGCGGTCGTGGTCGCCTACCGCAAGGTGCTGATGAAGAGCTGGGCGAACTTCTTGTTCGGCGGGTTGTGGCCGCTGACCGGGGCGCTCTTCATGTTCTGGATCCTCTTCGAGTCGTTGGGCGCACTCGACTCCACCGCCATCGGGATCGGCCTCGGCGCTCTCGCCCTGGGCCTGATTCCGATGGTCTGGTACCGGCGCAGCACCTACTACCGACCGCACCGGCTCGACGCCGCGAAGACCGAACAAGTCGCGCGAGAGTATGAAAGGTTGGAGCCTGTGCCTGCCTCGTCCGCCGACGACACCGTAGCCACGGACTTCTGAGGGGGCGCAGGCCATGACTCCGGGAAGCAAGACGTTCACTCCCCAATTCGATGTGACGCTCGGCGACCAGGGCCTCGCAAGAGCGCGCGAGGACATCACCATCGGTCGCTGGCAGGGGCTTCCCGGGCTACTGCAGGCCACCGGGTACGACTGGGACCGCCGCACCCACCGGATCCGCCTGCTCGCCCACGCCGCGGCCGGCACCACCGTCGCCGAGGAATGGCACACCGCCCAACCGCACACCCCGGACGCGCTGGTGCTGCGCGCGGCCACAGAGGTCATGCGCTGCTTCAACCTCGCGGTGGCCGCCGGGAACGCCGGCGACGTCGGACAGGACCGACGGGACACGGCCGTACGGTCCTGCCTCCGGGCGGCCGACGCGTACCCGCACGACCCTGTGCCCTGGGTGTCGCTCCTCACCATCGCCCGGCTCTACCCGGGCGGCCACCCCCTGGTCAACCGCTGGTGGCAGGAGCTGCAATTCCGCCACCAGGACAACCGGGAAGCCCACAACCAGATGCTGCGCCACCTCTCCGCGCGCTGGCACGGCTCACACGGAACCATGTACGACTTCGCCCGGGATGTGGCGAGCAACACTCCGGCCGGCTCGCCACTCGCCGTACTCCTGCAGGTCGCACGGGCCGAGGAATACCGCTACCGCCTCGATCACGAGGGAGACATGGCGCTCTTCCTGCGCCAGCACTGGAAAAGCGACTTGGCGGTCGCCGAGACCCGTCGCACCTGGAATTCATGGATCGTCAACTGGGACGGCGTCGACCGGGCGCAGGACGTCGCCGACCTCAACCACCTGCTGCACGCGGCATGCGAAGGCGGTCTCCACTCCGAAGCGGCGCACCTCTTCGAGCTGGTCGACGGCCGGGCCACGCCGGTGCCTTGGTCCTACTTCGGCGACCCCGCGGCCGTCATCACCAAGTGGCACCGCACCGTCCTACGTCAAACCCGCGCGGGGAGACAGGCTCAGTCCTGATGATCACGCGAGAGAAGCTGCCTGGAGTGGCAGCTGTGAGCGATCCCCGGGAGCCCCGCCGGGGCGGCGGATTCAACAAATCGTCGCAACACGAGTGTTGGGGTCGTTCATCAGGAGCCCGGCAGAAGCGCTCGGCTGGGGTGTCCCAGCCGAGCGTCTTCCGAGGCCTGCGGTTCAGCTCGGCGGCAGCGGCCTCCAGGTCCTCCTTGGCGTACTTGGAAAGATCCGTCCCCTTCGGGAAGTACTGCCGCAGCAGGCCGTTCGTGTTCTCGTTCATGCCTCGCTGCCGGGGGCTGTGAGGCTCGCAGAAGTAGACCGGGATTCCGGAAGCCGTCGAGAACGCATAGTGATGCGCCATCTCGGACCCTGGGTCCCAGGTCAGGGATCGCTTGAGGTTGGCCGGGAGGCCGCTGACGGCATCGAGCAGCGCTCTCCGGAAGAACCCGGGAGAGGACCCGTTCGGAAGGTGCACCAGCAGCGTGTAGCGGGTGCTGCGTTCGACCAGAGTGCCGATCGCTGAGCCGTTCTTCGTGCCGACGATCAGGTCACCTTCCCAGTGCCCCGGGACGTTGCGGTCGTTAGCTTCGGCGGGCCGCTGACTGATCAGGACCATCGGGTGAGTGAACCGAGGGGTCCTCTGATACGGCCGGCGGCGCCGCTTGCGCATGCTTCGGCCCGTCCGCAGGCGCCGCGAGACCTCCCGCATCAGGCCGGTCTTGGCCTGGGCATACAGAGCTCGGTAGATCGACTCGTGCGTCACATGCATCCCCGGGCGGTCCGGGAAATCGCGCCGAAGGATGTGCGCGATCTGCTCGGGGCTCCATTTCTCGTCCAACCGGGCCTGGACGAAATCCCGCAGCTCGGGGCAACGGTCGATCTTCCGGGGCTTGGGCCGCGGCAGTCGTGCCTGCGCCCGTCTGTGAGCGGTGAACGGGCGGTAGTGGGCCGGATGGTTCGGTCTCGTGTCAGGGGTGCCGTTGCGTCGGATCTCCCGGCTGATCGTTGACGGGCTGCGGTTCAGCTCGCCGGCAATTGCCCGTATCGACTTCCTCTCTCGCCGCAGATCAGCGATGCGCACCCGCTCCTCCTCGGACAGGAAGCGGGCAGAGATCGAGCGTGAGCCGTTCCGTTCCTCAGCCCGCGGATGGCGTTCGAACTCACGGGGGTCCCCGACGATCGGCTGGATCGCGGCCCGAACCGTCTTCCGTCCTGCCTTCGTGGTCTTCACGCGTGCACCGCGCCCGCTGACCCACTCCTGGCCAGTTCGACGGTTGATGCTGACGATGCGGCTGGCCTCTCTGATACTCACGCCTTCGTGTATCAGTTCGAGGAACCGCTGCTTGACCTCGGGGGGCACCCTCTTACCGTTCGGGCGCCCCCCGACTGTGCTTCTGTCTTTCATCGCCCACCCGGACGTCGGGTGTTGCGACGTTCATTAGAACCCGAGGCGACGTGGCGGGGCTCCGGACATTGAACGCGGGCACGTTGATGAGGCCATACGGCTGATGGCCCGTGGGCGTTACGAGGATGCCGCCTCGGTTGCCGCGCGGATGGCCCCCTGATCAAGAGCCTTGTCTGGAGGCCCCGAGGCCCCAGGCCCCCATGGGCCCGCTCCGGGACCAGTAGCTCAAGGTCTGCTCGAAGGCTGGGGCAATTACCGTGAATGGTTGATCCCGTGAATGGTTGATCTCAGGCCCGGCGCCACCCGGACCGGTGAGCAAACCAGTCAGCTCCTCAAGGAGCTGCTTGGTGACAGGCACCAGCCCATGCGCTGTCGGAGCGGGGCGACAGTCGCTTCTCGAATCCCGGCAGTCTGGCTCCTGAGCAGGTCGAAACTTCCCATGACGGCGTTGAGCTCGTACGGCATGCCCGCAGGGTAGCCGCACAGCCGCCCCACGGATGTTCGTTTTTAGAGCGCCCCGTGAAGGCGTCACTTCAGGCGCTTGGTGGTGGGGAGGGGCGGCCGTCCCACGGGTAGCGCTGAGACGCACGGCGGCTGTGCATACGCAGTGTGACGATCGCAGTGGACAGGTCCACGACCCGGCTGCGCTTCTCGGTGCAGCGCTGTACCTTGCCGAAGCTGTTCATCCATGCATGGGCTCCACTCCACCCACCTCATGGCCGGCCTGGATTCGGGGCGGGGACGCCTTACGGGCGATCTCGTCGGTGAAGTCCAACTCCCCGAGCGCCCAACGCGTCTTGTCCCTGTCGTAGCCGCGGTCCAGGTTCACGCTGGCTTGGGCGGGAAACCCGCCGACCTGCTCGTCGGCGGCCATGAGGGTGGGCACGAGCAGAAGGGAGTCGTGGTGGTTGGCCCCAGCCGAGACGATGCCGAGCGGGATGGGCGGTGCCCTCAGTGGCCACCGGGCGTTTCAGGCCCGGCTTGCCCCGATCCACCGGGGAGCGTCCAGCGGCCTCGCCGCCGCAGGGTCTCAACGACCTCTTACTGCTTCTGCGGCAGCTCTTCCAGCGGGGCAACTGTGCGCCCGCCGCGTACCACGGGTAGCCCTCGCACCAGCCGGTCACTCATGTGCTCGCAGAGCAGGCCCGCGTCGGCGAGGTAGAGGTCCTCACCGGGGGTGTCGCCGTGGGCGAGGAGGACTTCCGGCACCAGCAGGTCGGACAGGCCGGCGTGCGGTGCTGGGTCCTCGACGTCCAGGCCGCAGTCGTCGAGGTCGACGTAGTCGGGTACAAGGGCCCGCCCGCGCAGACGGCCTCCGACCTCGGGAAGGAACTCGTCCCACAGGATTGCCAGCGTGACACGCATGTCACCGAGTACCTCGACGTGTTGGTCGATGGAGTTGCCGAGAAAGGTCTCGACCTCGATGTCGCCCTGGACCAGGAGGTGTGAGGTGCCGGTGAGTACGAGATTGGCGACTTTCAGATCGCCGAGCACGATCAGTGACGGGCTGCCGTAGTCCAGGTTGAGAATGTTGCCGTCGACGTGGAGGTCGCCGTCGATGACGTATCCGGTGACCGCGCCGTCGATTCCCTCGTACTCGGGTCGGCCGCCCGCCTTGATCCAGGGATTCTGATGCCGGTACTGGTGGTCGTCCAACCAGAGCGAGCCGGGCAGGGCTGCGGGGCCTGGGTGCAGGATGTACTCCTCCTCGTCCAGGTTGTCGTAGGTCTCCTGCGGGAAGCCGCGTCGCTCGAACAGAGCGACCGTCTCTGCCCAAGTCTTGTAGATCGTCTCCATGACCGACACCGTAGGCGCCTGCACTGACAACCCACCCACCCCAGGAAGCCCGCACCCCCGAAATACGTGACCCGTTACGTACTTCCACTGAGGTCTTTCTCGGCGGCGTGATGGTTGCGGTGCGTGAGCATGTGCAGGTGGTGGGCTGTTGCCCTCGACGACAGACATGCGTGAAGCCCCTTGGTGGGAACGAGGTCTGCGAAGTTCCTATCCCGGTGGAGGGGCTTCACGTGCAATCCGGTATCACCGACACCGCTATCCTAGATGTCCGCAGGGGGACCGCGGAGCATCTCGCGATGCTGCTGCACGAAGTCTCGCCGGTCCGCCCGGGCCGCGAGTACGACACCACGGTGCCCGCGCCCACGGCTTGTCGACGCCGTCAACCGGCTCGCCGCCACGTGGGCGTCCCCACCCTGACCGACCTCGGCTACGAGAACATCGGCGACGGCTTCTGCAACCCCGTCAAGAAGCTCCAAGCGCGGCGAACCTACGGGCCCGAAGGGACGTTCAACGCACTGATTCACGGCATGCACGGCATGACCGAACATACGAACGCCCTCCGACACGAGGGACGACTCCCGGGCTGAGTACGGGCGGGACGACTGTGGGCTCAGGTCAGTGGGGACAGGGCGGCGACCTCCAGGCCGAAACCGACCACCAGCCGCCCGCCCGTCGCCAGCGCCACAACGGGCTCGGGGAACACGAGCCTTGGTCCGGTCTGTTGGCCGGTAGTCGGGTCCCACATCCTCACTGTGTTGTCGTGGCCGCCGGTGACGGCGACCGGGCGGCCTTTGACACGATCATGCCGAAGACCCTCGCGGGCGCGAGCACCGATCGCCTCATGCATCACGCTCACCTCGTGACCACCACTGGGGACTCGCATCGTCTCGCCGAGGCCCTCGCCGGGAAGGGAGTGGTCCCCTTGAACTGACCCCCACCCCCGGGAACACCACTGGCCACACGCCTGGGTTTCTGATGGCCACCAGCCTGGACACCCGGCCACCCACCTGGGCATCCCGATGGCCGTTGACATTTGAACTGGGCTGGCCCAACGTTCGCCGGATGGAGAGGTCCACGCCTCCGGCGCGGTCGCAGATCAAGATCCGGACCATTCGCGGGCCAGAAAGCCGCTCCCCTCCTCCTTCGAGGCTATTTCCGCTGGTCAGCAGCCCAACAACCCTGTACCACCAGCAGACGAAGCTCCGGCGCAACACCTTCGGATCGGACGCAAGCGGCGCTGCCGAGAGACAGCGGCGCCAATGGAATCCTATGGAATCTCAACAAGGCAGCAGTGAGAGCGCCGCCGTCCCACCGCAACGTCCGACTCGGCCGCCAGCCAGGTCAGCATCGGTCCGGACGCCACCGAACCTGCAAACGCCTCCGCAAGCCCCGGAGCTTGGAAAAGAGCCCCTCGCCCGAACCTGACGAGGTGTCAGCAAAGTCAGCATTAGGTCAGCAAGAGTCCTGCCACAGCCGCCCACAGACAGCCACACCGTGGAATCCCCAACCACACCGACCTGAGCCAGTCGGCTGTTTGGACGCCTTCCGGCAAGCAGGTGGAAGTCAGTGAGAATTACCCGACCGCCTTCCGCCCTGCGACCACCTACACTGACGCGTTTCCACAGGTCAGCGCGCCCTTCCCCGCGGTTTCAACGGCACCGGCGGTAGTTCCGGTGCGGGCAGTGGAGCCCCGTCATACCCCTTCACCTCCCCGAACCGGGAGCCTTCCATCCAGTCCTGACGGGCCTGTACGATCTCTTCCTGAGATCGCCCGATCCAGTTCCAGAACAAGTGGAACAGGCCTCATCGCCTAGCGGGTCACCGAGCAGGACCATCTCTGAGTCCAGTTCGGCGCGTGGGCGGGTGAGGGCTGGCGGGTCGAAGACAGCGCTGTCGAGCCGGTAGTCCTCGGTGCACAGGGTGCGGCGCTGCTTGGCGAGCAATCGGCTTCCCAGGCTCTCGGCCGGTTCACCGGATCCGTCTCCCATCCACAAGCACGCTCACGGCAAGCATCTGACGGTCACGGCACCAGAGGTATCGCCGGCTCCGGCATGCGCGGCCAGGGTGTCGCACCACGCAATCGCGCAGACGGTGTTCGCTCGCGGGCGCCGCACCATGCACAGGCCCACCATTCCGTTCACCTCAGACCTGATCCCCACGCTCCCACGCCTCAGCTTCATGCAGGACCGGCTGCTGCCCGATCAGCCCCAGATGACCGAGTTCAACGCAGCGTAGTCAGCACCAAGTCAGCACGGGAGAGGTGAGAACGGGTGATGACATGGGCTTTTAGTCAGCACCAAACCAGCACGGGAGTCAGCACGCCACCTCCAAATCATGCCCGAACAGAGCAACTCGGACAGCGCTCTCGCGGGCTCGATTGGGGCTCTCGTAGCGGCGTCAGCGACGCGGTCATGGTGGTCACACGCACCTCCGAACGCAGAACTATGGTGCCCCACCACATACGCCTCTGACCTGCAAGTTCCTACGGTGTGGCGACACGAAAACGTCCCCCGCCGACCGCCAGGAAGTGGTGCCGATGTCCTCCCCCGCGACCGCTCCCCCACCCCCCGCCAGCCTCAAGCGCATCGTCGCCGCGTCCCTCATCGGCACCACCATCGAGTGGTACGACTTCTTCCTCTACGGCTCCGCCGCCGCGCTCGTGTTCAACAAGCTGTTCTTCCCGGACTCCGACCCGCTCGTCGGCACCCTGCTGTCGTTCCTGACGTACGCCGTCGGGTTCGCGGCGCGGCCGCTGGGCGCGCTGGTGTTCGGGCACTACGGCGACCGGCTCGGCCGCAAGAAGCTCCTGGTGCTGAGTCTGTTGCTGATGGGCGGGGCCACCTTCGCCATCGGGCTGCTGCCGACACACGCGACCATCGGGTCGGCCGCGCCGGTGCTGCTCACCGTGCTCCGGCTGGTCCAGGGCTTCGCGCTCGGCGGTGAGTGGGGCGGTGCCGTGCTGCTGGTGTCGGAGCACGGGGACGCGCGGCGGCGTGGGTTCTGGGCGTCGTGGCCGCAGACCGGCGCGCCGGCGGGGCAGCTCCTGGCCACCGGTGTGCTGTCGCTGCTCACGGCCCTGCTGTCGGACGCCGCGTTCGTCAGCTGGGGCTGGCGGATCCCGTTCCTGCTCTCCGGGGTGCTGGTGATCGTCGGTTTGTGGATTCGTCTGTCTGTCGATGAATCGCCGGTCTTCAAGCAGGTGTTGGCGCAGGCCGAGGCCCGCAAGACGGACGTGGCCGCGGAGGCCGAGAAGATGCCGCTCGTCTCCGTGCTGCGGCACCACTGGCGTGACGTCCTGGTCGCCATGGGCGCGCGCATGGCGGAGAACATCAGCTACTACGTCATCACCGCGTTCATCCTCGTCTACGCCACCACCTCGGCCGGTGTCTCCAAGCAGACCGCGCTCAACGCGGTGCTGATCGCCTCGGCCGTGCACTTCGCCGTCATCCCCGGGTGGGGAGCGCTGTCCGACCGGATCGGCCGCCGGCCCGTGTATCTGATGGGTGCGGTCGGTGTCGGGCTGTGGATGTTCCCCTTCTTCGCGCTGATCGACACCGGCGGCTTCGGCAACCTGATCCTTGCGGTGACCGTCGGGCTGGTCCTGCACGGGGCGATGTACGCGCCTCAGGCCGCGTTCTTCTCCGAGATGTTCGCGACGCGCATGCGCTACTCCGGTGCGTCGATCGGCGCGCAGTTCGCCTCGGTGGCGGCGGGTGCACCCGCGCCGCTGATCGCCACCGCGCTGCTGTCCGACTACGGCAGCTCGACGCCGATCTCGCTGTACGTCATCGCCGCCGCCGTGCTCACGGTCGTCGCGGTGGCGGCGGCCAAGGAAACGCGCCACCGGGACCTGGCCGAGGTCGCACCTCCCTCCGCTCAGGGAGCGGACCGGACGGCCGCCGCCCCGCAGGATGCCCGCACCTGACCCGCGGCAGACCCGCGCCGTCCCGCCCCCGTACGGTGTGCGTACGGGGGTCAGCGCTGTCAGCGCAGTTCCGGTGCCGACAACCGGTGCAGGCGCAGGGCGAGTTGGATCTCCAGGGCCCGTGCCGGGCTCTGCCAGTCGTCGCCCAGGAGGCGGCCGACACGCTCCAGGCGCTGGGCGACGGTGTTCACATGGACGTGCAGTTCGTCCTTGGTGCGGGCGGGGCTCATGCCGCAGGCGAAGTAGGCGTCGAGGGTGCGCAGCAGTTCCGTGCCCCGTCGGCGGTCGTAGGCGACGACCTCGCCGATGGTGCGGTCCACGAAGCCCGGGATGTCCCGGTCGCCGGCCAGGAGCAGCCCGAGGAAGCCGAAGTCCTCGGCGGCGGCCCCGTCCCCGAAGCGGCCGAGGACCCGCAGGGCTTCGAGGCAGCGGCGGGCCTCCGCGTAGGCCGTGGACACGGCCTCCGGGCTGGTGGCGAGGTCCTCGGCCGGTGCGGACGCGCCGACCGTGACCGGTGCGTGGACCGCCGTGCCCAGGTGACGGGCGGCTCGGCGGGCCACGTCCGTGGCGGTGTCGCCGGAGCCCAGGGGCAGGAGCAGGACGGTGCCGCCGTCGCGGGCGGCGGCCAGGCCGTGCCCGGTGGCGGCCAGGTGGGCAGCCGCCGCTGCCAGGCGTCTGCGGGTGTCCGCTTCCTGCTCGGCGTCGGCCGCGCCGCCCTCCGGCCGCGCGGCCAGCACCACGTGTGAAGCGTCGAGGTCGGCGTGCAGCCGGGCAGCGCGCTCCCGCAGCAGACGCGGGTCCCGGTCACGGGCGTCCAGCAGGTCGTCGAGCAGCTCACCGCGCACGCGTTGCTCGGCCTCGGCGGCGGATCTGCGGGCCAGGAGCAGCAGGGACGTGACCATCGCGGCGCGCTCCAGGGTGCGCTGGTCGACCGGGTCGAGCCCAGGATGGCCCCGCAGCACCAGTGCGCCGAGCAGTTCGCCCCCGGCGGCGACGGCGGCGATCCAGTCGTCCTCGTGCAGCACCGCGTGCCCCTGCGCGCCGGACTTCTCCAGGGCTCCGGCGGGTGCGGCGGCGGCCTCGGCGAACTCCACCGTGCCGTCGAGGATCTCGGAGACGGCGGCGGCCACGTCGTGCACCCCGCCGCCGCGCAGGACGAGTTCGGCGAGCCGGTCGTGCACGTCGGAGGCACGTTCGATGACGCCGCTGCGGTCCCGGATGATCTCGTTGGCACGCTCCAGGCCGGCCAGGGCCGACCTGGTCTCGGCGAGCAGGTTGGCGGTGTCGATGGCGGCCGCGGCAAGGGCGGCGAAGGAGCCGAGCAGGGCGATCTGCTCCCGCTCGAAGACCCGGGCGCGCCGGTCCGCGGCGAACAGCACGCCGATGACGTGGTGCCCCAGCGTCAGCGGCACGCCGAGGATGGCCACCAGCCCCTCGTCCTGCACGCCCGCGTCGATGGTGAGGGTGTGCTGGAAACGGTCGTCCTTGAAGTAGTCGTCGGTGACATAGGGACGCGCGGTCTGGGCGACCAGGCCGCCGAGCCCCTCCCCCATGCCGAGCCGCAGCTGCTGGAACCTGGCCGCGACCGAGCCCTCGGTGACCCGCATGTAGGTGTCGCCGCGCTCGGTGTCGTTCAGGCTGAGGTAGGCGACGTCCGTGCCCAGCAGCGAACGGGCGCGCTGCACGATCGCCTGGAGCACGGCATCGAGGTCGCGCAGCCCGGCGAGGTCGTGAGCGGTCTCGAACAGTGCGGACAGCTCGGCCTCGCGCCGCCGTCGCCCCTCCAGCTCGGCGCGTACGCGCAGGGCGAGCAGCTTGGCCTGCCGGAGCGCGGCGATCCACTCCGCCGGGCGCCCTTCGGCCCGCGCGAGCAGTTCCGGCTGCTCGTAGGCGTCGGCCGACGCGCCCCGGGCCAGAAGCTCGAGGAACGGCAATGCGGCGGAGTGCACGTGATCGCTGGACATGCTCACAGGATTCACCATGACCGGCCGGTCCCGTCAGCCCTGTGGACAACTCCCGCGGGCGGACGGAAGCGGCTGCTCAGTGGGCGGTCCAGCCACCGTCGAGCACGAGCGAGGTGCCGGTCACGAAGGAGGCCTGCGGACCGCACAGATACGCCACCGCCTCGGCGACCTCCTCCGGTTCGATCAGCCGTTTGACGGCGCTGTCCTGAAGCAGCACTTCGGACAGGACGCGCTCCTCGGGGATGCCGTGCGCCTGCGCCTGGTCGGCCAGCTGCTTCTCCACCAGTGGGGTGCGCACATAGGCGGGGTTCACACAGTTCGAGGTGACACCGTGGGGCGCGCCTTCGAGGGCGGTGGTCTTGGACAGCCCCTCCAGCCCGTGTTTGGCGGCCACATAGGCCGACTTGTAGGCCGAGGCGCGCAGCCCGTGGACGGACGACACGTTCACGATGCGACCCCACCCCTGCCCGTACATGTGGGGAAGGGCCCCGCGGATGAGCCGGAACGGCGCCTCCAGCATCACGGTGAGCACCGTGTGGAACACCTCCGGCGGGAACTCCTCGATGGGGCGGACCAGTTGGAGCCCGGCGTTGTTGACGAGGACGTCGGTGCCCGCTGCGGCGACTTCGGCCGCGTCCAGGTCGGTGAGGTCGAGGACGTGCGGCTCCACCGTGCCGGCGAGGCCGCGCCCCTGTCCGGCCAGTGCCTCCAGGCCCGCGGCGTCCCGGTCGACGGCTCTCACCTTGGCCCCGGCTGCCGCGAGCCGCAGCGCGCAGGCACGGCCGATGCCGCCGGCGGCGCCGGTGACGAGCGCGGTGCGGCCGCCCAGGTCGAGCGGGGAGGCGTGGGGGGCCGGAAGGGCATGGGGCGCGGTCATGGTTCGACCCTAGGCAGCGCCCCTGCCCCACCCCATGTGGTCACGCCCCATAGTTCAGCTGGAGGCAGTGGGTTCGAACCATGTGGGGTCGTCCGACAGGGCCTGCTTGATCCGGAGCAGGCCGAACTCGTTCAGCTCGGGCAGCGCGTCGACGTCGAACCAGGCCACGTCCAGCGACTCGTCGTCGTTGACCTTCGCCTCCCCGCCGACGGCCCGGCAGCGGAAGGTGATGTCCATGTACTGGCAGGTGTCACCGTTCTCGTACGTCACGGGTTGCAGTGCCTGGACGACGACCACCCGTTCGGCGACGCAGCGCACGGCCGTCTCCTCGTAGACCTCCCGCACCGCGCAGGCCGCGGGCTGCTCGCCCGGGTCCGGGATGCCGCCGAGCACGGACCACCTGCGGGTGTCGGCGCGGCGGTTGAGCAGCACTCTGCCCTCGTCGTCGAAGACGAGGGCGGTGACCCCGGGGAGCCAGAGCAGCTGATGACCGGCCGAGGCGCGGAGCGTGCGGATGAAGTCGGGAGTAGCCATGTCCTCGACCCTAATGGGCCGCTTCTCGCACCCTGGCGGGATTCAGGCTGCGTGCGGACGGCGTCCGGCTACACGTCACCGGCGCGTCGCCCGCGCAGCCCGGCGCCGACGGCCCAGCCCAGTCCCCCGGCCGCGACCAGCACGAGGGCGATTTCCGGCAGGGTGCCGAGCCGGGTGGCGGGAGTCTGCGAGGACCGCAGCGGCACCTTCTGCACGAGTGAGTCGGCCACGAACATGCCGGTCTTCTGGGTGATGCGGCCGTCCGGCATGATGATCGCGCTGACTCCGCTGGTCACCGGCACGGTCACGGTCCGGCTGTGCTCGACCGCGCGCACGCGGGACATGGCGAGCTGCTGGTAGGTCATCTCGCTGCGGTCGAAGGTGGCGTTGTTGCTGGGCACGGAGATCAGCTGGGCGCCGTCGGTGACCTCGGAGCGCACGGTCCAGTCGAAGGCGGCCTCATAGCAGGTGACGAGGCCGACCTTGGCGCCGTCCATGGTGAACACGCCCGGCTTGGTGCCCCGGCTGAAGTCCTGACGCTGCATCGAGGTCCAGTTGCTGTTGATGGCGCCGATCAGCGAACGGAACGGCAGGTACTCGCCGAACGGCTGGATCTGGCGCTTGTCGTAGGTGTCGACGGGGCCCTTCGCCGGGTCCCACAGGATCTGCTCGTTGTACAGCTTGCCGTCGCGCTCGACGACACCGCCGACCGAGATGGGCACCCCGATGGACCTGGCCGCCGTGTCGATGACGGCGCGGGCGTCGGGGTTGGCGAAGGGATCGATGTCGGAGGAGTTCTCCGGCCACAGCACGAAGTCGGGTTGCGCGACCTTGCCCGCCTTGACCTCGGCGGCCAGGCGTTCCGTTTCGCGCGCGTGGTAGTCGAGCACGGCCCGCCGCTGGGAGTTGAAGTCGAGGCCGGCGCGGGGCACGTTGCCCTGGATCACCGCGACCGTGGCGCTGCCGTCCTCGGCCGTGTCGCTGACCAGGGGCCGGGCGGCGACAGCGCCCACGAGCGGGACGGCCAGGCTCAGCAGGCCCAGGGCGGCGGCGGAACGCCGTACCTCACCGGTCCGCCGCCACCGCAGAGCCAGCCGGACGACCTCGTACAGACCGAAACCGCACAGCACGACCGCGAAGCCGAGCACCGGGGTGCCGCCCACCGCGGCGAGCGGCAGGAACGCACCGTCCGCCTGGCCGAACGCGACCTTCCCCCAGGGGAAGCCGTTGAAGGGCGCACGCGCGCGTGCGGCCTCGCCGGCGATCCACACGGCGGCCGCCCACACCGGCCAGCCCGGCAGCTTCGACACGGTCGCGACGCCGGCGCCGACGGCGGCCACGAAGAGGGCCTCGATCGCCACCAGGGCGAGCCAGGGGCCCGGCCCCACCTCCACTCCGGTCCACACCAGCAGCGGCAGCAGGAAGCCGAGGCCGAAGAGGTAGCCGAGGCCCAGTCCCGCCTTCCAGCCGCGGCCGCGCAGCACCCAGCCGAAGACGGCGAAGGCCGGCAGCGCCAGCCACCACAGCGTGCGGGGCGGGAAGGAGACGTAGAGGAGCAGGCCGGAGAGCGCGGCTGCGGCGGCCGGAACGAGACGCCCGAGCCGCCGGGCCCACGTCCGCGCCCCGGGCGCGGTCCGCGGCTCCAGCTGGTCCGGCTCGCCGACGGAGGTTGCGGTGACGGTCACTCCCGGAGTCTAAGGCGCGTGACCTTGGGGCCGACAGCGCGGTCGGCGTGGTGGACTCCCTGTTCATTTCGTCACGACACATCCCCAAACCGCCCACCAGCCGTTACCGTGTGCCAAGCCTCAGTCGTACGGCCCTTCGCGGCCCGTGCGGCCGGGGTCTTCACAGGTCGGGGGCGAAGGTGCGCCGGGGGGCGGGCGGGGTGGGTTCCAGCGGGGTGACGTCCGTGTCCGGACCGGACGCGGACGGTGAGAGACGAATCGTTTCGGACGCGGCGGGCGTCGTGGTGCTGGGCACCTGTGCCGCCTGGTCACTGATCACGGCGGCCGTGCACGACGGCAGGCCCGAGGGGGTTCTCCTGGCGGTGCTGGCCGTGGCCGCGGGGTACGCCGCCGGGCGGATCAGCGGGGCGCTGCTGCCGGTCGGCGCGCCCTTCGCCGGGGCGCTGGCCGGCATCGCGCTGACGGTGGCCGTTCCGCACCTCGCCCCGGGCCCGCAGATCGCCGCGCCCCTCGGGCATGCCGGGGGCACGGCCGCGGTCCTGGCACTGTCGGCCGGTGCCGCGTGCTGTGCGGCCTGGTCCGCGCCGGTTCCGGCCGTTCGGTTCGCCCTGCGCCTGCTGGCCGCGGGCACCGCGGTGCTGGCGGCCGTGCTCGGCTCGACCACCGGCTTCGTGATGTGTCTCGCGGTGCTGATGTGCTCTCTGGCCGCCGGCCGCACCCGTCACCGCGGCGCCGGGATGGCCGTACTGGCCGCGGTCGCCGCCGTGGTGACCGGGCTGGTCTGGGCGGTTGCCGCGCGGGCCGTACCGGGCGGGTTCCTGGCCGCTCTGGAGGGGCGGCTGACGCCGCACCGCGTGCGGCTGTGGCAGGACGCCTGGCATCTGCTGGGCGACGACGCCGCCCTGGGGGCCGGCCCGGGCCGGTTCGGGGAGCTGAGCACGACGTCCGCCCAGTCGCTGCTGTCCGACGGCAAGCCCCACTCGGCACCGCTCCAGCAGGCGGCCGAGCAGGGCGTCGTCGGCGTGGTCCTGCTCGCGGCGGCGTTCTGCTGGGTCCTGTACGCGCTGTGGCGCGGCCCGCGTCCGACCCCGGTGGCACTCACCGCCGGCGCGGCCCTGACGGCGCTCGCCGCCATCGCCGCGATCGGCAACGCGCTGAGCTTCACGGCGGTGTCGGTGGGAGCGGGCCTGCTGGCGGGCATGGCCACGGCACGCCCGCTCGAACCGTCGAGCCGTACTCCGGAGGCACAGGCACGCGGAGCGGGACGCGCTCCCGCGTGGTGACAGCCGGTGATCGCGGCCCTCGGCGGGTGACCGGCCGGGGTCAGTGCGCGGGTGCGCCCGGCTTGGTGGGCCGCAGCCGAGCCTCGATGACCCGTACGGCCGCCTCGGCGTCGTCCACGGTGATCGTGAAGGTGTGCCCGTCCCACAGCTCCAGCTCGACACCCTCGCCACGTCGTACCACCACCGCGGTGCCCTTCTCCGGCCGCCACCGGTAGCCCCAGCCGCCCCAGTGGCGCGGGGTGACGTGGGAGATGTACGTGGCACCGGCCACCTGGGAGAGCGGGATGCGGCGGCGGGGTACGCCGATGTGGCCGCAGCGCACCTCCAGGTGCTCCTCGTCGACCCGCAGGGCGACGTGCACGAAGGCGAGCGTTCCGAAGAGGACCAGCAGCCCGGCGGCGATGCACCCGACGACGGCCATGACCAGCGGGGCGACGCCGGACGTCCATGCCGAGTCGACGGCCAGCTCGATGCCGAGCGCCATGCAGGCGGCACCCACGAGCGCCAGCAGCCACTGCACCCGGTTGGTGGCGCGGCCGGTCCAGACGTCCGAGTGCGGGTGGGGGGTGTTCTCGCCGTGGAGGTGGTCCCTCATGTCATTGAGGGTACTCAGAATTCGCTGCGCAGCCACCTCGTGGCGGAGAGTGACAGCACGTAGGTCGGGTCTGATCCGGCTGGTCGATGACCTTCCAGGACGCGTCCCGGTCAGCGGGCGGGCGTGACCGCCTGCATGAGACGACCTTCGGCGTACGCCAGGGCGGGGGCGGGCAGCGTGCCCTCACGTCCGCTGAGCAGCACGGTGAGCGTGCCGTGCGGTGTGGCTCCCGGCGCGGGCTGCTCGCCGAGCCGGCGCAGGGCCTGGGCGGCCACGGCTCCCGCGGAGCCGTGCAGCACGAGGGGCGGGCGGCCGGGCTGCTGGACTGCGGTCCGGATGCGCTCGGCGACCAGCTCGTAATGGGTGCAGCCGAGGACGACGGTGGTCACGTCGTCCGGGGTGAGGGCGGCGGCCGCGGTCACGGCCGCGTCGATCGCCGCCTCGTCCGCGTGCTCCACGGCCTCGGCAAGGCCCCAGCACGGCACCTCGGTGACCGGCACACCCCCGGCGAAGTCCCGGATCAGGCCCTGCTGGTAGGGGCTGCCGGTGGTGGCCGGGGTGGCCCAGATGGCGAGATGCCCGCCGCCGGCCGCGGCCGGCTTGATCGCGGGGACGGTGCCGATGACGGGGAGTGCAGGTTCGAGGTGGGCGCGCAGGGCGGTGAGCGCGTGCACGGTCGCGGTGTTGCAGCCGACGATCAGGGCGTCGGGGCGGCGTGCGGCGGCGGCCTCGGCGACGGCCAGGGCACGCTGGGTGAGGTCCTGCGGGGTGCGCGGGCCCCACGGCATGCCGTCGGGGTCCAGGGAGAGCACGAGATCGGCGTCGGGGCGCAGCCGCCGTACCGCGGCGGTGGCCGCCAGCAGACCGATTCCGGAGTCCATGAGCGCGATCTTCACCCGATCACGATAGACGATGAGCCGTCCCGGGCAGGCCGGGTGGGGCAGACTGCGCGCGTGAGCACCGTTGTGTGGACTGCCGCTGGATCACTGCTCGCCTGGCTGTGGCTGCTGCTCTGCCAGGGCTTCTTCTGGCGCACCGACGTGCGGCTGCCTTCGCGCGCGGAGCCCGGGGAGTGGCCGTCGGTGTGCGTCGTCGTCCCGGCGCGCGACGAGGCGGCCGTGCTGCCGGCCGCGCTGCCCTCGCTGCTCGCCCAGGACTATCCGGGGCGTGCGGAGATCTTCCTCGTCGACGACGGCAGCTCGGACGGCACCGGTGACCTGGCGCGCGAGCTGGCGCGCAGACACGGCGGGCTGCCCCTGACCGTGGGTTCGCCGGGTGAGCCGCCGGCGGGATGGACCGGCAAGCTGTGGGCGGTGCGTCACGGCCTGGGCCTGGCACGCGCGCGTGCGCCCGAGTACGTCCTCCTGACGGACGCCGACATCGCACATGCGCCGGACAGTCTGCGCGAGCTGGTGGCGGCGGCCCGTTCCGGTGGGTTCGACGTCGTCTCGCAGATGGCCCGGCTGCGCGTGGAGAGCGTGTGGGAACGGCTGGTGGTGCCGGCGTTCGTCTACTTCTTCGCGCAGCTCTACCCCTTCCGGCGGATCGCCGGGGAGGGCCGGACGGCGGCCGCGGCCGGGGGCTGCGTCCTGCTGCGGACGGAGGCCGCCGAGCGGGCGCGGATCCCGGAGTCGATCCGGCACGCCGTGATCGACGACGTGGCGCTCGCCCGGGCCGTGAAGGGGAGCGGCGGCCGCATCTGGCTGGGTCTCGCCGAGCGGGTGGACAGCGTGCGGCCGTATCCGCGGCTGCGCGACCTGTGGCGGATGGTGTCGCGCAGCGCGTACGCCCAGCTGCGGCATCATCCGCTGCTGCTGGCCGGGACGGTCGCGGGGCTGGCTCTGGTGTATCTGGTCCCGCCCGTGGCCACCCTTGCGGGCCTCGCCGCCGGCCGTACGCCTCAGGCGGTCCTCGGCGGCCTCGCGTGGCTCGTCATGGCGGGGACGTACGTCCCGATGCTCCGCTACTACCGGCAGCCGCTGTGGCTCGCTCCGCTGCTGCCGTTCACCGCGTTCCTCTATCTCCTCATGACCGTCGACTCCGCGGTGCAGCACTACCGGGGACGGGGTGCGGCCTGGAAGGGCCGCACCTACGCGCGCCCGGACGCCCTGCCCGACGAGGGCTGACGGCCACCGGGAGGAGTCACTTGCGGCCGGGAGTCCAGTTCATTCCCCACCCGTAGGCGTGGTCGACGGTCCGCTGCGGGCTGACTCCGCGCTCGGGCACCAGGTAGCGCGCCTCCCGCTGGACGATCAGGTCGCCGCCGGTGTTGGTGATCAGGGCGAGCGCGCACACGAGTGAGGGGACGGTGCACTCGTCGAGGGAGAACTCGATCGGCGCCCCGTACTGCGGCTGGAGCGTGACCGATGCGTGGAGATCGGCGAAGGAACGGGCGCCTTCGTAGATGGTGACGAAGACGAGGATGCGCCGGAAGGCGTTCTTGTGGTCGAGATTGACGGTGAGGTTCTCACCGGTCGACACGGCGCCGGTGCGGTCGTCGCCGTCGAGGTGGATGTACGGAGGCTGGTGCAGCGCACCGAAGCTGTTGCCGAGCGCCTGCACGACCCCCTTGCTGCCGTCGTTGAGTTCGTACAGGGCGCACAGGTCGAGGTCGAGGTCGGAGTGCATCGCGGTCGGGCGCCCGAACTTGCCGCTCCACCCGGAGAACTGCTTGCGCACCTCCCAGTTGAGGTTCACGTGCAGCGCGCCGGAGGTGCCGCCCTGCTTGGTGAGCGAGACGGAGGGGGACGCCTTCGTGAGCGTCACCTTGGTGAGGCGGACGGGCGCGGGCGGCGCGACGGGCGGGGGCGGGGCGGCCGGCTGCGGCGTCGGCGTGGGCGTGTACGCGGCGGGCGGTGTGGCCGCGGGGGGCGCCGGAGCGGCGGCCGGTGCCGGTGCCGCCTGCTGCGGTTCGTCCACGGTGATGCCGTAGTCCGTGGCCAGTCCTTGCAGGCCGCTGCTGTAGCCCTGACCGACGGCGCGGAACTTCCAGGCGCCCTGGCGGCGGTAGAACTCGCCCAGCACGAAAGCGGTTTCGGTGGTGGCGCCCGGGTTGTCGAAGCGGGCCAACGGCGTCCCCCGGTCCGCGTCCTGGACCTCGATGTAGAGGTCGGGAACATGCCCGAACGTGCCGCCGTCGGCGGAAGCGGCGAGGACGACCGTCTCGATCGCGGGCTCCACGCGCGCGAGGTCGACGAGGAGCGCGTCGGTCACCCGGCCGTCGGTGGTGCGCTTCCCCTCGTGGCGGATCGCGCCGGAGGAGTGCGCGGGCTGGTTGTAGAAGACGAAGTCCGCGTCCGAGCGGACCTTTCCGCTCACCAGCAGCAAAGCGGAGGCGTCGGCGTCGGGCACGCCCGCTCCGGCCCGCCACCCCAATTCCACCCGCAAGGCCGCGGTGGGCACCGGAGTGTTTGAACCTTTCAGCATTTGCATGTCCGCCCCCATTGCGTGTCACCGCACCGGGCCCGTCCCGGCGGTCCGTCGGCTTTCGTGCGCACAACCTAATTCCTCGCCGCGGCGAAGTCCCCCGCGCGGCCGGACGGAAGACCGGAGGCCAACCCCTGGTAACCGGCCCGGAACTCGGCCTTTACACGATCAGCCCCTCGTTCGGCGCCCCATTTTGCCGAGTTCGCTCGCATTGGGGATCCCGGGTCACTGCGGACACGGAAAACAACCCTCTTATCGGTCTCCCCAACCAGCACATCGTGGGCTTAACTTATGTGCCATGACCTCCCCCCGCTCCACCTATGGCGGCGGCTACTACTCCGCCTCCTTCCCGGACACCCCGATCTACGACAAGCTCGTCGCCGAGCGGGGCACCCCGCAGATCGCACCGATCCGGGTCCCCGCTCAGTACGACATGCCGGGCAGCAGCCTGCCCGCCCTCCCGTCGGCGCTGCCCGCTCTGCCGGCAGCCCCCTCCCAGCCCGCCTACGGCTATCCGCAGGCGCAGCAGCCCTCACCGCTGCAGCAGGCGCCCGCGGCGTACATCCCGCAGCAGGCCACCGCTCCGCGCGGTTACCCCGGCCCCCAGCCGCAGCAGCCGCGTCCGGCCGCTCCCGCGGGCTACGAGGCGATGCGCCCCGCGGCTCCCCGGCCGGCCCCGGCTCCCTACCAGGACCCGTACAACAACCAGCAGTACCGCGGGTACTGAGCCGACCTCCGGGGGCCGTCGGTGCCGGCTGGCACGATGGCCCCATGGGGAACGCTCACCTGCACTCGATTCACGTCCATCCGGTCAAGGCGGTCCGGGGCCTGGCGCCCCGGGAGGCCGTCGTGGAGCCCTGGGGCCTGGCCGGAGACCGGCGCTGGGTGCTGATCGACGACGGGGGAAAGGTCGTCACGCAACGCCGGCAGCCGCGCCTCGCGCTCCTCGCCGCCGAGCTTCGGCCCGGTGGCGGCGTCCGTCTGTCCGCGCCCGGCATGCCGCCGTTGGCGGTGCCCGTTCCACGGCCCGTCGTGACCGTGCCGGTGGAGATCTTCCGCGACAAGGTCGAGGCGGTCCCGGCCGAGGACGAGGCCGCGCACGCCTGGGTCAGCTCCTGCCTCGGCTCCGACGCGCGCCTGGTGTACATGGACGACCCGGCCACCCGCCGCCCTCTCGCCCCGGAGTACGCGCGGCCCGGTGAGACCGTCTCCTTCGCCGACGGCTTTCCGCTGCTGCTCGCCACGACGGCTTCGCTCGACGCCCTCAACTCCCTGATCGCGCAGGGCGAGCACGCCGGCGAGGGCCCGCTGCCCATGAACCGCTTCCGGCCGAACGTGGTCGTGGCGGGCACCTCCGCGTGGGCCGAGGACGACTGGTCGCGCATCGCCGTCGGGGAAGTGCCCTTCCGCGTGGCCAAGCCCTGCGGCCGGTGCGTGGTGACCACCACCGACCAGGGCACCGGCGAGCGCGGCCACGAGCCCCTGTTCAGCCTGGGCCGCCACCGCCGCCTCGGCGGCAAGCTGGTCTTCGGCCAGAACCTGGTACCGCTGTCCCGCGGCACGATCCGGGTCGGGGACCCGGTCAGGATCCTCGAATAGGTCTTCGGGCGGAGCGGGAACCGCGCCGCGGGCCCGGGCGTTGGCCTGTGTGAGAAATTCATGAGAGACCCCGGGGAGAAGTGATGTCGCTCTCTCTTCGCCGGGTCCATGCGCGGGCGGCTCCGCCGGGGGAGTATCACGGAGCGGGAAGGGGGTGCGGGCGGTGCGAGCGATCAGCGGACTCTGGCGCTGGCGGCACAATCCGCTCTGCCGTGCGACCGACCTTGCCGAGGCCTGGGTCGCGCTGGCCGCCCTGATGCTGATCCTGCTGGCCGCCCCGGTGGCCGGCTCGCTCGTCGGAGGCGCGGCGCAGGACGCCTTGCAGCGCTCCGTCCGGGCGCAGCACGAGGCGCGGCATCTGGTGACGGCCACCGTGGTCCGCAAGCTGGACCGCTCCCCGCTGGACGCCGACCCCGAGACCTCCTCGGGCAGGGACATGCGCACCCGCGTCCTCGCCGACTGGACGGCACCGGACGGCACCCCGCACCAGGGCCCCGTCCTGGCGAGCCTCAAGGACCCCCAGCAGGGCGACGAGTTCCGGATATGGACCGACCGGCACGGCCGGATGGTGGCCCGCCCGCTCGACTCCGCGACGGCCTCGACGCACGCGGTCCTCGCCGGCTTCGGCGCCGCCCTGGCGACGGGCGGACTCATCGAGGCCGGCAGGCGGCTGATCGTCTGGCGCATGGTCCGCCGCCGGTACGCCCGTTGGGACCAGGCATGGGACAGGGCGGGCCCGGACTGGGGCAGGACGGGCACCGGCAGCTGACGGCCTTCCGGCTCTGGTCAACCCACCACCCGCGCGCACGCTACGGTGGTCCGGCCGAACCGTTCGGCACAACCCGCGCGCGAGCGAGCCCCAGGGACGCGCCCCGAGGGCGGACGAGCCATCAGTACGACCGAGGTGGGGGCACGGCTACACCATGGCACAGGGCACGGTCCAGGTGACGCACACCGGCACGTCGCGGTGGCGGCGCCGCACGGGTGAGTACGCTTCGCTCGCCGCCGCCCTGGAGGCCGCGGCCGACGGGGACGTCCTCACCGTCGCGCCCGGCACCTACCGGGAGAATCTCGTCCTCCAGCGCGCGGTGACCCTGCGCGGCCCCGAGGGCTCCCCCGGCTCCGTGCGGATCGCGCCCGTGGACGGCGTGCCGCTGACCGTGCGCGCCTCTGCGGTGGTGCAGGACCTCCATGTGGAGGGCCAGGACGCCGCCGCCCCCGCCGTGCTGGTGGAGGAGGGCACCCCGGAGCTGCGGGACGTGCGGGTCGTGACGCGGTCGGCGGCCGGGATCGAGGTGCGCGGCAGCGCCCGGCCCACGGTCCGGCGCTGCGCGGTCGACAACCCCGCGGGCATCGGCATCGCCGTACTCGACGGCGCGGGCGGGGTGTTCGAGGAGTGCGAGGTCGTCGCGGCCGGCCAGGCGGGCGTGGCGGTGCGCGGCGGCGCCCACCCCCGCCTGGAGCGCTGCCGGATCCACCACACCTCGGGCTCGGGCCTGTCGGCGACCGGGGAGAACTCCGCGCTGGAGGCGGTGGGCTGCGAGATCTACGAAGTACGGGGCAGCGGTGTGCAGATCACCGGCCGCGCCACGGCGCACCTCACCGACTGCGACGTACACCGCACGACGACCGACGGAGTCACGCTCGACACGGACGCGGTGCTGACGCTCGCCGACTGCCGCATCCACGACATCCCGGAGAACGCGGTCGACCTGCGCTCCCGTTCCGTTCTCACGCTGACGCGCACCACGGTGCGGCAGTTCGGGCGCAACGGCCTGTCGGTATGGGACCCGGGCACACGGGTGGACGCCAACCAGTGCGAGATCTTCGACAGCACGGGCGACTACCCGGCGGTGTGGGTCAGCGACGGCGCCACCGCCGTCCTGGACTCCTGCCGGGTGCACGACGTGCCGGACGCGCTGTTCGTCCTCGACCGGGGCTCGCGCGCGGACGTCGTCGACAGCGACCTGTCGCAGGTGCGCAACACGGCGGTGTCGGTGAGCGACGGCGCGACCGCTCAGCTCGACGACTGCCGGATCCGGGACGCGGCGACCGGCGCCTGGTTCCGCGACCACGGCAGCGGCGGCACGCTCAGCAACTGCACGGTGGACGGCACCCAGACGGGCGTGATCGTCACCAAGGGCGCCGACCCGACCGTGGAGCGCTGCACGATCGACTCGCCTGCGGAGGCGGGCGTCTACGTCTCGGCCGGCGGCCGCGGCAGCTTCCAGAACTGCCGGGTCACGGGCAGCGGCGGCTACGGCTTCCATGTGATCGACGGCAGCCGTACGACGCTGCGCAAGTGCCGCACGGAGCGCTGCGCGCGCGGGGGTTACGAGTTCGCGGACAGCGGCGCGGACGCCGCGTCCGGGGCGGGCCCGGTCGTCGAGGACTGCACGAGCGACGAGAGCGCCGGGCTGCGCGCGCCCGCGGCGCGGGCGACGGCCGTGCAGACGGTGAGCCACTCCCCCGGCCTGCTGGGCGCGGTCCCGGGACAGCGCACCGAGCCGGAGCCCCCGGCGCCGGTCGCCGAGCCCGAACAGGCGGCCCGCACCTCCAAGGACGTCCTGGGTGAACTGGACGCACTGGTGGGCCTGGAGAGCGTCAAGCGGGAGGTGCGCGCCCTCACCGACATGATCGAGGTCGGCCGGCGCCGGCAGCAGGCCGGTCTGAAGGCGGCCTCGGTCAAGCGGCACCTGGTCTTCACCGGCTCCCCCGGCACCGGCAAGACGACGGTCGCTCGGCTCTACGGCGAGATCCTCGCCTCCCTCGGTGTGCTGGAGAAGGGCCACCTGGTCGAGGTGTCCCGTGTGGACCTGGTCGGCGAGCACATCGGCTCGACGGCGATCCGCACACAGGAGGCCTTCGAGAAGGCGCGCGGTGGCGTGCTGTTCATCGACGAGGCCTACGCGCTGTCCCCGGAGGACGCGGGCCGCGACTTCGGCAAGGAGGCCATCGACACGCTGGTGAAGCTGATGGAGGACCACCGGGACGCGGTCGTGGTGATCGTCGCGGGCTACACGGCCGAGATGGAGCGCTTCCTGTCGGTCAACCCGGGCGTGGCATCCCGCTTCTCCCGGACCATCACCTTCAGCGACTACGGGCCCGAGGACCTGCTGCGGATCGTGGAGCAGCAGGCCGAGGAGCACGAGTACCGGCTGGCGCCGGGCGCGTCGGAGGCCCTGCGGAAGTACTTCACGGTGCTGCCCAAGGGCCCGGCGTTCGGCAACGGCCGTACCGCACGGCAGACGTTCGAGGCCATGGTCGAGCGGCACGCGAGCCGGGTCGCCCAGCTTCCTGAGCCGAGTACGGACGACCTGACGCTGCTCTACGCCGAGGACCTGCCCGAACTGCTCTGAGGGTCCGCCTGAGCGGCGGGCGGCCCGGGCCGGTGGCGCGGCGAAGGCACGTCCCCGGCCGCCGGGTCCTGCGGCCTCAGCCGCGCCAGCAGCTTGCGGCGTTCTTCGGCGAAGACCGGATCGGCCTGGTAGTCGGAGTGGCCGAGGATCGGCGCGGGCAGCGGCAGGAGTTCGGTGCGGCCGTAGGCGAGGGGGTCCATCAGGGGGGCGTGGTCGACCTGCGGGCCGCGGTCGCCGGGCAGGCGCACCGGGCCACCGATGGGGTCGGTGAGCCGGTGCAGGTTGCGCCAGCAGTCGACGTCCCGGTGCAGGGAGCTGAGCGCGTCAGGTCCGAAGTGTGCCGGGAACCAGCGGCCGTAGAGGCGCTCCAGCGGGGAGCCGTAGGTCAGCAGCGCGACGCGTTTGCGGGCTGACGGGGCGAGTTGCCAGGCCGCGGCGGCGGCGAGGACGCTGCCCTGCGAGTGCCCGGAGATGACCAGCCGTCCGCCGGTGGCGCGGGTCCAGGTGGCCATCCGCCAGGTCAGGTCGGGCACCGCGCGCTCGGCGTAGCAGGGCGGGGCGAAGGGGTGGGAGGCGCGCGGCCAGAAGGTTCCGACGTCCCACAGGATGCCGATGGTGCGGCGGGCCGAGGCGTCCTTGTAGGCGCGCCGGCCCCAGGTGACGAAGAGGAGGAAGCCGAGGCCGATCAGCCAGGAGCCGAGGGCCTGGGAGGTCTCGGCGGCGCCGTGGACGACGGGGTAGGCGCCCTGCGCGGCCTCGCCGGGGGTCTCGTCGGTGGCGAGGGCACCCACGAGGGCTCCGGCGCCGAGCAGCAGGGTGACGCCGGAGGTGACGGCGACGATGCGGGGTCCCCGGTCGGTGAGCGCGGCCATCGCCCGGGTGTAGGCGATGCGGCGGGTGCGGGCGGGGTCGAGGTCCTGGTCCGGGTAGTCGAGTGCCACGGCGGTCCGTTCGGCGCGGGCGAGCTGCCAGGCGCGGCGGGCCAGCCAGCCGATGAGCCCGAGCAGCACGACGAGCAGCGGGGGGATCACGGACGCCTGCCAGGTCAGCAGCACCGGCGGGCCCTCGATGGACGCTCGGGTGCCGTCCAGCCAGTCGGACACGCGCTGCGACACGCCGCCGGACATGACGCCGCCGAGCGCGCAGGCCAGCATCGCCACGGCCGGTCCGCCCAGGCCCCGCAGCACCGCCCGCCGGTCGGGGTCGGTGCGGTGCAGGAGGTGGGCGACGACGCCGAGGACGATCACGAGCAGCCCCTGGACCAGGGCGATCCCGCCGAACGTCGTATCACCCGGCAGCCGGCCTTCGGACGTCCACCCCGGGCGCTCCCATCCGGCGTACAGCAGGGCACAGGCGAGCAGGGCGAGGGCGACGAGCGGCAGGCGCCGTACGAAACGCTCGTCGAGTCTGCGGTCCAGCCGTCTCTCACTGCGGCCGCGGCGGCACACCACCCACACCACGGCGACGGCGCAGGCCGCGAGGGCCGCCTCCAGGACCAGGCCCAGGACGTCGAGTACGGCAGGACCGCCGGGGCGCCGGTCGAAGCGGGCGGGGGCGCTGCCGACCGCGGCGGCGACGGTGATCAGGCCGGCGGCGGTGTGCGCGGCGCGCAGCCGGGCCACCAGCCGGCGCCCGTACCAGAAGCCGGGCCGGCCGAGTGCGGTCGGACCGCCGTCGCCCTCGGGCTCGGGGGCGCGTTCGATGGGCCGCTGGGACTCGTAGTCGCTCCACGTGCGCCGGGACAGGTACCAGAGCAGGACGGTCAGGGCGGTGGGCACGACGGCGGCGAGGGCGAGCCTGCGGCCGGGGGCGCTCCACCAGCCGCCGTCGGAGACGGTGGGCGAGAGGAAGCCCAGCCAGGTGTGGCGGTCGGCGCAGGCGACGGTGCCCGCGCACTGCCAGGCCGCCAGGTCGAGGGCGACCTCGCAGGCGGCCGCGACGAGCAGCACCGTCAGGGTGAGCGCCGCGAGCCGTACCAGGAGGCCGTAGAGGCGTACGGTGCGGCGGCGGCCGTGGGCGGAGGGGCGCATCCAGTGGGCGAGGTTGACGACCATGAACGGCAGCAGCAGGAGCCACAGGGCCCGGGTGCCGTCGCCGGAGGTGAGGTTGCACCAGACGTAGGCCTCGGGCACCGGCCCTTCACGGCGCCGGTCGTCGCAGGTGTGCTCGGCGTCGACGTCGTCGGCGCGCCGGAAGACGGCCGCCGTGTCGTCGCCGGTGATGCGTACCGTCCGCGGATCGTTGAGCATCTCCTGCGGCGTGGTTCCGCCCACGCCGTGGACCAGGAGTTCCAGGGCGGTCCCGGGCTCGCCGGGCCGCGTGGCGGGAGCGTCGGGCCCGCCGGTCGACGCACGTTCCTGCGCACGTTCCACTGATTCGCACTTCCCCCGTGACACGCCGTCGGCTCTGTCCGTGCGGGCACAAGGATCTCCACTTCCGCGCCGCCGCACACCCCCTGTCACGGAATCTCCCCGATCCGTGATGAACCGTTGTGACGGCTGAGCCACCGGTGGCGTATGCGCGACGAGTGGGCGTGGTGGCGCTCTCCGCTGCACGACGTGCGAGGATGGGGCGTCCTCGCACCGAGGGCCGGAAGAATGTCCTGGTCGGGTCCGGTGCGGGGGGTGTCGGACGGCATTGAGGCGAAAGGACCGGAGCGTACGTGAGCGAGAATCAGAACCTCCTCGCGGAGCAGCGGCGATCCCTGATCCTCGACGAGGTTCGCCGCCGGGGCGGTGTCCGGGTCAACGAGCTGACCCGCAAGCTCGGCGTGTCGGACATGACGGTCCGCCGCGACCTCGACGCGCTCGCCCGCCAGGGCGTGCTGGAGAAGGTGCACGGCGGCGCGGTCCCGGTGGTCGAGGCGAGTACGCACGAACCGGGTTTCGAGGCCAAGTCGGGTCTGGAGCTGACCGCCAAGGAGGACATCGCACGCGCCGCGGCCAAGCTGGTCGCGCCGGGTGCGGCGATCGCCCTGTCGGGCGGTACGACGACCTTCGCGCTGGCGCACCAGCTGCTGGACGTCCCGGACCTCACGGTGGTCACCAACTCGGTGCGGGTCGCCGATGTGTTCCACGCGGCGCAGCGCACCTCGGGCCCGCGGCAGGGCGCGGCGACGGTCGTGCTGACGGGCGGGGTGCGCACGCCCTCCGACTCGCTGGTGGGGCCGGTGGCCGACCAGGCGATCGCGGCGCTCCACTTCGACCTGCTGTTCCTCGGGGTGCACGGCATATCGGTCGAGGCCGGCCTGTCGACGCCGAACCTCGCGGAGGCCGAGACGAACCGGCGGCTCGTGCAGTCGGCCCGCCGGGTGGTCGTGGTCGCGGACCACACCAAGTGGGGCAAGGTGGGGCTGAGTTCGTTCGCCTCGCTGGAGCGGATCGACACGCTCGTGACGGACGCCGGCCTGCCGGACGACGCGCGCGGGGTCGTCGCGGAGCATCTGCGGCGGCTGGTGGTGGCCGGGGAGCCCGAGGACGGCGCAGACATCTGACGGCGGCTCGGCTAGGGTGGCGCGTCCGGTCATCGCCCGCTCCCGTCCAGGAGGGCTCCGCCCATGCCCCGTCGACTGCGCCCGGTGGAACTCGACTTCGTGGCGACGGCTCCCGTACGGCATGTCTTCGAGCGGGACATGGCCGCTCCGCCGGAGGCGGTCTACGGAGCGCTGGAGGACGTGCCCGGCTGGGCCGAGTGGTTCGCGCAGGTGTCGGCCGCCCGCCCGCTCGGCGCCGGCGATGGGCGGGACATCACGCTCACCGGCGGCATCCGGTTTCGCGAAACGGTCATCGCGGCGCAGGCACCGGAGGTGTACGCCTACCGCGTGGACGTCACCAATCTGCCGGGCGTGCGGGCGATAGCCGAGGAATGGCGGCTCGCGCCGGCCGGCGGCGGCACCCGGGTGCGGTGGACCTTCGCCACCGACGGGGCCCCGGTGTACCGGCTGGCCGTGAAGGCGGCGCGCGGGGGTCAGGCGCGCGCGTTCCGGGACGCGTTGAGGGCGCTGGACCGGCGGCTGAAGGCCTGACGGCCCGGACTCAGTCCGGCCAGACGCCCGTCTCCAGCAGCGAGTCGATCGCGGCCGTGTACGGCTGGATGTCGAGCCCCTGGGCGGCCAGCCAGGCGTCCGAGTAGTACTTGTCGAGATACCGGTCCCCCGGGTCGCACAGCAGGGTCACGACGCTGCCCTGCCGGCCCTCGGACACCATCTCCGCGACGATCTTCAGCGCGCTCCACAGCCCCGTGCCGGTGGAGCCGCCGGCCTTGCGGCCGATGGCGCGTTCCAGGGCGCGTACGGCGGCGACACTGGCCGCGTCGGGCACCTTCATCATCCGGTCGATCGCGCCGGGCACGAAGCTCGGTTCCATCCGGGGCCGGCCGATGCCCTCGATACGGGAGCCGCAGTCGCAGGTGACCTCCGGATCGCCGGTGGTCCAGCCCTCGAAGAAGCACGAGTTCTCGGGGTCGGCCACGCAGACGCGGGTGTCGTACTGCATGTAGTGGACGTAGCGCGCGAGGGTCGCGGAGGTGCCGCCGGTACCCGCGGTGGCGACGATCCACGCCGGCTCGGGGAACCGCTCCAGGCGCAGCTGGCGGAAGATGGACTCGGCGATGTTGTTGTTCCCGCGCCAGTCCGTGGCCCGTTCGGCGTAGGTGAACTGGTCCATGTAGTGGCCGCCGGTCTCGGCCGCGAGGCGGGCGGACTCCTCGTACATCGTGCGGGGGTCGTCGACGAAGTGACATCGGCCGGAGTGGAATTCGATGAGGCGGATCTTCTCGGCGCTCGTCGTGCGCGGCATGACGGCGATGAAGGGCACGCCGATCAGCTTCGCGAAGTACGCCTCGGAGACGGCCGTCGAGCCGCTGGAGGCCTCGATGACGGGTCGGTCCGGCCGGATCCAGCCGTTGCACAGGCCGTAGAGGAAGAGGGAGCGGGCGAGCCGGTGCTTGAGGCTGCCGGTGGGATGGGTCGACTCGTCCTTCAGGTACAGGTCGATGCCCCACCGCTGCGGCAGGGAAAACTGGAGCAGGTGTGTGTCGGCCGAGCGGTTGGCGTCCGCCTGGACTCTGCGGACGGCTTCTTTGAGCCACGCCCGGTAGGCGGCGTCGCTGTGGTCGACGTCGAGGGTCACGCCGGTCCGGGTCTGCTGGGGGGTACTCACGGTGGGCTCCTAACGCTGCGCGCCGGCAAGGGGGGCGCACGGCCGGCACACCGATCATAAGCACCTTGCGCACGCTCCTCACCTGCATAAACGCATCTTTGAGCCCCCCAAAGCGCCCCCAGGGGCAGGGCCCGGGGCAAGGGGGCGCGCGGTCAGGGGAACGCATGGACGAGTGTGCTGCGGGCGCCCCCGGAGAGGGGAGCGCGGGCACTGGTGCTCGACGCCGGGCGGGGGCAGACTGCTCGGCGGGACCAAGGCCCCGGACGGAGTGAGCGCAGGGTACGACCGCCTCCCGGGGCAGGCTTCGGGCAGGGGCACCGCCCTCTCGGGGGCGACGGCCGGCGGGGCGCACCGCACGGTTGGCCGGGGCCCGGACCGCGCGGGCGCACCACCCCGGAGGGAGTCTTCGTCCGGACGGGGCACACTGGATCAGGACACGAGCCCGTACCGGGCACCGCGCGGAGCGGACCGGTACACCGACGCGCGACAAGGGGCGGGTGGCATGGGAGAGCCGGAGTTCAGGGCCACGGGCGTGCGCATCGGAAAGCGACTGCGTTCACTCACCCGGGCCGGGCAGGTCCGGATCAGCGACGGCCGGCTCCAACTGCTGACCAGCTACGGCAGTGAGATCGACAGCGCGCCGGTGCAGGCCGTGCGCGCCTCCAAGCCCTGGTTCGGCCCCGATGACCGGGCCACGGCGGACCTCAACGGCCAGCGGTACCTGCTCACCCTGGGCGACCACGACCCCGCCCCGGGGGAGCCGGGCCCGCCGGCCGCGCGGCGCTTCATCGAAGCCGTGCGCAGGGCAGCGGGGCGTGGCGACTGAGATGTCCGCGAGTTGCGCTCCTTCATCCCCTGCGCCACTCTGGTCTCACGTCACTCTGGGTTTACCGGCGATAACGCTGCGAACCAGCCCGCCGGCCACGACAGCAGGCGGCAGTGTCACGCAGGCGCCCTGCTGGATCCGAACTCCGTGTTCTTCCGGACCTCACGTCGGGGAGTCGCAGCCGTGATCAGCTACCCAAGCAGGCACTGCACGGTGGAGCTCCAAGCCCTGCCGTCGCGGATCGGCCAGGTCCGCAGAATCGTATCTGCGCAATTGCGCTACTGGCATCTGGATCCCCTGATCGACCGGGCCTCGCTCGGCGTGACGGAGCTGTTGTCCAACGTCCACCGCCACGCCCAGCCCGACAAGACGTGCACCGTGGAGATAGAGCTGCTGCTCGACCGGCTCACCGTCTCGGTGCGTGACGGCGACCCGCGGATGCCCGTGGTCGACGACGCCGAACCACTGGCGACCTGCGGGCGCGGGCTCGCGATGGTGGCCGCCATGAGCGAGAGCTGGGGCGTCCGGCCGGACGGCGAGTCCGGCAAGGTCGTGTGGTTCACCCTGCCGACGTCGGCCCCCGCGGTGGCGGCGCCGTCGCTCCACGCCCGGCGCACGGTCCTGGACAAGCCCGCGCGCCGGTTCGCCGAGGTCGGGGCTTCCGTCGACGGGCTCCGGCCCGACCATGCTCCCGCCCGGTCCGCCGTTGCCGGTTGACCGGGCGGTGACCACCGTCCCCTCGGGGGCCTCGGGCGCGTACGCCGCCAGGGGCGCTCCGGGGGTGCATGTCGCCCCGCGGCGACCGCCCGCAGCACGCTCGGGTCCGGCGCGCGCCGGACCGGAAGCGGCACCGGGTGGGCGCCGGCCGCGACCGCCCCGACTGCTGCGACGAGGACCGTGAGCCGCGGCGGTCATCCTTGCGCCATACCTCCCTTGCGGCCGAACTCCTCGTTCAGTACGGACAGTCGGCGCCAGTACTCGTCCTCGTCTATCTCGCCGGAGGCGAAGCGATGGCCTAGTACGGCGATGGGCGAGTCGTCGCTGACGGCGGACTGCCGCCAGGGGCCGCCGCGGCGGCCACGCCACACGGAGCGGCGCAGCAGCACGAAGCCGCCGCCGATCACCAGCGCCCAGATCACCGGGAAGAACAGGATCCACGGTCCGGGCCCGCCGCCGTCGCCGAAGTTCGCCAGGGTCTGCATGTCGTCCGACTCCTCGATCGCTCGATGGTTCGTGTCGCTTTCGAGGGTCCTCCGGCAGGGGCCCCGGGTCGTCGTACGGCCGGCGGCACCGTCCGTACCCCGTGGGGAGCAGACGGGCGGGTCTCATCAGTCCGCACCCCCTCGACTTCTGTAACTACTGGTATGTACAGTACGGGCATGAGCACCCCGGAACGTCTGATCGAGTCCACCCGCGAACTGCTGTGGGAGCGCGGCTACGTGGGCACCAGCCCCAAGGCGATCCTGGAACGCGCGGACGCCGGGCAGGGCAGCATGTACCACCACTTCAAGGGCAAGCCCGATCTCGCGCTGGCCGCGATCCGCCGGACCGCCGAGGAGCTGCGGGCCACCGCCGCGGGTGTACTGGACGGCCCGGGCACGCCGTACGAGCGCATCGAGGCGTATCTGCGGCGCGAGCGGGACGTGCTGCGGGGCTGCCCGGTCGGCCGGCTGACGATGGATCCGGACGTCATCGCGAGCGCCGAGCTGCGCGCGCCGGTCGACGAGACGCTCGACTGGCTGCGCGGGCGGATCGCCGGGATCGTCGAGGAGGGCAAGGCGCAGGGCCAGTTCGCGCCCGGACTGGACAGCGGCGAGATCGCGGCGGCGGTCGTCGCGACCGTCCAGGGCGGCTACGTCCTCGCCCGCGCCTCCGGCTCCCCCGCCGCGTTCGACGCGGGGGTCCGGGGACTCATCTCCCTGCTGGCACCCCGGACTTCATGAGGAGACCTCCTTGCACGCCATGCAGTACGAGCTCACCCTGCCCGCCGGCTACGACATGGGCCTCATCCGCGACCGCGTCGCCCGCCGGGGGCACCTGCTCGACGACTGGGACGGGCTCGGCCTCAAGGCCTACCTGATACGCGAGCGCGGCCTGCGCGGCTCACCGGTCCACCAGTACGCGCCCTTCTACCTCTGGAACACCGTGGACGGTATGAACGCCTTCCTGTGGGGCGGTGGGTTCCAGGGGGTCAGTGACGACTTCGGGCGGCCGTCGGTACGGCAGTGGACGGGGCTCGCCTACGAGGAAGGGGGCGCCTCACACGCGCGGTTCGCGGTACGGCGGCGCCAACCGGTCCCGGACGGCGGGACGTTGGCCGATGCCGTGGCCGAGGCGGTGGGCGAGGCCCGGAGGCTGGCCGTGGATGACGGGGCCGTGCTCGCCTCGGCGGCCGTCGACACGAGCCGCTGGGAGCTGGTGCACTTCTCCCTCTGGGAGCGCTGGGAACACGACGCGCCCCAGGCCGACGGCGAGGTGTTCGAGGTGCTGCACCTGTCCGCGCCGGGGCGGGACCGGCTGCCCCGGGGACGCCGGTGGTGAGCGCGGTCCGCACGGTACTGGGTGACGTCTCCCCCGGAGACCTGGGGGTGTGCGACGCCCACGACCACCTGTTCTTCGGCAGTCCCCGGCTGCCCGGCCAGGAGCTGCGCAGCGTGGCCGCGGCGCGGGCGGAGCTGGTGGCGTTCCGGGAACAGGGCGGTGGGACCGTCGTGCAGTGGACGCCGTACGGGCTCGGCCGGCGGGCCGCCGATCTGCCGCCGCTGTCCCGGGAGACGGGTGTGCACGTGGTCGCCGCGACCGGCCTGCACCAGGCCGTGCACTACGACGAGGAGACGCTCGCCGGGCTGCGGAGCCGGCTCGCCGAGGTCTTCGTCTGCGAACTCACCAAGGGCATCGGGACATCCGGGGTGCGGGCAGGGCTCGTCAAGGTGGCGGGCGGCTTCCACACTCTGGACGCGCACGCCCGCTGGACCATGACGGCGGCGGCCGAGGCGCAGCACGCCACGGGCGCGGCGATCGCCGTGCACCTGGAGATGGGAACCGGCGCGCTGGACGTACTGGACCTGTTGTGCGGGGAGTTGGGGGTGCCGCCGCACCGGGTGGTGCTCGGACACCTCAACCGCTCCCCCGACCTCGTGGTGCACCGGCAGGCGGCGCAGTCCGGCTGCTATCTGGCCTTCGACGGGCCGTCACTCGCCCACCACGCCACGGACTGGCGGATGCCGGACGCCGTACGGGCCCTCGCCGACGCCGGGTTCGGCGACCGGGTACTGCTGGGCGCGGACACCACGACGGCCGCCGCCCGCTCGGTCAGCGGCGGCCCCGGGATGCCGTACCTGCTGCGCCGGGTGCGGCCCCGGCTCGTGCACGCCGTGGGCGAGGAGCTGGTGAGGCGCATCCTCACGGAGAATCCGGGACGGGCGTTCGGGGCCGAGTGGCCCTGATCCGCCTCCTCCCCCGCCTCAGCCGCCGGCCTGGTCGCTGTCCTTCATCGAGCCCCAGCCGTGCCAGCGGTCGACCTCGACCCAGGCGCTCACCCGGGGGCGGACGCGGTCGGGGTACGGCTTGCCGGTGTAGTGCCGGGCGAGGAGGTCGATGTCGGCCAGGTCCTCGTCGGCGTACATCTCGGTGACGCGGCCGATGAGGGTGACGTGGGTGTACCAGTCGTCGCCGGCGAGGACGGTGAGCGTCACCCGGGGGTCGCGGCGCAGGTGCTTCAGGCGGACCCGGCCCTCGTCGAGGTTGATCAGCACCCGGCCGTCCTTCCAGGCGTACCAGGTCGCGGTGGACACCGGTGTGCCGTCGGAGCGCAGCGTGGCCATGACGCACGGATTGGGCCGGCTCAGCAGGGCGTCGGCCTCGGGCGGCAGCGGCGGCTTGGACATGGGGGGACCTCCTAGGAATCGGTCTTCTCGTCGAAGCTGGCGAAGTAGGCGGCGGCCATGTCCTCGTCGGCGTGGCCCTGTGCGGCCGCACGTTCCATCCGGGCCACGGCCGCTTCGGCGACGTCCAGCCGCACGCCGTTGTCGGCGCCGGCCCGGACGATCAGCCGGGCGTCCTTGGCGGCGGTGCTCACCGCGAACTGGGGCGGTGTCAGCCTGCCTTCGAGCACGAGATCCGACTTGGCACGCAGATAGCCCATGTCGAGCGGGCCGCCGGCGACGAGGTCGAAGAAGCCGTGCGGGTCGACGCCGAGGGCCTTCGACAGGGCGAGGGCCTCGCCGGCGGCTGCCGTGACGGCGAGAACCCAGCTGTTGGCGACGAGCTTGAGGCGGGTGGCCCCGCCCTCCGCTCCGTCCTCGCCGGACCAGACGGTACGGGCGCCGACCGCGTCGAAGACCGGCGTCACCTTCTCGCGCCCCTCGACGGGGCCGGCGGCGAGCACGGTCAGTTTCCCGTCCTCGGCGGGCCGGCGGGTGCCCAGGACGGGGGCGTCGTAGAAGAGGAGTCCGTGCTCACGGGCGAAGGCGGCCAGCTCGGCGACGTCGTCGAGGCCTGCCGTGCTGGACTGCACCCAGACGGTACCGGGGCGCAGGGCGGGGGCGGCCTCACGCATCGTGTCCAGGGCGGCGGGGCCGTCGTGGAGCATGGTCAGGACGACGCCGGCGTCCCGCGCCGCCTCCTCGGGACTGTCGGCGATGCGCACGCCCTCGGCGGCCAGCGGCTCGGCCTTGGCCCGGGTGCGGTTCCAGGCCTGGACCGTGTGACCGGCCCGGGCGAGGTTGCGGGCCATCGCGGCACCCATGATGCCGGTGCCCAGGACGCTCACGGTGAGCTGGTGGGTCATTGCGTCAACTTCCTCGGTGGTGCGGTCGCGGGCGGGCTGCCCGCGCCCCAGCCTGCCCGCTCAGCGGCGCGCCTGCCCGGAAGCGGCGCGCTCAAGCCTGATACCGGTGAGGTCGGGCTCGCCGGACGACGGGTCAGCCCCGCGGGGACAGTGCTCCCAGCGGATCGTCCAGGACGGGCTGCCAGGCCAGTTCCGCCGCGCCGACCAGGCTGTTGTGGTCGAGGGTGCAGGGCAGGATGGGGACGCCGCCGCTCTGGCCCCACAGACTGCGGTCGGCGACGACCGCGCGCAGACGGCCGGGGTCGGCGTCGAGGAGGGTGCGGTGCAGGCCGCCGAGGATGATGCGGTCCGGGTTGAGGATGTTGACCAGGCCGGCGAGGCCGAGGCCGAGGCGGTCGATCAGGACCTCGGCGGCGGCGCGGACGCCCGGGTCGTCGTAGTGGTGGCGGATCAGGTCGATGGACTGCTGGAGCAGGGAGACCTCGGGGCCCGGTTCGCGTCCGGCCTCGGTGAGGAAGGCCAGCGGGTCGGTCTCCACGTCGAGACAGCCGCGGCTGCCGCAGTGGCAGGGGCGGCCCTCGGGGTGCACGGTGAGGTGCCCGACCTCCAGCGCGAGGCCCGAACTGCCCCGGTGCAGGCGGCCGTCGAGGACGAGCGCGCCGCCGACACCGCGGTGGCCGGTGGCCACGCAGAGCAGGTCCCGGGCGCCGCGGCCGGCGCCGTGCCGGTGCTCGGCGAGCGCGGCGAGGTTGACGTCGTTCGCGGCGAACGCGGGCCCGTCGATGCCGGCCGCGCGCACCTGCTCGGCGAAGATGTCCCGCACGGGCGCTCCGGCGGGCCAGGCCAGGTGGAGCGGGTTCAGTGCCAGACCCTCGGGTTCGGCGACGGCGGAGGGCACGGCGAGGCCCGCGCCCACGCACCGGAGCCCGGTCTGGCGCAGCAGCTCGGCGCCGGCCGTGACGACGGAGGCGAGCACCTTGGCCGGGTCGGCGTCGACGACCTCGCAGCCGGGCGCGGTGGCGACGATCCGGCCGCCCAGTCCGACCAGCGCCGCCCGGAAGCCGTCGGCGTGCACCTGCGCGGCGAGCGCGACGGGTCCGTCGTCGGCGACGGCCAGTTTGTGGGAGGGCCTGCCCTGCGATCCGGCAGCGGCGCCGGGCCGGGCGTCGACCCGGATCAGGCCGAGTGCTTCCAGCTCGGCGGCGACCGCGCCGGCCGTCGCTCGCGTCACCCCGAGCTCGGCGGTGAGCACGGCCCGGGTCGGCGCGCGTCCGGTGTGGACGAGTTCCAGCGCGGGTCCGAGCGCTGCTCGCCCCCGGTCCAACCGCGTCCTCGAGGTGCTCCCGTCCCCCGCCTGCCGGGGGTCCGCCTTCCCGCTCATGAGGGCGAGTCTCCCATGATCCGCCGGGATGGTGGCCGAGCCTGCCCCGCCTGGCCTCAGGGAGCGGCGGGGCTCAGCTCGTCGGGCTGCCGGAGGCCGCTGACCCGGAGCGTGATGTTGAGACGGCCCGTGAGCCCGAGGCCGGGCGGTGCCGTGCCCGCGTGGACACGGGGGACACCATGGTAGGCCAGACGGGACGGGCCGCCGAAGACGAACAGGTCGCCGCTGCGCAGTTCGACGTCGGTGTAGGGCCGGGTGCGGGTCTCGGTGTTACCGAAGCGGAAGACGCAGGTGTCGCCGAGGCTCAGCGACACCACCGGTGCGTCGGACTTCTCGTCGCCGTCGCGGTGCATGCCCATGCGGGCGTCGGCGTCGTAGAAGTTGATCAGGGCGATGTCGTAGTCCGGCGCGGGTCCTGCGAGGGTGTCGCGGACCGCCCGGCGGCCCAGTTCGCCGAGCCATTCCGGGAAAGGCTTCACCGGCGCGCCGTCCCCGTCGGCGACCGTGCGGGCGTAGGCGTACGGGTACCAGTGCCAGCCCAGGCACACCTGGCGGGCGGTCATGGTGCCGCCGCCGGGGGTGCGGACCGTGCGCAGGCCGGCGGGGGGACGGGCCCACTCCCGGCAGGCGTCGAGCAGTTCTCGCTGGTGTTCCGCGTCCAGCCAGCCGGGCAGGTGCACGGCGCCGGGCGCGATCTGCGCTCGCGGCCTGGGGAACAGCTCGGCGTCCATGCCCTCCATGGTGCCCGACACGCCCTGAGCTGCGGCTCGGCTAGCCTGGTCGCACGATGGACGACCGTATGACGACGCCGTGGGGCGAGCCGGCGCTGACCCGTTTCCCCGAGGACCCGCGCGACAGGTTGCGCGCCTGGGACGCCTCCGACGAGTACCTGCTGAGGCATCTGGCCGCGGAGCGAGTGCCGCTGGACGGCACGGTCGTGGTCGTCGGGGACCGGTGGGGCGCGCTGGTCACGGCGCTCGCGGAGCACCGGCCGGTGCAGATCAGCGACTCGTTCCTGGCACAGGAGGCGACCCGCGCCAACCTGGCGCGGGCGGGTGCCGAGGCGGGTGCGGTGCGGCTGCTCACCACGCAGGATCCGCCGCCGGAGCGGATCGACGTGCTGCTGGTGCGGGTGCCGAAGAGCCTGGCGCTGCTGGAGGATCAGTTGCTGCGGCTGGCACCCGCCGTGCACGCGGGGACGGTCGTCGTGGGGGCGGGCATGGTGAAGGAGATCCACACCTCGACGCTGCGGCTCTTCGAGCGGATCCTCGGCCCCACCCGCACCTCGCTCGCCGAGAAGAAGGCCCGGCTGGTCTTCTGCACGCCGGATCCGGTGCTGGAGCGGCCCGCCAACCCGTGGCCGTACGTCTACACGCTGCCGGACGGCATCGGCCCCGCCGCGGGAGGCACCGTCGTCAATCACGCGGGGGTCTTCTGCGCCGACCGGCTCGACATCGGCACGCGGTTCTTCCTCGGGCACCTGCCGCAGGGCCGGGGCCGCCGGGTGGTGGATCTGGGGTGCGGGAGCGGCGTGGTGGGGACGTCGGTGGCGCTGGCCGACCCGGACGCCGAGGTGCTGTTCGTGGACGAGTCGTTCCAGGCCGTGGCCTCGGCGGAGGCGACGTACAAGGCCAACGGCGCGCCGGGGCGTGCCGAGTTCCGGGTCGGGGACGGTCTGGCGGGCGTGCCGTCCGGCAGTGTCGATCTGGTCCTGAGCAACCCGCCGTTCCACTCCCACCAGGCGACGACCGACGCCACGGCCCGGCGGATGTTCACCGGGGCGCGGCGCGCGCTGCGGCCGGGCGGGGAGCTGTGGGTGGTGGGCAACCGGCACCTGGGCTACCACGTCAAGCTGCGGAAGCTGTTCGGCAGCAGCCGGCTCGTCGCGAGCGATCCGAAGTTCGTGGTACTGAAGGCCGTCAAGCGGTAGCGGAGCCCAGGGTCTGGAGGGTCCTGGCGACCGTCCGTGTCATCGCCTCCCGGGCGAGGGTCAGGTAACTGCGCGGGTCGACCGCCTCCGGGCGCTCGGTGAGGAAGTCGCGGATCGCTCCGGTCAGCGCGATGTTCAGGGCCGTGCCGATGTTGACCTTGGTGATGCCTCCGGCGACGGCCGCCCTGAGTTCGTCGTCCGGGACGCCGGAGGAGCCGTGCAGGACGAGCGGGACGTCCAGTGCGGCCGACAGGCGTTTGAGCAGGGCGTGGTCGAGGGCCGCCGTGCGGGTGGTCATGGCGTGGGAGCTGCCGATGGCCACGGCCAGGGCGTCCACGCCCGAGTCGGCGACGAAGGACCGCGCCTCGTCGGGGTCGGTGCGGGCGCCGGGGGCGTGCGCGTCCAGCGGGGGTCTGCCGTTCTTGCCGCCGATCTGGCCCAGCTCGGCCTCGATCCAAAGCCCTTGGGCGTGTGCCCGGTCGACCGCCGCCCGGGTCGCGGTGAGGTTCTCGGCGTAGGGCAGGCGGGCGGCGTCGTACATCACGGAGCTGAAGCCGGCGTCCGCGGCCTGGCGCAGCAGGGCGTCGCTCTGCACGTGGTCGAGGTGCAACGCGACCGGCACGGCGGCGCGTTCGGCCACGGCGACGGCCGCGCGGGCCAGCGGGAGCAGTTGTCCGGCGCGGAACTTCACCGCGTTCTCGCTGACCTGGAGGACGACGGGGGCAGCCACCGACTCGGCGCCGGCGACGACGGCCTCGACGTGTTCCAGGGTGATGACGTTGAAGGAGGCGACGGCCGAGCCGGCCGCGGCGGCGCGGGTCACGAGGTCGCCGGTGGTGGTCAGGGGCACGGGATCTCCTGGGGCCTGTCGTCGGGATCGGGCCGGCCGAGAGGGACGGTGTCTTTCGGCCGACCCGGGCGGTGTGTGGTGCGGGCAGTAGCAGGCGGTGGCGGTCCCTTTCCTGTGCGAGCGCGGCCGGGCGTGCGGAAGCCGGCGGCGGACGACGACGCGGGGCGCGCCTCGCGGCGACGGCGGCTGACCCGCACCCGGCCCTGGGTCAGGGTTCGAGGATCACCGAGCGCGTGAGGTGGCGAGGGCTGTCGGGGTCCAGTCCGCGGGACGCGGCGACGGCGACCGCGAGCCGCTGGACGCGGACGAGTTCGGCGAGCGGGTCGAGGCGCCCGGCGATCCACAACGCGCCCGTGTCGCGCACCTGTCGGTCGAGTCCGTCGGGCGGGTCGCCCAGCATCCAGGTCGCCGTGCCCCGGGTGCTGACGCTGATGGGGCCGTGCCGGTACTCCATCGCCGGGTAGGCCTCCGCCCAGGCGAGTGCGGCCTCGCGCATCTTCAGTCCGGCCTCGTCGGCCAGACCGACGGTCCAGCCGCGTCCGAGGAAGGTGAACTGCCCGCACTCCACCAGTCCTTCGGGCAACGGTTCCGTCAGGGCGGTGCGCGCGTCGGTGACCGCCGCGTCGGGGTGGAGGCCGAGGTGGGCGCGGAGCAGGGTGAGGGCCGTGGTCGCGAACCGGGTCTGGACGACGGAGCGTTCGTCCGCGAAGTCCAGGACGACGAGCTCGCCGGCGGCCGTGCGCACGGGCGTGTCCGGGTCGGCGGTGATCGCGGTGGTGCGGACGACGCCTTTCAACCGGCCCAGCAGGTCCAGGACTTCGGTCGTGGTGCCGGAGCGGGTGAGGGCGACGACCCGGTCGTAGTGACGGCCGTGGGGGAACTCCGAGGCGGCGAAGGCGTCGGTCTCGCCCTGGCCCGCGCCCTCGCGCAGGGCCGCGGCGGCCCGCGCCATGAAGTACGAGGTACCGCAGCCGACGATCGCGACCCGCTCCCCCGGGGCGGGCAGCACCTTCGCGTGGTGGGCCGCCTGTGACGCGGCGCGTGCCCAGCACTCGGGCTGGCTGGTCAGCTCGTCCTCGACATGCGTCATTCCGCACCCTCCGCTCTGATTGTTCCTGCAAGATAGCGCCAGGTTTCGAGCATCATCAAGCATTCGGCGCCTTCACGTGCGCTAGGGTCGCCCGGAGATCGAGGACGTGGAGGTGCGGATGTCGCGGGACGCCCGCTGGAAGGCGCTGCTGGAACTGCTCGTGGAGCGCGGCCGGCTGGACGTGGAGGACGCGGCGGCCGAACTCGGGGTGTCGGCGGCGACGATCCGCCGTGACTTCGACGGACTCGCCGAGCAGCAGATGCTGGTGCGTACCCGGGGCGGTGCGGTCGTGCACGGCGTGTCGTACGAGTTGCCGCTGCGCTACAAGACGGCCCGCCACGCCTCCGAGAAGCAGCGCATCGCCAAGGCGGTGGCGGATCTGGTCGCGCCGGGCGAGGCGGTCGGGCTGACCGGGGGGACCACCACGACCGAGGTGGCGCGAGCGCTGGCCGTGCGCGGGGATCTGGGGTCCGGGGCGCCCGCGCTGACCGTGGTGACGAACGCGCTGAACATCGCGAACGAGCTGGCCGTGCGGCCCCAGTTCAAGATCGTGCTGACCGGAGGGGTGGCGCGGGCGCAGTCGTACGAGCTGGTCGGGCCGCTCGCGGACGGGGTGCTCGGGCAGATCACCGTCGACGTGGCGGTGCTCGGTGTCGTCGCGTTCGACGTGACGCACGGCGCCGCGGCGCACGACGAGGCGGAGGCTGCGATCAACCGGCTGCTGTGCGAGCGGGCGGAACGGGTGGTGGTGGCCGCCGACTCCAGCAAGCTGGGGCAGCGGGCCTTCGCCCGGATCTGCGCGGCCGAGGCGGTGGACACCCTGGTCACGGACACCGCGGCCGACCCCGTGGCGGTGCGGCGCTTCGAGGAGGCCGGGCTGCGGGTCGTCACGGTCTGACGACGGCCGTCTGGCGGCGGCCGCCCCCCGGCGGTTCTAGGCTTGGGCTGAGGCGCCTACCGGCAGGGAGGCTGTCATGGGCGGAACGGCACAGGACCGGGGCGTGCCGGGCGGCCGGCGGTACGTACCGATCGCCGAGCACGGGCTGATCGGCGATCTGCGCAGCCTCGCCCTGGTGGGGACCGACGGCACGATCGACTGGTACTGCTCTCCGGCCTTCGACGCACCGAGCGTGTTCGCCTCGATCCTGGACGCGGAGCGCGGCGGCTGCTTCGAGCTGGCGGCGACCGTGCCGGCCCGGACCAAACAGTTCTACTTCCCCGACACCAACGTCCTGATCACCCGGTTCTTCACCGAGGACGGGGTCGGCGAGGTGCAGGACTTCATGCCGGTGGGCGGCGCGGCCACCGAGGCGGAGCGGCACCGGCTGATCCGGCGGGTGGTGTGTGTGCGCGGCTCGATCCCGTTCCGTACGCGGGTGGCACCCCGGTTCGACTACGGCTCCCTGCCGCACACCGTCCGGCTGACCGGTGACACCGCGGAGTTCGCGACCGAGGGGCTGACGCTCGCGCTGACGGCGACCGTGCCGCTGGAGGCCGACGGGCCGGACGTGTGCGGCGAGTTCAAGCTCTCCGAGGGCGACTCGGCGGTGTTCGCGCTGGACAAGGTCGGCGCCGGTGTGGCGCCCCGGCGGTGTGCGCGCACGGAGGCCGAGGAGCAGTTCGCGGCGACGGTCGCGTACTGGCGGCACTGGCTGTCGGCGTCCCGGTACAAGGGCCGCTGGCGGGAGATGGTGCACCGCTCTGCGCTGACGCTGAAGCTGCTCACGTACGCGCCCACCGGGGCGATCGTGGCGGCGCCGACGACGAGCCTGCCCGAGGAGCTCGGCGGCGAACGCAACTGGGACTACCGGTACGTGTGGGTGCGCGACGCGGCCTTCTGCGTCTACGCCCTGCTGCGGCTGGGCTTCACCGGGGAGGCCGAGGCGTTCATGGACTTCGTGACCCGGCACATCAGCCCGGGTGACGGCAAGACGTCCGGACCGCTGCAGATCATGTACGGGATCGACGGACGCACGGAGCTGCCCGAGCGCACCCTCGGCCATCTGGAGGGACACCACGGCTCGGCGCCGGTACGGGTGGGCAACGCGGCGGCCGACCAGCTCCAGCTGGACATCTACGGCGCGCTGATCGACTCGATCTACCTCTACGACAAGTGGGCCAAGCCCGTCTCCAGCGGCCACTGGGACGACGTGTGTGCGCTGGTGGACTGGGTGTGCGCGCACTGGGACCAGCCCGACGAGGGGATCTGGGAGACGCGGGGCGGACGCCGGAACTTCCTGTACTCGCGGCTGATGTGCTGGGTGGCGATCGAGCGGGCCATCCGGATGGCCAACCGGCGCGGCCTGCCCGCCGACCTGCCGCGCTGGCGGGAGTGCCGCGACACGATCTACCGGCGGATCATGAGCCGGGGCTGGTGCGAGGAGCGCGGGGCGTTCGTCCAGCACGAGGACGGTGACGTGCTGGACGCGGCCGTGCTGATGATGCCGCTGACGAAGTTCATCGCCCCCACCGATCCGAAGTGGCTGTCGACGCTGGACGTGCTCACCGAGGAGCTGGTGTCCGACTCGCTGGTCTACCGCTACGACCCCCGCTCCAGTCCCGACGGGCTGCGCGGCGACGAGGGCACGTTCTCCATCTGCTCGTTCTGGTACGTCGAGGCGATGGTGCACGCGGGCCGGATCGACGAGGCGCGCCTGGCCTTCGAGAAGATGCTGACGTACGCCAACCATCTCGGCCTGTACGCCGAGGAGATCAGCCACACCGGGGAGCAGCAGGGCAACTTCCCGCAGGCGTTCACGCACCTCGCGCTGATCAGCGCGGCCTTCAACCTGGACCGGGCGCTGGGCTGACGCTCAGTGCCCGTGGCCGTCGTCCGCATGCCCCTCGGGGGTACCGGGGTCGGGTGCCGCGCCCCCGGACCGGACCGTGAACGCCGCTGTGTGGACCTTGCCGTCGTGCTTGAAGTCGAGGAACAGGCGGTAGGCGCCGGAGCTGGGCGCGGTGGCCGTGAAGGAGATGTCCGGGCCGGGCCTGGTCGTGCCGTCGCCGGGTTCGCCGTTCGGGTGGACGTGCAGGTAGGCGAGGTCGCCGGAGCGCAGGGCGACCAGGTGGCCGTACGCGCCGAGGTAGGGCTGGAGGTCGGTGACGGGCTTGCCGTCGCGGGAGACCGTCAGCCTCAGTTCGCTCGCCTTGCCCGGGCGCGGGGCGCCGGTCAGCCGCACCTCGTAGCCGTCGACCCGGGCCGTGCCGCTCTCCGGGGGCAGCTGCCGGGCCCGGTAGGGGCCGGAGGCGGCGAGGTCCGCGCCGAGGGTGAGGTTCTCGGCGTCCTTCCCGGCCGGGGTGAAGTCGGCGAAGACGCGGTAGCCGCCCGCGCGGGGCAGGTTCACGGGGGTGCTCCAGGTGCCGTCGGCGGCGCGGGTGGGGTGCAGGTGGCGGTAGGTGACCAGGTCGCGTGAGGCCACGATGAGGTGCAGTTCCTTGTCGTGTTCGCGCTGGTAGGCGGTGACCGCGCGACCGTCGGCGTCCCGGACGGTGAAGCGCAGGTCGGCCTGTTCACCGGCGGTGACGCGCGGGGTCCGGAGGTCGAGGGTGTAGCCGCCCTCGGAGATCTGCAGCCCGCCGGCCGGTGGCGTGTCATGGCCGGTGTGGCCGCCGCCCGTCTCCCCTTCGGGCGCGGGCCGGGTGTGTTCACCCCCGTGCTTCGGAGGGCTGTCGGCGACGACGGGGCCGACGCCCTGTCCGACGCCGTAGGCCGCGCCGAAGGTCGCTGCCAGCGCGGCGGCGAAGGTGGTGATCCTCAGTCCGGTGTTCATGGCGTCGGCTCCTTCAGGTACTGCGGCCTCCCGCTCGGATGCGGGGCCTTCATACAGCTCACGATACCCCTAGGGGGTATCGAGTCAAGCCGTTCCGGCGCTTGCATCCTATACCCCACAGGGGTATACATGAACTCCGCGAGGGGATACCCCCGCCCCGTATCTCCGCATCTGTTGGATTCACCCAGAGGAGGCATCCGATGCCCGCCGCCACCTACGCCGTTTCCGGAATGTCCTGCGGCCACTGCAAGGCCACGCTGACCAAGGCCATCGGCGAGCTGGACGGTGTCAGCGGCGTCGAGGTCGACCTCGGCAGCGGACACGTCACCGTCACCGTCACCGGTGCCGCCGAGCCCGACGACGGCGTGATCGCCGAGGTCGTCGACGAGGCCGGCTACGAGCTGACCGGGAGGGTCTGAGCCATGAGCACCGGTACGACGACCGGCACGGACGCCGAGGTGGAGCTCGTCATCGGCGGCATGACCTGCGCCTCCTGCGCGGCGCGCGTCGAGAAGAAGCTCAACCGCATGGACGGGGTCACCGCCACCGTCAACTACGCGACCGAGAAGGCGAAGGTCAGCTACTCCGGCGGCGTCTCCGTCGGCGACCTCATCGCCACCGTCGAGGCGACCGGGTACACCGCGCAGGAGCCCGCGCCTCCCGCGGAGCAGACCGACGAGGCCCCCGAGCCGGACGAGCTGCGCCCGCTGCGCGAACGCCTGGTCACGGCCGTGGTGCTGTCGGTTCCCGTCGTGGCCATGGCCATGATCCCCGCGTTGCAGTTCGAGTACTGGCAGTGGCTGTCGCTCACCCTGGCCGCGCCGGTCGTGACGTACGCGGCGTGGCCCTTCCACAAGGCCGCGTTCACCAACGCGCGGCACGGCGCGGCCACCATGGACACCCTGATCTCGGTGGGCACCTCGGCCGCGTTCCTGTGGTCGGTGTGGGCGCTGTTCTTCGGAACCGCCGGCACGCCGGGCATGACGCACCCCTTCGAGCTGACCATCGAGCGCACGGACGGTGCCGGGAACATCTACCTGGAAGCCGCCGCCGGCGTGACCGCCTTCATCCTGGCGGGGCGGTACTTCGAGGCCCGCGCCAAGCGCAAGGCGGGCGCGGCGCTGCGGGCGCTGCTGGAGCTGGGTGCGAAGGACGTCACCGTGCTGCGGGACAGCGGCCGTGAAGAGACCGTTCCCGTCGCGGACTTGAAGGCCGGGGACCTCTTCCTGGTCCGGCCCGGCGAGAAGATCGCCACGGACGGGACGGTCGTCGAGGGATCCTCCGCCGTGGACGCCTCGATGCTCACCGGCGAGTCCGTGCCCGTGGAGGTGGGCTCGGGCGATCCGGTGACCGGTGCCACGATCAACGTCGGCGGACGGCTCGTCGTGCGTGCCACGCGGGTGGGTGCCGACACCCAACTGGCCCGGATGGCCCGGCTGGTGGAAGACGCGCAGAACGGCAAGGCCGCCGCGCAGCGGCTCGCGGACCGGATCTCCGCCGTGTTCGTGCCGGTGGTGATCGCCCTCGCGCTGGGCACGCTGGGCTTCTGGCTGGGCAACGGCGTCGGGCTGACGGCCGCCTTCACCGCTGCGGTCGCCGTCCTCGTCATCGCCTGCCCGTGCGCCCTGGGTCTTGCCACGCCGACCGCGCTGATGGTGGGCACCGGGCGGGGCGCCCAGCTCGGCATCCTCATCAAGGGCCCGGAGGTCCTGGAGTCCACGCGCCGGGTCGACACCGTCGTCCTCGACAAGACCGGCACGGTCACCACCGGCCGCATGACCCTGCTGGCCGTGCACACCGCCGAGGGCACCGACGAGGCCGAAGTGCTGCGGCTGGCCGGGGCGTTGGAGCACTCCTCCGAGCACCCGATCGCCCGGGCCGTCGCCGACGGGGCGCTGGAGAAGCTGGGTGCGCTGCCGACGCCCGAGGACTTCGCCAATGTGCCCGGGCTCGGTGTGCAGGGCGTCGTCGAGGGCCACGCGGTGCTCGTCGGCCGGGAGCGGCTGCTGGCCGAGTGGGCGATGGAGCTTCCCGAGGGGCTGGCCGGGGCCCGGGCCACGGCCGAGGAGGCAGGGCGCACGGCCATCGCGGTCGCCTGGGACGGTGCGGCGCGTGCGGTGCTGGAGGTGGCCGACGCGGTGAAGGACACGAGCGCGGAGGCGGTCGGCCGGCTGCGGGCGCTCGGACTCACGCCGATCCTGCTGACCGGGGACAACGAGGCGGTGGCCCGGTCGGTCGCCCGGGAGGTCGGCATCGAGGAGGTCATCGCCGAGGTGCTCCCGCAGGACAAGGTCGACGTGGTGAAGCGGCTCCAGGCCGAGGGCCGGTCGGTGGCGATGGTCGGTGACGGCGTCAACGACGCGGCGGCCCTCGCCCAGGCCGATCTGGGCCTCGCCATGGGCACCGGCACGGACGCCGCGATCGAGGCCGGCGACCTGACCCTCGTGCGCGGCGACCTGCGGGCCGCGGCAGACGCCATCCGGCTCGCCCGCCGCACGCTCGGCACCATCCGCTCGAACCTGTTCTGGGCCTTCGCCTACAACGTCGCGGCCCTGCCCCTGGCCGCGGCCGGCCTGCTCACTCCGATGATCGCCGGGGCGGCCATGGCCTTCTCGTCGGTCTTCGTCGTCGGCAACTCGCTCCGGCTGCGCACGTTCCGGGCCGCCGGCTGAGGCGCCGGCGGGTCACCGGCGGCGCCACACCAGCGTGTAGCGCCAGAGCAGACGGCGGCGCAGCCGGACGCCGGGGAGGACGGCCCGGGCCTCGCGCTTGATCTCGGTGAAGGACAGGTCCGCCGGACGGGTGCGGGCGGTCATCGAGACCGGGCGGGGCACCGGGCGGCCCCGGCTCTTGAGCAGCGCCATGACGACGTTGAGCGGGATCGACACGATGCCGAGCAGGTGGTCGACGAAAGTCCGCTCCCGGGCCACGCCCACGATCACCAGGGTGCCGCCGGGGGCCAGATAATCACGGAAGGTCGTGAGCGCCGGGGAGAAGGGCAGATGGTGGACGGCCGCGACGCAGGTGATGACGTCGTACGACCGCTCACCCAGCCCGGTCAGCGCGTCGGCCGCCGTGTACGTCACCGGGGCGGCCGCCGGGGTCAGTTCCCGCGCCCGGGCCGTGATCTCCGGGTCGGCGTCGATGCCGTGCACGCGCTGCGCCCGGGGGGCCAGCAGCCGGGCCAGGTCGCCGGTACCGCATCCCACGTCCAGGGCGCTGCCCACCCGCCCGGGGAGCTGCCGCAGGATCCAGGGGTGGAAGTGGGCGTTGTGGTCCCAGGGACGGGCGGCGTGGAAACGCTCCAGCGCGCGCCGGACCCGGCGGGGCAGAGGTGACATGGGCTCAGTGTCGTGGCTCACGGGGGTGGCCGTCCGCCGATCGGGCACTCGGGAGGTACCGGCTCGCAGGGGCACCGAGCGTGCGCCGGGCGTGAGCCGGTACCGTGCTGGGGAAGGCCACTGCGGGGAGAAGCACATGACCGATCCGACGATCACCGACGCGGACGCCCCCCGTCCGCTCCGAACCGCCCGGGACTCCGCGGGCGGAGCAGGCCGGCTCCTGAGCGCGGTGTTCGGCGACCTCAGGGCCGTGGACGGCGCCCTGTACGCGGCGGTGGCCGCCACTCCCACTCCGACCCTGGACCGGACGCTGCGCCACCTGTCCCACGCGGCCGATCACTCCAAGATCTCGTTCGGCATCGCCGCGGTCCTGGCCCTGGGCGGGAAGCGGCCGCGCAAGGCCGCCCTGGCCGGCGTCGGCGCGATCGCCGTGGCCTCGGCCTCCGCCAATCTGCTCGGCAAGCGCCTGGTGCGCCGGGCGCGTCCCGACCGCGAGGCGGCGCGGGTGACGGTGGACCGGCACGTCAAGATGCCGACCTCGGCCTCGTTCCCGTCGGGGCACACGGCGTCGGCGGTCGCGTTCGCCACCGCCGTCGGCGTGGTCCTGCCGCCCGCGGCGGTCCCGCTCGGCGCGCTGGCGAGCGCCGTCGGCTACTCCCGCGTCCACACGGGCGTGCACTACCCGGGCGACGTGGCAGCGGGTGCGGTCCTCGGCATCGCGAGCGCGGCGGCGGCCCTGGCGGCGGCAGCGGCCACCCCCTCGGCGCGGACACAGGCCCTTCTCGCGGCGGCCCGTTCCTGGCCGCGGATCAGCATCGGCGGCGCCCTGCGCCGGTGAGGCGCTGGTCGGGCACGGGGACCCCACCGGCGGACCGGCGGACGTCGACGGCCGTGAGCGCCAGGGCCAGCGGCCCGGGGGCGAGGAAGGCCAGCGGCAGCAGCATCCACGCGCACAGTGCGGCCGTCGCCACGGCGAGCAGGACCAGACCGCTGCCGCCCACGTCCGTGACGGCGTCCCGGCCCGCCCCGCGCACCGCCGCACGCCAGTCGGTGAGCGACTCGGGGCGCCCGCAGGCCCGCAGGCCGATCACCGCCGCGCAGGCACCGATCGCCGCGGCTGCCGCCGCGAACAGCGGCGCTCCCGGCAGCCCGGCCCCGGCCAGCGCCAGGTCGGCGGCGAGCAGCAGCAGGCCCGCGAGGGCAACGGATCCTGCCACCAGATCACCCGCCCGCAACCGCCGCCGCAGCAGGGCGAAGTACCGTCCCGCCGTGACGGGCCGGCCCTGTCCGGCGCCGCGCAGCACGGCGCACGCCGTCGACAGCGCGGCCGGGACCGTGAGCAGGGGCAGGCAGGCCGCCGCCGTGGCGAGTCCGACGCTCAGCACGTCGGCGAAAAGGGTCATGCGCGGGCCGAACACCTCGCCCGCCTCACGTGTCGGCATCCCGCTCATCCCTTGACTCCGGAGCTGGCCATGCCCTCCACCAGGAACCGCTGGAAAGCGAGGAAGAACAGCACGATCGGCAGCAGCGCGATCACCGACAGGGCGAACATCGGGCCGAACGCGGAGGTGCTGGAGGCGTCCACGAAGGAGCGCAGCGCCAGGGTGAGGGTGAACTTGTCCGGGTCGAAGAGGTAGATGAGCTGGGTGAAGAAGTCGTTCCAGGTCCAGATGAAGGTGAAGATGGCGGTGGTGATGAGGGCGGGCCGGGTGAGTGGCAGGACGACCTGGAAGAAGCTGCGGAAGGGTCCGCAGCCGTCGATGCGGGCCGCCTCCTCCAGCTCGCGCGGCAGGCCGCGCATGAACTGCACGATGAGGAAGACGAAGAACGCCTCGGTTGCGAGGAACTTCGGCAGGATCAGCGGCCAGTAGGTGTTCACCAGGCCGAGCTGGTTGAAGATGATGTACTGCGGGATCAGCACCGCGTGGTGCGGCAGCATGATCGTGGCGATCATGAAGGCGAACAGCGGCCCGCGGAAGCGGAACCTGAGGCGCGCGAAGGCGTAGGCCGCGAGCGAGCAGCTGATGACGTTACCGAGGACCGCGCCGCCCGCGATGAGCAAGGAGTTGCCGAGCAGCCGCCAGATGGAGACGTCGTTCACGCCGTCGAGCGCGGTCTTGTAGTTGGACCACTCCAGGTGACTGGGCAGCAGGTCGAGGCTGGCGATGACCTCGTCGGCGGGCTTGAGCGAGGTGGCCAGCAGCCAGGCCAGCGGGTACAGCATGACCAGCAGGGCGGCCAGGCAGCCCGTGTGCAGGGCGACGCGGCCCCACCGGACGGGCCTGCGGGCAACGGTCGTAGAGGTCACCGGTCCCCCTCGGAAGCGTAGAAGACCCAGGAGCGCGAGGTGCGGAACAGCACCGCCGTGACGACGCCGATCACGGCGAGCAGCACCCAGGCCATGGCGGAGGCGTAGCCCATGTGGGAGGCGACGAAGCCGCGGTCGTAGAGGTACATCGTGTAGACGAGGGTCGAGTCGGCCGGTCCGCCCTTGCCCGCGCTGACGGCGAAGGCGGGGGTGAACACCTGGAAGGCCTGGATGGTCTGGAGGACCAGGTTGAAGAAGAGCACCGGGGACAGCATCGGCACGGTGACGGACAGGAACTGCCGCCACTTCCCGGCCCCGTCGACCGCGGCCGCCTCGTACAGCTCGGCGGGGATCTGCTGGAGTCCGGCGAGGAAGATGACCATCGGGGCGCCGAACTGCCACACCGTCAGCAGGGCCACGGCCAGCAGTGCCCAGCCGGGCTTGTTGACCCAGCCGCCGGTGCCGAGCAGGTTGTCGACCGTGCCGCCGTCGTTGAAGACCGCCCGCCAGACGAGCGCGATGGACATGGACGCGCCGAGCAGGGAGGGGGCGTAGAACGCGGAGCGGTAGAAGCCCTTGCCGCGCTTCATGCCCTTCAGGGCGAGGGCTACGGCCAGGGCGAGGGCGAGTTGCAGGGGCACGGCGACGAGGACGTACGTCAGGGTCGTCACGACCGAGCGCCAGTACCGCGGGTCCTCGGTGAACATCTGCGCGTAGTTGCGCAGGCCCACCCACTTCGGCGGGGTGAACAGGTCGTAGTCGGTGAACGACAGGTACAGCGACACGGCCATCGGCAGCAGTGTCAGGACGATCGCGCCGAGCACCCAGGGCGAGAGGAACACCCAGGCGGCGCCCTCGCGTTCACGCCGGGGGCGGCGCTTCGGGGCGGCGGCCGGGGCGTGCCTCGCCTCCGGGGGGATCGCGGTGGTGGTCATGACCTCAGCTCCGCCTTCGCCTCGGTGACGTAGTTCTCGGCCGCCTCGCGGGGCGACATGCGCGCGTAGGAGACCTGGTCGTAGTCGCGCTGGAAGGTGCTCTGGAGGGCGTTGTCGCCCGAGGGCGGGGCCTGGGGCGGGTCCTTGAGCTTGCCCTCCAGCGAGGCCTGGAAGTCGGCGATGGTCTTGTCGAAGTCCTTGAGCTGCGGGCCGGTCTCGTCGCGGATCGTCTCGTTGACGGGGATGCCGCGGCTCGCGCCGAGGATCTTCGCGGCCTCCCGGTCGTTGATCAGGAAGTCGACGAGCTGCGCCGCCTCCTTCGGGTGGCCCGTGTCGGCCGAGACGCCCAGGAACATGGACGGCTTGAAGTACTGGCCGGGCGTGCCGTCCTCGCCGGACGGCATGGGCGCGAGGGCGACGCCGGTCGGTATCAGGGCGACGAAGCCGCTGGCCGGGGCGTCCCAGTTGGCGTCGGTGACGGATGTGCCGCGTCCCAGCGGGGTGTTCTCGACGGAGCCGTCGAGCTGGGTGGTCTGCTCGGCGGGCGAGACGGCGCCCTCACGGCGCAGTGCGTCGGTGAAGGTCCACCAGCGGGTGAGGTCGGCGGCGGTGAAGCCGAGTCCGCCGCCCTTGGTGTAGAGGGCCTTGCCCTGGCCGCGCAGCCAGACCTCGAAGGCGTCCTCGCTCTGACCGGGGTCGGTCGCCCCCGGCTTGCCGGTCTTCCGCGCGAGGGCACGCATCGTGTCCGCCCACTCGCTCCAGGTCCAGCTCTCGCCGGGCAGCGGGACGCCCGACTTCTTCCAGGTCCGGACGTCGTAGGCGACGGTCTCGGTGCCGCGGCCCTGCGGGATCGCGTACTGGACGTCGTCGACACGGCCGGTGGCGAGCAGACCCGGGTCGATCTCGGAGGTGCGCAGGACGGACTTCTGTCGCGCGAGGTCGAGCAGGACTCCGCCGGAGGCGTACTGGTCGATCTGGCGGTAGTCCAGCTGCATCACGTCCGGGGCGTCACCGCCGGCGGCCTGGGTGGCGAGTTTCTGCTTGTAGGCGTCGTAGCCGGAGAACGACGTCGTCACGTCGACGTTCGGATGCTGTTGCTCGAACAGCGCGACGGCCCGCTCGGTGCGTTCCGCGCGGTCGGGGTTGCCCCACCACGTGTAGCGCAGCACCACCTTGCCGCCGCCTGCGGACTCCCCGGATCCTCCGCAGCCCGCCAGCACCGCACACAGTGCCAGTGCGACGGCCGACGCGCAGAACCCCTTTGTCCTGTTTCCGGGCATGCCGAGATCACTCCTCCCGATACGGAGTTTCGGTTGAGCCCCCCTCAGTTCCCCCTCGGATCCCTTTCCGGTCCCCTCGCGCCCCCTGCTGCTACTCCCCCTGGTACGGCAGCGTCGTGCCCGGCAGCGCGTACTCGTCACGCCGGCCGCACATGCCGAAGCCGCCGAGCCGGGTGGGCGCGGCCTCGTACGCGGTGGCCTCGCCGAGGTGGGCGGGATCGCCCGCGGCCAGGGCGTCGAGCTGGGCGCCGGTGCGCTCCGCCGTGGCCAGGGCGCCCTCCCGCCACAGCTTGCGCCAGGTGGGCACCTTGTCGCGCACGAGCCGGGCGGCGGCGCTCTGGAACTCCAGGTACGGGCCGTTGTCGCCGGCCACGAGGGCCTCGCGCAGCCCGAGGTAGCCCTCGACGGCCAGGTCCCTGCGGCGCCGCGCGGCCGCCGCCGTCTCCGGCCCGGTGCCGGGCGGCAGGGCAGCCGCCGCGGCGTACCGGTCGGGGTCGGCGAGCACTTCGGGCGGGAAGGTGAACACGGCGTCCCCGGCCTCGGGCAGGCCGCTGTTCTGCATCAGCACGGTGATGCGCAGATCGCCGCCCTGCACCATGCGGTGCACGGTGCCCGGTGTGAACCAGGCGATCGAGCCGGCTTCGAGGGGGATGTCCCGGTAGCCGTCGGGGCTCAGCGTCTGGACCGCGCCCCGGCCGCCGGTGACGACGTACGCCTCCGTGCACACCAGGTGCAGGTGCGGGCTGCCGCCGCAGACGCCGTCGGCGGCCTCCCAGTCGTAGGCGCTGAGGTGCGACAGGCCGATCGCGCCGGGCAGCGGGTGCGGGAGTGCGGCATGCTCCGTCCCGCTCACCACGCCAGGCCCTCCAGGTGGGTGCCGACCCGGTCGCGGTCCCAGGCGCCGTCGGCCACCACCAGCCGGTAGCGGTAGGCGAAGGACTCGCCGGGCGGCAGTTCGAACTCCTCGAAGAACGCCCAGGAGAACGCCACCGTCGGGAAGGGCTCGGAGCGGACGAACCAGTGCGACTCGTGGACCGGGGAAGCCGCGTCGAGGTTCTCGGGAGCGTGCGCGAAGACCAGGGTGGAGTGGCCGTCGACGTCGTCGTGCTCGGTGGTGAAGGCGAGCCAGGGGCCCTGGGTGCCCATCAGCTTGCCCGCGTCGGCGTCGGTGTCCGGGGCGAAGACCGTGCCGCCGGTGAAGTCGCGCGGGCCGCGCCACTGGAGCCCGGTGTAGCCGGCCATCTCGCGGCCCGCGGTGGTCGGAGAGCCGAAGACCAGCGGTGCGGAACGGGTGTTGGTGAGGCGGATCGACCAGTCGAGGGCCCAGGAACCGGCCTCCTCGTCCACCGAGTGGACGGTCAGGCCGCGCACCTCGCGCGCCCACTCCTCGCCGCCGTTCTCGATCCAGGTGAGGTTCTCTCTGAAGGCGAGGCGGTCGTCCTCGACGGTGAAGTCCGCGAAGCCGTCGTGCCGCATGGAGCCGACACGCTCGGGCAGGGGGAGGTAGCCCTGGCCGTGGACGTAGCAGTTGCCGCCCCAGAAGTTCTGGCCGGACAGATGACTCGCGGTCATCTGGAGGCCCTTGTGCCAGCGGTGGTCGTTCGGGCGGTAGCCGGTGACCGTGCGGCCCGAGAGGGTGCGCACCGGGTGGGCGTAGGGCTTGCGGGACTCGAAGGGGTCCGGGTCGGGGCGGTAGACGTAGCGGAGGATCTCCGTGCCGCCTGCGGTGACGGCGATGTCCTCGCCGTGCGTGTGGGTGACGCGGATGGTCATGCGCGCTCCTTGGGGGCCCAGTCGGGGTACTCGCCGTGCATGGCCTCGTAGAAGGGGTCGCCGGGGCCGATCTCCCCCGCGTGCACCGAACCGCCGGTGAACGCCGCCTTGTAGAGGGCGGCGGCGAACTCCAGCGTGGCGCGGGCGTCGCGGCCGCTGCCCGGGGGCCGGGTGCCGTTGTCGTAGGCGTCCAGGAGTGTGCCCAGCTGCGCGGTGTGCGAGCTGGGCACGTCGGCGGCGGGGGTGCGCCAGGCCGTGGTGCGCTCGGAGGCCACGTGCGGGGCCGGGGTGTAGGCCCAGCTGTCGTTGCCGTGGCCGTACAGATGGGTGAGCTCGACCGTGGCGTCCGCGCAGTCGATGCGGATGCGGCTCACCTCGTCCGGGGAGAGCACGCTGTTGACGACGGTCGCGAGGGCGCCGCCACGGAACCGCACCAGGGCGGTGGAGACGTCCTCGCTCTCGGTGTCGTGCACCAGGCGCGCGGCCATGGCCCGGATCTCCTCCCACTCACCGAGCAGGTGCAGGAGGAGGTCGTACTGGTGGATGCCGTGGCCCATGGTCGGACCGCCGCCCTCGCTGGCCCACTTCCCGCGCCACGGCACCGCGTAGTACGCGGCGTCCCGGTGCCAGGTCGTCTGGCAGTGCGCGACCAGCGGGGCACCCAGCTCACCGCTGGTGATCAGCTCGCGGGCGTGTACGGCGCCGGAGCCGTAACGGTGCTGGAAGACGACCGCCGCGTAGGCGCCGGAGGCCTCCTCGGCCGCGGCGATCTCGTCGTACTCGGCGAGCGACAGGGTCAGCGGCTTCTCGCACAGCACCCAGGCGCCCGCCTTCAGCGCGGCCACCGTCTGGTCGCGGTGCAGGGAGGGCGGCGTCCCGATCAGGACCAGGTCGGGACGGACGGCGTCCAGCATCGCGTCCACCGAGGTGTACCCGGCGACCTGCTCACCGGCCAGCTCGCGGAAGGCGTCGAGGCGCTCCAGGTCCACGTCGACGGCGGCCACCAGTTCCACCCTGTCGGAGTGGGCCCGCAGCGCGGGCAGATGGCTGCCGCTGACGATGGCTCCGGTGCCGACGACGGCCACGCGGCGGCGGGTGGGGGACAAGGACATGCGGCGCTCCTCGGACAGCCTGCTGACACGCGCTTGGAAAGCGCTTGCACTCGGAAGGGACCCTAGGCGCGAGAGAATGTCTGGACAACCCCCCTGCGACGACCTGCACAAGGTCTTCCCGAGCATCGCCCCAGCTCGGGGCGGAGATCCGGGCCTGAGCCCCGTTGCGGAAACGGCATTCCACCACCTCGCCGCTAGGGCTGACCCCACCACGAACCGGCTGCCAGCCGGAGTGATCGTACGGCGGGCCGTCCCTACCGTTCTGTCGCACAGCACCCTCTTCGGCATGCTCCTGCCTGCCTGCCGAGGGACACCGGCGACAGAAAGGACCCCCACGTGTTATCCCGTTCCCCGGGAACCGCGACAAGAGCCGTCCTCGCCCTGACGACCGCCGCACTGGCCTTCACCGCACTGCCCGCCACGGCCGAGGCGGCCCCGGATCCTCTCGCCCGCTACCACCGGCAGCACCTCGCCTGGAAGAGCTGCGTGCTCGGGCCCGACGACACCACCGGCAAGGAACTGAAGCAGGCGGGCGCCCGCTGCGCCGACGTGACCGTACCGCTGGACTACTCCGACCCCGGCGGCCGGACGATCACCGTGGCGATCTCCCGGATCCGCGCCACGGACACCGCCCGCCGCGTCGGTCCCCTGCTCCTCAACGGCGGCGGCCCCGGCGGCCCCTCGCTCGGCGATCCGCCCTGGGTGCGCGACGCGATGAAGGACGTGGCCGCGCGGTACGACCTCGTCGGTGTCGACCCGCGCTTCATAGGCCGCAGCACCCCGCTGGACTGCCGCTGGCCGACCGGATCGGCCTGGCGCGGTGCGGGTGAGGACCGGGCGGGCTTCGACCGCATGGCGGCCTTCTCGAAGAACCTCGCCGACCGCTGCCGGGCCCACGCGGGCGATGCGCTCCCCCACGCCACCACCCGCAACACCGCCCGCGACATGGACGTCGTGCGGGCCGCGCTCGGCGAACGCCGGATCTCCTACCTGGGCTACTCGTACGGCAGTTACCTCGGCGAGGTGTACGCCTCGATGTTCCGGGGCCGCACGGACCGGGTCGTCCTGGACGGTGTGATCGACCCGGACCGCTACAGCGCCCGGCTGTGGCGGGGCACCGAGCCGGCCAACCACCAGGCCCTGGGGGGCTGGGCCTCCTGGGCCGCCGCCCGCGACACGGCCTACGGGCTGGGCCGTACGCGCGGCGAGGTGCTGGCCACGGTGGAGCGGGTCCGGGCCGCCGCAGCCCGCACCCCGCTGCGGCTCGGCGAGCACCGGCTGGACGGGCACGTCCTGCCCCTCGTCGCCCTCAACGGCCTCTCGCAGCACAACGCCGCCGCCTACGGAGACTTCGCCGAGGGCGTGCGGGACATGCTGCGGGCCTCGCGGGGAGAGCGGGTGACGCCGTCGCCGTGGCTGGCCGGGGTCCTGGAGTTCGTGCTCACCGGCACCGACTCGCCCTACGGCAGCGCGCAGACGGCGATCATCTGCGGCGACAACGCCGCGCCGCGTGATCCCGGGGTGTACTGGCGCGACGTCGAGCGCACCCGGGCCGGGGACCCGCTCTTCGCGCCCGTCACCGCCAACATCAACCCGTGCGCGTTCTGGGACCGGCCGCGGGAGCGTCCGACGCGGATCCGTGACGACCTGCCGGCCCTGCTGGTGAACGCCACCGGGGACCCGCGGACCTACTACGACGGCGCCGAGGCCGTCCGCGGGAGGTGGCCTTCCTCGCGTCTGGTCACCCTGGAGGGGGCCGACCAGCACGCGGTGTACGGCGTCTACGGGTCGGCTTGTGCCGACGGCGCGGTCAACTCCTACCTCGCGACGGGTCGGCTGCCCGCGCGGGACATCGACTGCGCGGCGCGCACCACCCCCTAGGGGTGTCCGCGACAGCGACCGGCCCTGATGGTCACCGCCCGCGGGCGGGGTCCCGCCGGGCCGGGATGCCGCGTCAGGTCTCGACGTGCTGGGTGTGCTCCCCTCGG
>NZ_JBEZWN010000021.1:0-110759 GCF_040637495.1 Streptomyces sp. NPDC029044
AGCTGCTGGAGGTAGGCGGTGAACTTGGACAGGTAGTGGCTGTAGGGCAGGACCGCGTGCGACTGGGCGTCGTGGAAGTTGCCGTACCAGATGCCCAGCAGACCCAGCAGCAGCGGCACGTTGGACTCGGCGGGCGCCGTCCGGAAGTGCTCGTCGACGATGCGGAAGCCGTCGAGCATCTCCCGGAAGCGGTCCGGGCCGATCGCGATCATCAGGGACAGGCCGATCGCGGAGTCGTACGAGTAGCGGCCGCCGACCCAGTCCCAGAACTCGAACATGTTGGCCGTGTCGATGCCGAACTCGGCGACGTTCTCCGCGTTCGTCGACAGCGCCACGAAGTGCCGGGCGACGGCGGCCTCCTCGGCGAGCGCGTCCAGCAGCCAGGAGCGCGCGGACGTGGCGTTGGTGACCGTCTCGATCGTGGTGAAGGTCTTGGAGGCGATGACGAACAGCGTCTGAGCCGGGTCCAGGTCCCGTACCGCCTCGTGCAGGTCGGAGCCGTCCACGTTCGACACGAAACGCACCGTCAGCGAGCGGTCGGTGAAGGCCCGCAGCGCCTCGTAGGCCATCGCCGGGCCGAGGTCGGAGCCGCCGATGCCGATGTTGACGACGTTGCGGATCGGCTTGCCGGTGTGGCCGGTCCACTCGCCGGAGCGCACCCGGTCCGCGAAGTCCGCCATCTTGTCGAGCACGGCGTGCACATCGGGCACGACGTTCTCGCCGTCGACCTCGATCACCGCGTCCCGCGGGGCGCGCAGCGCGGTGTGCAGAACGGCCCGGTCCTCGGTCGTGTTGATCTTCTCACCGCGGAACATGGCGTCCCGGAGCCCGAAGACATCGGTGGCGGCGGCCAGTTCGCGCAGCAGCCGCAGGGTGTCGTCGGTGACGAGGTGCTTGGAGTAGTCGACGTACAGGTCTCCCACCCGAAGGGTGTACGCGCTGCCGCGGCCGGGGTCGGCGGCGAACAGCTCGCGCAGCCGGATGTGCCCCAACTCCTCGCGGTGCTTGGTCAGTGCCGTCCACTCGGGCGTCTGGTTGAGCCTGGTACGGCCGTCTGCGTTCATCTCGGACTTCAGCCTTCTTCCTTGCCTGCCTGTGCTGCCGCGTACCTGCCCCGCTGCCGGTCCAACCTAATTGATCAGCGGTTGCCGTGGCCTGTCGTCGCGCCGTCGTCCGGCGCAACAACAGGTACGTCCGACCGGCGCGCGGGTATCAGCGCGATGACGGACAGGACGAAGAAGGCGGCCGCGAGCAGCGCCGGGGTGTTCTCCCCCCAGGCGCCGGCGACGGCTCCGCCCAGCAGCGCGCCCAGGGGTGTGCCCGCGATCGCGAGCGTGCGGAAGGCGGAGCTCACCCGGCCCAGCAGCTCGGCGGGGCTGCGCTGCTGCATCAGCGTCGTGGTGTTGACGTTCCACACCATGCCCATGAACCCGAGGACGGCCAGGGCGGCCCCCAGCGCGACCATGCTGCGCACCGAGCCCATGACGAGGAGGGCTGCGGTCTGCGCCGTCCCGGCGACGAGCACCAGGCGCATCCGTCCGAAGCGGGCGACGAGCCGGCCGCCGGCCGCTCCCCCGGCCAGGCTGCCGACGGTGTAGGCGGTCGTCGCCACCGCGTACCCGGCGTTGCCCGCGTCGAGCCAGCCGGTCACCAGGATCACGAGGGTGGCGATGAGGGCGCCCATGCCGATGTTGCACAGGGCGGTGGCGGTGCACAGTCCGCGCAGGGCCTTGTCGCGGGTCAGGACGCGCAGTCCCTCGGCGATCTCCCGCCGCAGGGTGCTGCCCGCCGGCCTCGGCTCGCGGTCCGGCGCGGCGACCGGGAGCGTGGCGATCAACGCGGCGGCCACCAGGAAGGTCACCGCGTCCGCCGCGAACGGCACCGCCACCCCGGCCGCCAGCAGCAGCGGCACGACGGGCCCGCCGAGCAGGCCGCCGGCGATGCGCTGGCCGGTCATCAGCCGGGCGTTGGCGCTGCCCAGCCCGTCCCGGTCGACCAGGGCGGGCAGCAGCGCGGTCGCCGCGTTGTCGAAGAGGGTCTGGAGGGTGGTCAGTGCCAAGGCCAGCACGATCAGCAGACCGATCGAGGCGTGGCCGAGCGCGACGGCGACCGCGAAGGCGGCGACCAGCAGCCCGCGTAAGGCGTCGACCATCCACATGGCCCGCCGCTGGTCGACCCGGTCGGCGACGGCCCCGCCGAGCAGGCCGAAGACGATCCAGGGCAGATAGCCGCAGGCCGTGACGGAGGCGATGAGCAGCGGATCGTCGGTCAGGGTGACGGCCAGCAGGGGCAGCGCCGCTGTCCGCAGCGCGTCGCCGAAGCTGGACAGCACGGCGGCGCTCCACAGCCGTCCGAAGCCTCCGCGCCATGCGGGCGGAGCGCTGCTCCCCACCTCGACCGTCGCCACCGCTCCCCCTCATGGTTCGTCCGATGCACAAACCGTAGAGGGCACCACTGACAATCGGTCGGCGGTGCAGGCGGGGAGGCAGCTCCGGCCGGGCACCTGCTGGTGCCCGGCCGGTCTCGACTTCTAGATCTCGCCCCGCAGTTTGGCGAGCGCCTCGGCGAGGATGGCCTCGCCGTCGGCATCGCTGCGCCGCTCACGCACGTACGCCAGGTGCGTCTTGTAGGGCTCGGTGCGCGGCGGGGCCGGGGGGTTGTCCCGGTCCTGGCCTGCCGGAAAGCCGCAGCGGGGACAGTCCCAGGTATCGGGCACCTGCGCGTCGCTGGCGAAGCTCGGCTGGGTCTCGTGTCCGTTGGAGCACCAGAAGGAGATGCGCAGCCGCGGCGCGGACTCGCCGCGCTCGGCCTCGCCCATCGGCCCCGCCCCGACCCGGCTTCCCCGGATCGCGTTGCCACTTGCCACGGTCGTAACTCCCTGCGTGATGGTGCCGCGAAGCGAGTCGGCGTTCCGCTTCGCTGCGAGCGCCTCAGTCTACGTAAGGCCCAACGCGCGTCCAGTGATTGGAGTTACAACCCTCACACCTAGACGCAAGCCCCATGATAGGCCGCGCTGTGCTGCGCGTACCGAACATGGGGCCTTACGTGCAAGTTCCGTGCGGACCGCGGCTCGGTCAGTTGTTCACCTTCATCAGGATGCCGAGCACGACGATGCACGCGAACCACAGCAGACCGATCACGACGGTGATCCGGTCGAGGTTGCGCTCGGCGACCGAGGAGCCGCCGACGGAGGACTGCATGCCGCCGCCGAACATGTCGGAGAGGCCGCCGCCCTTCCCCTTGTGCATCAGCACCAGCAGCATCAGCAGCAGGCTGAAGACGATCAGGGCGATCGAGAACCCCAAAACCACGGCTGGACCAACTTCCTCGGATTCGGATGACGACGCGGGGCCCAGCACAGCGCTGGACCCCGCAAGGGTACGACGGATCGCCGCTACCGCATACTCACTGGTCGCGGAAGCGCACGATCTTGACGAACTCGTCGGCGTCCAGCGACGCGCCGCCGACCAGGGCGCCGTCGATGTCGGCCTGGGCCATGATCTCCGCGACGTTGCCGGCCTTGACCGAGCCGCCGTACTGGATGCGGACCTTGTCGGCCAGGTCCTGCGAGTACAGCTCGGCGATCTTGCCGCGGATCGCCGCGCAGACCTCCTGGGCGTCCTCGGCGCCGCAGACCTTGCCGGTGCCGATGGCCCAGACGGGCTCGTAGGCGATCACGACGGTCTCGGCCTGCTCGGCGGGGAGGTCCTTCAGACCGCCCTCGACCTGGGCGAGGGTGTGGGAGACGTGGTTGCCCGCCTCGCGGACCTCCAGCTCCTCACCGACGCACAGGATCGGGGTCAGACCGTGCTTGTAGGCGGCCTTGACCTTGGCGTTCACCAGCTCGTCGGTCTCGGCGTGGTACTGGCGGCGCTCACTGTGGCCGATGGCGACGTACGTGCACTTCAGCTTGGCCAGCATCGGGCCGGAGATCTCGCCGGTGAAGGCACCGCTGTCGTGCGCCGAGATGTCCTGGGCGCCGTACTTGATCTTGAGCTTGTCGCCGTCGACCAGAGTCTGCACGGAGCGCAGGTCGGTGAAGGGCGGCAGGACGGCGACCTCGACGGCCTCGTAGTCCTTGTCGGCCAGGGCGAAGGCGAGCTTCTGGACGTGCGCGATGGCCTCGAGGTGGTTGAGGTTCATCTTCCAGTTGCCCGCCATCAGCGGCGTGCGCGTGCTCATAAAGGGTCAGTCCTCCAGTGCGGCGAGGCCGGGGAGCGTCTTGCCCTCGAGGTATTCGAGGGAGGCGCCGCCACCGGTCGAGATGTGGCCGAATGCGTTCTCGTCGAAGCCCAGGATGCGGACGGCGGCGGCGGAGTCGCCACCACCGACCACCGTGAAGGCCTGGGAGTCGAGGAGAGCCTGGGCGACCGCCTTGGTGCCCTCGGCGAAATCGGGGTGCTCGAAGACGCCCATGGGGCCGTTCCAGAAGACGGTGGCGGCGTCGGCGATCTTCGAGGCGTACAGCTTGCGGGACTCGGGTCCGATGTCCAGACCCATCTGGCCGGCCGGCATGGCGTCCGCGGCGACCGTGCTGGGATTGGCCGGGGCCTTGGTCTTGAGGTCCGGGAACTCCGGCGCGACCACGACGTCCACGGGCAGGACCAGCTCGACGCCGTTCTTCTCGGCGCGCTCGATGTACTCGCGGACGACCGGGAGCTGGTCCTCCTGGACCAGGGACGAGCCGATCTCGTGGCCCTTGGCCTTGAGGAAGGTGAAGACCATGCCACCGCCGATGAGCAGACGGTCGGCCTTGCCGAGGAGCTGGTCGATGACGGCGAGCTTGTCGGAGACCTTGGCGCCGCCCAGGACGACGGCGTAGGGCCGCTTGACGTCGTCGGTGAGCTTCTTCAGGACGCCGACCTCGGTGGCGATGAGGTAGCCGGCGTAGTGCGGCAGCCGGGCCGGGAGGTCGAAGACGGAGGCGTGCTTGCGGTGCACCGCGCCGAAACCGTCACCGACGTAGACGTCCGCGAGAGCGGCGAGCCGGTCGGCGAAGGCGCCGCGCTCGGCGTCGTCCTTGCTGGTCTCGCCGGCGTTGAAGCGCAGGTTCTCCACGACCGCGACCCGGCCGTCGGCGAGGCCGGCGACGGTGGTCCGGGCGGACTCGCCGACCGTGTCGGTCGCGAAGGCGACGTCCGCCCCGAGGAGTTCCCCGAGGCGCGCGGCGGCCGGGGCGAGGGAGAAGGCCGGGTCCGGGGCGCCCTTGGGGCGGCCCAGGTGGGAAGCGACGACGACCCGGGCACCGGCGTCGGCGAGGGCCTTGACCGTGGGCAGCACGGCGCGGATGCGGCCGTCGTCGGTGATGCGCGTGCCGTCCAGCGGCACGTTCAGGTCGGCGCGGACGAAGACCCGCTTGCCCGCAACTCCCTCGGAGAGGAGTTCGTCGATCGTCTTCATGAAGGGGACTCCTGAAAGAGCTCGTGATCGCTCGGAAGCGCTCGTGATCGAACAGCTCTGATCTGTACGTGAGTCAGGGCTCGGACGGCGCGTCCTCGCGCCGCCCGAGCCCTGCTCTCACATGGACGTGCCTGCTGGGTTGATCAGAGCTGGTTGCCGACGAAGACCGTAAGGTCCACGAGGCGGTTGGAGTAGCCCCACTCGTTGTCGTACCAGCCGATGACCTTCACGTTCTTGCCCTCCTGGACCATGGTCAGGGAGGAGTCGAAGGTGCAGGACGCCGGCGCGTTCACGATGTCGGAGGAGACGATCGGGTCCTCGGTGTACTCGAGGATGCCCTTCAGCTCGCCCTCGGCCGCCTTCTGGAAGGCGGCGTTGACCTCTTCCTTGGTGACCTCGCGGCCCAGCTCCAGGACGAGGTCGGTGACCGAGCCGGTCGGGACCGGGACGCGCATGGCGATGCCGTCCAGCTTGCCCTTGAGCTGCGGCAGCACCAGTGCGGTGGCCTTGGCGGCACCCGTGGTGGTCGGAATGATGTTCTCGGCGGCGGCACGCGCGCGACGCAGGTCCTTGTGCGGGAAGTCCAGGATGCGCTGGTCGTTGGTGTACGCGTGCACCGTCGTCATCAGGCCCTTGACGATGCCGAAGTTCTCGTCGAGGACCTTCGCCATCGGCGCCACACAGTTGGTGGTGCAGGAGGCGTTGGAGATGACGTGGTGGTTCGCCGGGTCGTACTTGTCCTGGTTGACGCCCATCACGATGGTGACGTCCTCGTCCTTGGCCGGAGCCGAGATGAGGACCTTCTTCGCGCCACCGGCGAGGTGCTTCTCGGCGTCGGCCTTCTTGGTGAAGATGCCCGTCGACTCGATGACGATGTCGACGCCCAGCTCGCCCCACGGGATGTCGGCGGGGTTGCGCTCGGCCAGGACCTTGATGGTCTTGCCGTCGACCGTGATCGTGTCGGCGGTGTGGGTGACCTCCTGCTTGAGGCGGCCCAGGATCGTGTCGTACTTCAGCAGGTGGGCGGTGGTCGCGGTGTCACCCAGGTCGTTGACAGCCACGATCTCGATGTCTGCACCCTGCTCCAGCAGCGCGCGGAAGTAGTTACGACCGATGCGGCCGAAGCCGTTGATGCCTACGCGGATCGTCACGAACCGATCTCCTCGTTGGTACGCCGGCCATGAAGTGCCGGCGAGCTCTGTTTGGGATGTCCCCGACCGCCTACGACCCTACCTCCCTGAAGCGGCGGTGGTGACATCCAGATGCCTCATACACGGCAGGGCGGTCCGTACCCGCCAGTAGGGGTACGGACCGCCCACGGCCGCGAGCACAATCACTCGATTTCGCTAGCGCACGAGTTCCCCGTTGACCAGGGATGTCACCCGTCCAGGGAGGCGAGCGCCTTTCTCATCAGTGCCGTCCGGTCGGCCGCCGCGGTGACGTGCTCCAGGCCGAAGCCCAGCAGCACGGTGTCGTCCGTGGTGACCGCGCCGTACGTCTGGAACAGGGCGCCGGTGCGGGCCCAGTCCTTGAGGACGGCCGGGCTGCCCTCGGGCGGTCCGGTGACCTTCCAGGCGCCGAGCGATGTCTCGAAGCCCTCGGTCTCCTTCGCCGTGCCGCCGACGACGAGCGAGGCGTCGTCGGCGAGGACGCCGCGTCCGCCGCTGCCCGGGTCGGTGACGTAGCCGATCGAGATCTCGACCGTCTTGCCGGCGTAGGCGCTCAGGTCGAAGTTCACCTGCTGCCAGCCGTTGGAGGTGCCGGTGAGGCTGTTCCAGGCGCCGGTGGTACCGGTCGCGGTGCAGCCGTCGTCCGCCACGGTGAGGTAGTGCTTCAGCCAGGGGTGCTCGTTGACGTAGTACCCGGCCTGGCACTCCGCCGGAACGGCCGTTCCGGTGGCGCCGCCCGTCTCGGGGAGGGTCGTCCAGTCGTCGGCGCCCGCGGTGCGGGCCTCGACGATGGCGTGGTCGTAGCCGGACTCGGTGTCCCAGAGGAGCTGGGTGCGCAGGGCCGGCCGCTCGGACGCGGTGGTGCCGGTGAGGTCGACGGTGCGCGTGAGGCGCTTGTAGGCGTCGTTGGTGTGGACGGCGGCGGCCATCGACGAGCCCGCGTAGGGACCGTAGGGGTTGACCGTGCCGGCGAACTGCCCGGCGCCCTTGCTCGCGAACTGCGGGAAGACGTCGGTCCCCAGTTCGTCGGAGGTGACGCTGTAGGTGCCGGCCTTGTCCAGTGGGTTGCCGAGTGCCGCGCCCAGCGGGCTGGTGACGCCGCCCAGCTCGCCGGAGCCGGTGAAGCCGGTGGCGCCCGGGGTGGCGGTGCGGGTGTAGGCGCCCAGGTAGTACTGGCTGAAGTCGTTCGACAGCGCGCCGCCGAGATCGACGTTGCCGCCGGCCTGCTCACCGGCCTCGATCAGCCGGCCGCCCTCGTTGAGGAAGGCCCGCAGCTGGAGCTGGGTGGCGACCCCCGGGACGTTCGCGCCCGTGTAGTGGACGACGGTGTCGAAGTGGCTCAGCACGCCCAGCGCGTCCGGCGCGCCGTGCTCGGCGACGTCCCAGACGACCGCCTTGCGGCCGCTCGCCTTGAGCGCGTCCACGTACGTCTGTGCCTGGGTGGCGGCAGCGCCCTCCTCGGCGACGACGAGGGTGTTCGCCCGGGGCCGCTCGGCGACGGTGTAGGTGAAGCGCTCGCTGGAGAGCTTCTTGCCGTTCTTCGCCTCGCCGGTGAACCACACCTCGACCCGGTCGCCCGGGTCCCCGTCCTTGACCTTCGCCCGGTACTCGTCGAAGTAGAGGTTGTCATCACCGCCGTAGGTCTCGCCGCCCTTCCAGGGCTTGAGCGCCATGTCCTCGGTGCGGCCGCCGTTGACGCGGTACTTGAGCTCCTTGTCGCGCACGGACTTCCGTACGACGACGGAGACCTCCTGGTCGGCGCCGCGGGAGTACGACGTGCCGAACGCGGCCGGGGTGAAGTCGGCGGCGTTCAGGCCGACCGACGACGACGGCCGGTCCGGACGGGCGGCGGACTCGGCGACGGAGAGCGCGAACGGGACGTTCTTGGCGTACTCCTGCTGGATCAGCTTCTCGTCGTCCGGGAAGGTGAAGACCGACTGGCAGTCGGCCGCCTTCCACGGGTCGTTCGGGTCGAGGTTCGAGGCGGTCTGGCAGGTCGACATCTCGGGGGTGAACATCGCCAGGCCGTTGACGTTCGCCGCGTGGCCGTCCGCCTCGCCGTTGGTGGTGTACAGCTCGGAGGAGAGCTGCGGGTGGTAGCCGGGGATCGCGGAGTTGTCGGGCGTACCGGCGAGCGCCTTGTACACGACGTCGTCCGGCGTGTGGGTGGCCACCTGCCAGCCGACCCCGTAGAGGAGGAGTTCGGCGGCGGAGTGGTAGTTGATGCCGTAGGTGAAGCCGATCCGCTTCTGGAAGGCGTCCAGGGCCTTGGTCTCCGGCTCGGAGGCCGGGCCGGCGCCGCGGTAGGTCTGGCTGGTGGGGTTGGGGGACGAGCCCTCGTCGTCGTAGCCCCACTTGTAGGCGAAGTTGCGGTTGAGGTCGACGCCGTCGCCGGTGGAGATGGTGCCGTCGCCGTTGACGTCCCGCAGGTTCTTGCGCCACTGGCGGTTGGCGGGGTCGGCGAAGGTGTAGTCGTAGCCGTCGGGGTTGGCCGACAGCAGGAACCACAGTTCGGTGGAGTCGACGATCTTCTTGACGCGCCGGTCCTTCTTGTAGTTGTCCAGGTAGTGGTGCATCAGGCGCCGGGTCATCTCCGGCGTGATCCACTCGCGCGCGTGCTGGTTGGACATGTAGAGGACGGAGGGCTTGGAGCCGTCCTTCGTCTTCTTCGCGCCCTTGGTGAGCTTCAGCGCGAGGATGTCCTGGCCCTTGATGGTCCTGCCGATGGAGACGACCTTGGTGAGGTCCGGGTTCTCCTGCGCGGTCCGCAGGAGTTCCTCCCGCAGGCCGCCCTTGCCGCTGTACGGGCGGAACACGCCCTCGGCGGCGTCCTCGACGCGGGCCTCGGCCCGGGCGGAGACCTTGTGCTCGGTGAGGCCGACGCCCTGTTTCTCCAGCTTCTTCGCCTGCTGGTCCGTCAGGTAGGCCTCGACGGTCGCGGTGCCCTTCTCGGGTACCCGCTCGCTCAGTTCGTGGCCGTCCTGGCCGGCGGCCAGCAGCAGGGGTACCTGCTGCCGGGTGACCTCGGCGCGGAACACCTTGACCTCGTCCGGGTCGGTCGAGGCCGGACTGCCCGGCTCTGCCTGGGCGATGGGTGCGAAGCTCGCTCCGCCGATCAGGAGCGCGCCGACAGCGAGGATCGATCTCGCTCTTCGTCTCATGAACTCCCCTAGCGTGGGTCCGCCACAGCGGCGAACAGATGCCAGGCTCATGACAGACCATGATCGAGTCAAGGGTGCCTCAGCGACACGCAGAAGCCGGTGCCGGTCACCCAAGTGGGCTCCGGCACCGGCTTCTTGACGTCGTGTGGGATCAGCCCACCAGGTTGTCGGCCAGCTCCTCGCTGAGGTTCGCCTCCGTGCCCGGGATGCCGAGGTCGGAGGCGCGCTTGTCGGCCATGGCCAGCAGGCGGCGGATCCGGCCGGCGACCGCGTCCTTGGTCAGCGGCGGGTCGGCGAGCGCGCCCAGCTCCTCCAGGGAGGCCTGCTTGTGCTCCATGCGCAGCCGGCCCGCGGCGGCCAGGTGCTCGGGCACGTCGTCGGCGAGGATCTCCAGGGCGCGCTGCACCCGGGCGCCCGCGGCGACGGCCGCGCGGGCGGAGCGCCGAAGGTTGGCGTCGTCGAAGTTGGCGAGCCGGTTCGCCGTGGCGCGCACCTCGCGGCGCATCCGGCGCTCCTCCCAGGCCAGCACCGACTCGTGCGCGCCGAGGCGCGTCAGCAGGGCGCCGATCGCGTCACCGTCCCGGACGACGACCCGGTCCACCCCGCGCACCTCGCGGGCCTTCGCGGCGATCGACAGCCGGCGGGCGGCGCCGACCAGGGCGAGCGCGGCCTCGGGCCCCGGGCACGTCACCTCCAGGGAGGAGGAGCGGCCGGGCTCGGTGAGCGAGCCGTGCGCCAGGAAGGCGCCACGCCAGGCGGCCTCGGCGTCGCAGGTGGCCCCCGAGACCACCTGCGGCGGCAGGCCGCGGATCGGGCGGCCGCGCCCGTCGACCAGGCCGGTCTGGCGCGCGAGCTGGTCGCCGCCCGCCACCACCCGTACGACGTAGCGCGAGCCGCGGCGCAGCCCGCCCGGAGCCATCACGATCAGTTCGGAGCTGTGGCCGAAGATCTCCAGGACGTCCCGCTTGAGGCGGCGGGCCGCCATCGCCGTGTCCAGCTCCGCCTCGATCACGATCCGACCGCTCACCAGGTGGAGGCCGCCGGCGAACCGCAGGATGGCGGAGACCTCCGCCTTTCTGCAGCAGGTCCGGGTGACGGGGAGCCGGGAGATCTCGTCCTTCACCGCTGCCGTCATCGCCATGGGCCGATCCTTCCATGCATCCGAAAAATACGGTCGTACGCGGCGGCCAACAGCTCCGGGTCGTGCCTCGGGGTCCCGTCGGGTCTGGCCACCGGCGCCAGCTCGACCGCGGCCCCGAACCGCTTGGCGGCATCGGTCAGGGAGTCGCGGTCGGGCACGGCGGCCTCGTCGGCCAGCACCACGTCCAGGGCGAGTTTAGGGGCGTGTCGTCCCAAAACCTCCAAATGACGCTGCGGGGAGAAGCCGTCGGTTTCTCCGGGCTGCGGCGCGAGGTTCAGGGAGAGTACCCGGCGGGCCTTCGTCTGGCTGAGCGCGTCCAGCAGCTCGGGCACGAGCAGGTGCGGGATGACCGAGGAGAACCAGGAGCCGGGGCCGAGCACCACCCAGTCCGCGTCCAGGACGGCCTCGACCGCCTCGGGCACGGCCGGCGGGTCGTTCGGCACGAGGTGCACGGACTGCACCTCGCCCGGGGTGAGGGCGACGGTCGCCTGGCCGCGGACCGTGTCGACCTCTTCCGGGCGCGCCGGGTCGTGGCCCTTGACCAGGGCTTGGAGCTCCAGCGGCACGGCGGACATCGGCAGCACGCGCCCCTGGGCGCCCAGCAGCCGTCCGACCAGGTCGAGGGCCTGCACGTGGTCGCCGAGCTGTTCCCACAGGGCGACGATCAGCAGGTTGCCGACCGCGTGTTCGTGCAGGTCGCCGTGGGACTGGAAGCGGTGCTGGATGACCCGGGCCCAGGTCTGGCCCCAGTCGTCGTCACCGCACAGCGCGGCCAGCGCCTTGCGCAGGTCGCCGGGCGGCAGCACGCCGAGCTCGTCGCGCAGGCGACCGCTGGAGCCGCCGTCGTCGGCCACGGTGACGACGGCGGTGAGGTCGCCGGTGATCCGGCGCAGCGCGGCGAGCGAGGCGGACAGGCCCATGCCGCCGCCGAGGGCGACGACCTTGGGCTGGGTGCCGCGGCGGCGCGCTCTGCCGCCCCGGGCCTCGGCGGGCCGCCCGCCCTTTCCGCCGTTGCCGTCGGGCACCACCCGGCGCAGCCGGCTCAGCCGCGGTGTACGTGGTGTCATTCGCGTCCCATGTCCCGGTGTACGACCACCGTCTCCACGCCCTCGGCGGCGAGCCGGGCGGCCAGCTTCTCCGACATGGCGACCGAGCGGTGCTTGCCGCCCGTGCAGCCCACGGCGATGGTCACGTAGCGCTTGCCCTCGCGGCGGTAGCCGGTGGCGACGAGCTGGAGGAGCTCCGTGTAGCGGTCGAGGAACTCCTTGGCGCCGGGCTGGTTGAAGACGTACCCGGAGACCTCGTCGTTGAGGCCGGTGTACGGGCGCAGCTCCGGGACCCAGTGCGGGTTGGGCAGGAAGCGGCAGTCGACGACGAGGTCGGCGTCGACGGGGAGGCCGTACTTGTAGCCGAACGACATGACCGTGGCCCGCAGCTCCGGCTCCTCCTCGCCGGCGAACTGGGCGTCCATCTTGGCGCGCAGCTCGTGCACATTGAGGCTGGAGGTGTCGATCACCAGGTCGGCGTCGCCGCGCAGCTCGCGCAGCAGCTCGCGTTCGGCGGCGATGCCGTCGACGATGCGGCCGTCGCCCTGGAGGGGGTGCGGGCGGCGCACCGACTCGAAGCGGCGGACCAGGGCCTCGTCGGAGGACTCCAGGAAGACGATCCGCCGTGTGACGTTCTTCGCCTCCAGATCGGCGAGGGACTCGCGGAGGTTGTCGAAGAAGCGGCGGCCGCGGACATCGACGACGACGGCGATCCGCGCCACGTTGCCCTGGGAGCGGGCGCCGAGTTCCACCATGGTGGGGATCAGGGCGGGCGGCAGGTTGTCGACGACGAACCAGCCGAGGTCCTCCAGGCACTTCGCCGCCGTGGAGCGCCCGGCTCCGGACATGCCGGAGATGATCACCAGCTCGGGGATGGCCGCGTCCGGGACCGGCGTCTTCTCGTTGGGCGTGCCCGTACTCACCTGTGCTCCGTCTCCGGCGTGCTCTGTGCGGCTGTCGTGCTCGTTCACATTCATGTCTCCTGCCCCCGTCGTTCGTCCGGGGCTCCCGTCGTCACGGGTTCCCCACTGGAACCCATGGTGCCGGGTTCCTCCTCCATGATCTCTCCAGTCGCCGTGTTGACGGCGGGTGCGGCCGGGGCCGAGCGGGCGAGGGCCACCGCGATCGTCTCGGCCGTCTTGCGGCCTATGCCCGGGACCTCGCAGATCTGGTCGATGGTGGCGGATCGCAGTTTCTTCAACGAACCGAAGTGCTTCAGAAGTGCCTGCTTGCGGGTGTCCCCGAGGCCGGGGACGTCGTCCAGGGGGCTGGAGCGGAAGCGCTTGGACCGCTTGGCGCGCTGGTAGCTGATGGCGAACCTGTGGGCCTCGTCACGGACGCGCTGGAGCAGGTACAGGCCTTCGCTGGTGCGGGGCAGGACCACCGGGTCGTCGTCGCCGGGCAGCCAGACCTCCTCCAGGCGCTTGGCGAGGCCGCACACGGCGATGTCGTCGATGCCGAGCTCGTCCATGGCGCGCCGGGCGGCCGCGACCTGCGGGGCGCCACCGTCGACGACCACGAGCTGGGGCGGGTAGGCGAACTTCTTGGGGCGGCCGTCGTCCTCGGTGACGCCGGTCCCGACGATCTCGCCGTTCCCGTCGATCTCAGGGGCCCCGGCGTTCTCCCCGTCGGTCCACTCGCCCGTCTTCTCCTTCTCGGCGAGATAGCGCCGGAAGCGGCGGGTGATCACCTCGTGCATCGAGCGGACGTCGTCCTGCCCGGCGAAGCCCTTGATCTGGAAGCGGCGGTACTCGCTCTTGCGGGCGAGTCCGTCCTCGAAGACGACCATGGAGGCCACGACGTCGTCCCCTTGGAGGTGGGAGATGTCGTAGCACTCGATCCGGAGCGGAGCGCTGTCCAGGTCGAGGGCGTCGGCGATCTCCTCCAGGGCGCGCGAGCGCGTGGTCAGGTCGGAGGCGCGCTTGGTCTTGTGCAGCACGAGCGCCTGCTGGGCGTTGCGCTGCACGGTCTCCATGAGGGCCTTCTTGTCGCCGCGCTGCGGGATGCGCAGGGAGACACCGGAGCCGCGCCGCCCGGCCAGCCACTCCTGGACGGGCTCCACCGGGTCGGGCAGGGCCGGGACCAGGACCTCCTTGGGTACGGCGTCACCCGTCTCCTCCCCGTACAGCTGCTGCAGGGCGTGCTCGACGAGGGCGCCGGTGGTGATCTCCTCCACCTTGTCGGTGACCCAGCCGCGCTGGCCGCGGACGCGTCCGCCGCGCACGTGGAAGATCTGGACGGCCGCCTCCAGCTCGTCCTCCGCGACCGCGATCAGGTCGGCGTCGGTCGCGTCGGCCAGCACGACCGCGTTCTTCTCCATGGCCTTCTTCAGGGCGCCGATGTCGTCGCGCAGCCGGGCCGCCCGCTCGTACTCCATGTCGTCGGCCGCTTCCGCCATCTGCTTCTCCAGACGGCGGATGTAGGTGTTCGTCCGGCCGGTCATGAAGTCGCAGAACTCGTCGGCCAGTTCGCGGTGCTCGTCGGCGGAGACCCGGTCGACGCAGGGTGCCGAGCACTTGCCGATGTAGCCGAGGAGGCAGGGGCGGCCGGTGCGGGCGGCGTTCTTGAAGACACCGGCCGAACACGTGCGCACGGGGAAGACGCGCAGCAGCAGGTCGACCGTGTCGCGGATCGCCCACGCGTGCGCGTAGGGCCCGAAGTAGCGGACGCCCTTCTTCTTGTGACCGCGCATCACCTGCACGCGCGGGTACTCCTCGTTCATCGTCACCGCGAGGTACGGGTAGCTCTTGTCGTCGCGGTACTTGACGTTGAAGCGGGGGTCGTACTCCTTGATCCACGAGTACTCCAGCTGGAGCGCCTCGACCTCCGTGGACACGACCGTCCACTCCACGGACGCGGCCGTGGTGACCATGGAGCGGGTGCGCGGGTGCAGGCCCGCCAGGTCCTGGAAGTAGTTCGCCAGGCGCTGGCGCAGGCTTTTCGCCTTTCCGACGTAGATCACCCGACGGTGCTCGTCACGGAACCTGTAGACCCCCGGCGAGTCGGGGATCTCACCCGGTTTGGGGCGGTAGCTGGAGGGGTCGGCCATGTCTCACACCCTACTGGCGAGCACCGACAGTCCGGCGCGGCCGCGGGTCACGATCACGGCCCCGGCGGGCAGGCAGTTTCCAACGGCATGTCCCGCCCCGGGGTTACGGCCCCCCGGGAGCGGGAATGGGGCTCACCCACGGGACACGGCGACGTCCGGCGGACGGAGTCCGTCCCGGTGCAGGCACAGGTTGTCGGTGCGGACCGTCGTTCCCGGTGCGGAGCGGACGGGCCACGGGTCGGAGGGCTGCGCACATGAAGCAGATGCGGATCGAGAAAACCCGGCGGGCGGTCCGTGCCCGCCGGTACACGGACGAGCCGTTGGCGCTGCGCGACGCCCTGGACCCGCGTGATCCCGACATCACGCGCGCCAAGCGCCTGGCGCTGCGGGAACAGGGCGGAAGCGACCGCTCCTAGAAGCACACCTCCACTACGGACGCCCGGGGCGCGCGCCCCGGGCGTTCGCATGTCCGGACGGCGTCGGCGGGTGCGCGTACGTCACTGTCCGGCATCAGGTGTTGTCGGGACCAGGTCAACACGCTTCAATGCGGGGGAACTCGGGGCCCTGAACGACGGCGTACGCATGTGAAGACCTGCCCCGCGCCGGCGGGACGGCACCCGGGCGGCCCGTGCGGACGGTCTGACCAGCCGTCGCCGACTCACAGAGAGGCCCCTGCATGCCGTACGCCCCACAGCACGCGGACGTCGCCACCGCGGAACTGGACTCGGCCCTGCGAGGCGGCCCCTTCCACGTCGCCCTGCGGGCCGCGATCGCAGCCCGCGGGCTGCCGCTTCAGCGCGTGCAGCACCATCTGTCCCGCCACGGGGTGAAAGTCGGCGTCACGAGCCTGAGTTACTGGCAGCAGGGGGCCAGGCGTCCGCAGCGCCCCGAGTCGCTGCGGGCCGTACGCGCGCTGGAGGAGATCCTGGAGCTTCCCGAGGAGTCCCTGATCCGGCTGCTCGCCGACTCCGCAGAGGGCCCGTCCGGGCTACGGCCCGCCGCCCGTTCCTACCGCTCCCTCGTCGAGGCCTCGGGTGTGCTGGACCAGTTGCTGGCCGAGCTGGACTGCCCGCCGGACGGCGGCCTGCACGCACTCGGCCACCACGAACGGCTCCGGATCGGGGCGCGGCGCGAGCTGGCGGAGCGCGAGGCGCACCACATCGTGCGCGCCCACCGGGACGGCATCGACCGGTTCGTGGCCGTCCACCACGGCGACCGGGGAGCCGCGCCCGAACGCATGCGGGTACACGCGCTGGAGAACTGCCGTACCGGACGCGTCCGTTGGCACCGCGACACCGGAGTGCTCGCGGCCGAACTGCTCTTCGACACCCGGCTGCGGGCCGGGGACACCTTCCTGTTCCGCTACGGCGTCGAGGACGGCACGGCGGAGGCGTCACACGAGTACGTGCGCGGCTTCGACTCCCCCGGCGGCCAGTACGCCCTCCAGGTGTGCTTCGACGCGGCGGCCCTGCCGGTGCGCTGCCACCGCTTCGCCCAGCACTCGGCGGCGGCGCCCCGCAGCGGATGCCAGGACCTGGCGCTGAGCGGCCGGCACCGGTCGGTCCATCTGGTCGAGCCACGGGTGCGGGTGGGGTTCCTGGGGATCGGCTGGGCCTGGGAATAGCGGGACGGCCCCGCGGAGTGCCTCTCCGAGTGGGCGGCCGGGTCGCACGTAAGCGATTGCGCAAACGTTTACGTCCGGCGCTTTATGCGATACCTTCCCGCCGGAAGCGGAGGAGGGAGCGCCCATGCCGACCATGGCCGACGTCGCGCGGAGCGCCGGTGTCTCCGTGGCGACGGTCTCGCACGTGCTCAACGGCACCCGGCCGGTGCTGCCGCACACCCGCCAGGCGGTCCTGGACGCCGTGGAGGAGCTCGGGTACACCACGAACACCCTGGCCCGTTCCCTGGTGACGGCCCGTACCCGGTCCATCGGGCTCGCGGTCTCGGCGATCAGCAACCCGTACTTCACGGAGATCCTCCAGGGCGTCGAGGCCGCCGCGCTGGAGGCCGGCTACAGCCTGCTGATCGCCGATCCGCACGACGACCCGGAGCACGAGCGCAAGGTCGTCCAGCTGCTGCACGAGCGCCGGGTGGACGGCGTGATCGTCGCGCCCTCGGCCGATCCGCGCGGGCTGCTCGCCTATCTGGGGCGGCACGACGTACCGGCCGTGTTCCTGGACCGGCTGGTGGACGGGCCCGCCACGGACAGCGGTCCGCGCTTCGACCAGGTGTGCGCCGACAACGCCGAACCGACGTCCCGGCTGGTCACCCATCTCGCCGGGCTCGGTCACCGGCGCATCGGGCTGGTGGCGGGGCGGCCGGGGCTCAGCACCACGAGCGAGCGGATCTCCGGCTACCGCAGCGGTCTCGCGTTCGCGGGCCTCTCGTACGACGGGCGGCTGCTGATGCACGGCGATTCGGAGTCCGCCGGTGCCGAGCAGGCCACCGAGGCCCTGCTGTCCCTGGGCGTGCCGCCCACCGCTCTGGTCACGGGCAACAACGCCATGACCATCGGGGTGCTGCGAGCCCTGGGCGCACGAGGCCTGTCCGTGCCGGACGACATCGCCCTGTGCTGCTTCGACGACTTCGCCTGGGCGGACCTGTTCTCGCCCCGTCTCACCGCGATCGCCCAGCCCGGCCGGGACATCGGTGCCCGGGCCGTCCACGTGCTCCTGGAGCGTCTCGCCGAGCCGGAGCGGCCCGCCCGGACCGTGCGCCTGCCCTGTGCCTTCGTCCACCGCACGTCGTGCGGCTGCCCCAGCCCGTCCGAGGAAGGAACCCCGTCGTGATCGTCGTCGCCGGTGAAGCCCTGATCGACCTGGTACCGCAGGGCACGGGTGCCCTGGCGGCCCTGCGGCCGGCGCTCGGCGGCGGCCCGTTCAACACGGCCGTGGCGCTGGGCCGCCTCGGCTCCCCCGCCGCCTTCTGCTCCCGGGTGTCGTCCGACGCCTTCGGAGAGGCGCTGCTGGACCGGCTGCGCGCAACCGGGGTCGGCGTGTCCTCGGTGCAGCGCGGCACCGAGCCGACCACCCTCGCCGTCGCCACGGTCGGCGCGGACGGCTCGGCGGCGTACTCCTTCTACGTCGACGGGACGGCGGACCGGCTGTTCGAGGCGCCCTCCGCGCTGCCCTCCGGCACCCGCGCTGTGTCGTTCGGCACCTGTTCGCTGGTGCTGGAGCCGGGGGCGAGCGCGTACGAGGAGCTGATGCGGCGGGCGGCCGCGCAGGGCGTGTTCACCGCGCTGGACCCGAACATCAGAGCCGGGCTGATCCCCGACGCGGATGCCTACCGGGCGCGGTTCAAGAGCTGGCTGCCGTCGGTGTCGCTGCTGAAACTGTCCGCGGAGGACGCCGAGTGGCTCGGGGGCACGCCCCGGGAGTGGCTGACGGCCGGCCCGCAGGCGGTGGTGATCACCCGGGGCGGAGAGGGCCTGACCGCCTACACCGCCGACGGGGGCGAGTACACGGTGCCGGGCGAACGCGTGGACGTCGTGGACACGATCGGCGCGGGTGACACGGTCAACGCGGCGCTACTGCACGGGCTCGCCGAACGCGACGCCCTCAGCGCCCGGGCGCTGGCCGGACTGGGCCCCGGCGGCTGGACGGAACTGCTGGGCTTCGCGGCCCGCGCGGCGGCGATCACCTGCTCGCGGGCCGGGGCGGAGCCGCCGTACGCGCACGAGCTGGAGGGCTGACCCGGACGGGCGGGCCCTCCGGCGGCCGGGGCAGGAAGAGGTGCCTTCAGCCGGTCTCCCCCATCGCCACCGCCCGCAGGGCACCCGGACGGCGGCCGTTGAGCCGGTCCAGAGCGGCGGCCGTGGCGTCGTCCGCGGGCAGGTGGATGACGAGCCGCTGCCCCTCGTCGGGAAGCGCGAGCGTCTCTTGCAGCAGCCGCAGGGAACCGGCCTCCGGGTGTTCGATGTGCTGGGAGCCGGTCCGCCGCGGCGCCAGGGTCAGATCGGCGAACCGGTCGGTGAAGTCCGCGCCCGCCGTCACGGTCAGCTCGTCGGCGAGCTCGGCGAGGTACGGGTCCCTCAGGGGGACGCCGTGCCGGAGCCGGGCGACGAGGTCGTCGGCCACCCGGTCCCATGCGCGGTAGGCGCTGCGCGCCCGCTCGTCGGTGAACAGGTACCGGAGCAGGTTGGGCCGCTCGTCGTCCAGCATGCCGAGGGGGCCGGCCAGCCGCTCGTACCCGGCCGTGTGGGCGAGGACGTCGCCGATCCAGTTGATCACCAGTGCGGGAGTCGGCTCCAGGCGGTCCAGCACGGCCCGTACGGTGGGGCGCGCCGCTCGGCTGAGTGACGGGGCCGCCGCGCAGACCAGGGGGTCGCCGCCGTCCGCCTCCTTGGTCAGGCGGCGCAGCAGCATCCGGTCGGTGAGGGAGAGGTTCAGGGCGTCGGCCAGGGCGCCGAGCACCTGGGCGGACGGATTGCGGTCACGGCCCTGTTCCAGCCGGGTGAGGTACTCGACGCTGACGCCGGCGAGCGTGGCCAGTTCGGCACGTCTCAGGCCCGGGGTGCGGCGCCGGGGGCCCGAGGGCAGGCCCGCCTCGGCCGGGGTGACGGCTTCGCGCCAGGTGCGCAGGAACGTGCCCAACTCGTTGTCGCTCACCCGAACGAACGTACAGCGCCCGGGGGCGCGGAGGGTGGCCCCGTCACTACCAGGCTCCGGCCGGTCTCCCTTCGGTGCCACGCGGCCCTCAGGGTGAAGGGCATGACGAATGACACCGCCACCACCGCCCTGCCGCTGGCCTCCGGTCAGTGGGCCCTCGACCCGTTCCACTCCTCCGTGAACTTCACCATCCGGCACCTGGGCATCGCCAAGGTGCGGGGGCGCTTCGAGCGGCTGGAGGCCGAGCTGTTCGTCGGTGAGCGCATCGAGGACGTGCGGGTCTCCGCGACCGTCGACCTGGCCTCGGTCAACACCGGCAACGCCGACCGGGACGCGCATGTGCGGGCTTCCGACCTGCTGGACGTGGCGAAGCGCCCCACGATGACGTACCGCTCGACGAGGGTGTCGGGCGGGGGTGAGGACTGGACCATGGAGGGTGAGCTGACCATCGGCGACGTGACCCGCCCGGTGACGCTCGCCGTGGAGTTCGGCGGGCTGGTCGACGTGCCCATGGACGGCAGCCGGCACGCCGGGTTCGAGGCGACGGGCGAGATCCGGCGCGGCGACTTCGGGCTGGACTTCGCGCCCGGCCTGCTCGGCGAAGTGGTCAAGATCCAGCTCGACATGCAGTTCGTGGAGCCGAAGAGCGCCTGACCGCACGCCGAACGCGCAGTGCCCCACAGGACGTTGCCTGTGGGGCACTGCGCGTGGAGCGGGAGACCTCAGCCCTTGCTGGTCCGGGTCGCCTTCTTCGCAGCGGCGGCCTTGGTGGTCTTGGCCGCCGTCTTCCTGGCGGCCGTGCTGTTGACCGTCTTGGTGGCGGTCGTGCGGGTCGATGCCGTCCTGGCAGCGACCGTCTTGGCCGCCGCCGTCTTGCGGGCGGTCGTCTTGCGCGGGGCCTTCACCGAGGACGCGTCGCTGATGCGGTCGGCGCCGAGGATCTCACGCAGGAACTTGCCGGTGTGGCTGGCCGGGACGCCGGCCACCTGCTCGGGCGTGCCCTCGGCGACCACCAGACCGCCGCCGGCGCCGCCTTCGGGGCCCATGTCGACGACCCAGTCGGCGGTCTTGATCACGTCGAGGTTGTGCTCGATGACGATGACCGTGTTGCCCTTGTCGACCAGCCCGGACAGGACCGTCAGCAGCTTGCTGATGTCCTCGAAGTGAAGACCGGTGGTCGGCTCGTCCAGGACGTAGACCGTGCGGCCGGTGGAGCGCTTCTGCAGTTCGCTGGCGAGCTTCACGCGCTGCGCCTCGCCGCCGGACAGGGTGGTCGCGGCCTGGCCGAGCCGGACGTAGCCGAGACCGACGTCCTTCAGGGTCTTCATGTGGCGGGAGATCGCGGGGACCGCCTCGAAGAACTCCGTGGCCTCCTCGATCGGCATGTTCAGGACGTCGGCGATGGACTTGCCCTTGTAGTGGACCTCCAGGGTCTCCCGGTTGTACCGGGCGCCGTGGCAGACCTCGCACGGGACGTAGACGTCCGGGAGGAAGTTCATCTCGATCTTGATGGTGCCGTCGCCCGAGCAGTTCTCGCAGCGGCCGCCCTTGACGTTGAAGGAGAAGCGGCCGGGCTGGTAGCCGCGGACCTTCGCCTCGGTGGTCTCGGCGAAGAGCTTGCGGATGTGGTCGAAGACGCCGGTGTACGTGGCCGGGTTGGAGCGGGGGGTGCGGCCGATGGGCGACTGGTCCACGTGCACGACCTTGTCGACGAGGTCGTCGCCGTCCACGCGCGTGTGCCGCCCGGGGACGCTCCGCGCGCCGTTCAGCTCCCGGGCCAGGTGCGTGTAGAGGATGTCGTTGACCAGCGTCGACTTGCCGGAGCCGGAGACGCCGGTGACGGCGGTGAACACACCCAGGGGGAACGAGACGTCGATGTCCTGGAGGTTGTTCTCCCGGGCGCCGTGCACCGTGAGCCGCCGGGAGGGATCCAGGGGGCGGCGGATGTCGGGCAGCGGGATGGCCTTCTTGCCGGACAGGTACTGACCGGTCTGCGACTCGGCGTTGGCGAGCAGCTCCTTCAGGGAGCCGCTGTGCACGACCTTGCCGCCGTGCTCACCGGCGCCGGGGCCGATGTCGACGACCCAGTCGGCCATCTTGATCGTGTCCTCGTCGTGCTCGACGACGATGAGCGTGTTGCCCATGTCGCGCAGCCGGACCAGGGTCTCGATCAGACGGTGGTTGTCGCGCTGGTGCAGACCGATGGACGGCTCGTCGAGGACGTACAGGACGCCGACGAGGCCGGAGCCGATCTGGGTGGCCAGGCGGATGCGCTGGGCCTCGCCGCCGGACAGGGTGCCGGCCGCGCGGTTCAGCGAGAGGTAGTCCAGGCCGACGTCGACCAGGAACCGCAGCCGCTCGTTGACCTCCTTGAGCACGCGTTCGGCGATCTTCTTGTCGCGGGCGGTGAGCTTCAGCTCGCCCAGGAAGTCCGCGCAGTCGCTGATCGACATCGCGGAGACCTCGGCGATCGACTTGCCCATGACCGTGACCGCGAGGACGACCGGCTTCAGGCGCGTGCCCTCGCAGGTCGGGCAGGGCACCTCGCGCATGTAGCCCTCGAAGCGCTCGCGGCTGGAGTCGCTCTCGGCCTCGCTGTGCCGGCGCTTGACGAAGGGGACGGCGCCCTCGAAGGCCGTGGTGTAGCGGCGCTCGCGCCCGTAGCGGTTGCGGTAGCGGACCTCGACCTGGGTCTTGTGACCGTGGAGCAGGGCCTTCTTGGCGCGCTGCGGCAGGCCGCCGAAGGGGATGTCCGTGCGGAAGCCCAGGGCGTCGGCGAGGGCTCCGATCAGACGGCCGAAGTAGTCCTTGGTGTGGCCGTGCGACCAGGGGTGGATGGCACCCTCGTCGAGGCTCTTGTCCGGGTCCGGGACGATCAGCTCCGGATCGACCTCCATGCGCGTGCCGATGCCGGTGCAGTCCGGGCAGGCGCCGAAGGGCGAGTTGAAGGAGAAGGAGCGGGGCTCCAGCTCCTCGAAGGACAGGTCGTCGTACGGGCAGTACAGGTGTTCCGAGTACATGCGCTCGCGCTCGGGGTCGTCCTCGGGGAGGTCGACGAAGTCGAGCACGACCATGCCGCCGGACAGGCCGAGGGCGGTCTCGACGGAATCGGTGAGGCGGCGCTTGGCGCCGTCCTTGACCGTGAGGCGGTCGACGACCACCTCGATGGTGTGCTTCTCCTGCTTCTTCAGCGTGGGCGGGTTCGACAGCTGGATCGTCTCGCCGTCCACCCGCGCGCGGGAGTAGCCCTTGGTCTGGAGGTCGGAGAAGAGATCGACGAACTCGCCCTTGCGCTCGCGCACGAGCGGCGACAGCACCTGGAAGCGGCTGCCCGCCGGCAGCTCCAGGACCCGGTCGACGATGGCCTGCGGCGACTGGCGCGAGATCGGGCGGCTGCACTCGGGGCAGTGCGGCTTGCCGATGCGCGCGAAGAGCAGGCGCAGGTAGTCGTAGACCTCGGTGATGGTGCCGACGGTGGAGCGCGGGTTGCGCGAGGTCGACTTCTGGTCGATGGAGACGGCCGGGGAGAGGCCCTCGATGAAGTCGACGTCCGGCTTGTCCATCTGGCCGAGGAACTGCCGGGCGTACGAGGAGAGGGACTCCACGTAGCGCCGCTGTCCCTCCGCGAAGATGGTGTCGAAGGCCAGCGAGGACTTGCCCGACCCCGACAGGCCCGTGAAGACGATGAGCGAGTCGCGCGGGAGGTCGAGCGAGACGTTCTTGAGGTTGTGCTCGCGCGCTCCACGAACGATGAGACGGTCGGCCACGCCGGTCCGCACCTTTCTTGAGAGAAGTGACAGGGGCGGGGCCCCCGTCTTTCTCAGACTAGGGGGAGCCACTGACAACGCCGGTCGGATTCACGGGTTGCCAACAAACCCCGGCTCTCCAGCATGCCCGACGCCACGTCCGACCATATAGCACGTGCTTTCGATTTACGGCACTGCTTCACCACCTTCACCCGAAGGAGTGGCGGGGCTAGGGTCAGCACCATGATTGATCACGCTCATGACCTGGCGTCTGTACGGGACGCGACGGAGCGGCTGCTGACCGCAGCCGGCAAGCTGGACAACGCGTCTGTGACGCAGCCGTCACGGCTGCCCGGCTGGAGCCGTGGCCATGTCCTGGCCCACCTGGCGCGTAACGCGGACGCCCTCGTGAACGTGCTCGAAGGGCGCCCCATGTACGTCTCCGGCGAGGCCCGGGACACCGACATCGAGCGGGACGCCCCGCGCGCCCTCGACGTCCAGCTCGCCGACCTGCGCGAGAGCGCGGCCCGCTTCCAGCAGGCCGGGGACGCTCCCGCGGACTGGTCGCGCACGGTGGAGCTGCGCAACGGGGTCACGGACTCCGCGTCCCGGGTGCCGTTCCGGCGGTGGGTGGAGGTGGAGCTGCACCACGTGGACCTGGGGATCGGATACGAGCTGGAGGACCTCCCGGCGGAGTTCACCGAGCGGGAGATCGACTTCCTGGCCGACCGGTTCGCCGGGCACCCCGGCGTACCGGCCACCCGCGTCACGGACGGCACGCGCGCGTGGAGCACCGGACGGCAGCAGGACGCGCAGCGGCCCGAGGTGACCGTCACGGGTCCCGCGGCCGACCTGCTCGGCTGGCTCGCCGGCCGCCGCGACGGAGCCGCGCTGACCTCGGACGGCGGCCCGCTTCCGGCGCTGCCGCCGCTATAGGCTGGCGGCATGACGTACAGCGGAGAGGTGACGGTCGGCGGACCGGCCGATGTGCACGAGCTCAAGGACCTGATGATCACCAAGATCGCGGTGGGTCCGATGAACAACAACGCCTATCTGCTGCGCTGCCGGGCCACGGACGAGCAGTTGCTGATCGACGCCGCGAACGAGGCGGACACGCTGCTCGGGATGATCGGTGGGGACGGCATCGCGTCCGTCGTCACCACCCACCGGCACGGCGACCACTGGCAGGCGCTCGCCGAGGTGGTGGCGGCGACCGGCGCCCGCACCTACGCGGGCCGGGAGGACGCCGAGGGCATCCCCGTACGGACCGACGAGCCGGTCGACGACGGCGACACCATCCGGGTGGGGCGCGTGGAACTCACCGCGCGCCACCTGGTCGGGCACACGCCCGGTTCGATCGCCCTCGTCTACGACGACCCGCACGGGCATCCTCATGTCTTCACCGGGGACTGCCTGTTCCCCGGTGGCGTGGGCAACACCCACGACGACCCGAAGGCGTTCGCCAGTCTCCTCCACGACGTCGAGACCAAGATCTTCGACGCCCTCCCGGACGAGACCTGGGTCTACCCGGGGCACGGCAACGACACGAGCCTGGGCGCGGAGCGCCCGCACCTGCCGGAGTGGCACGCGCGCGGGTGGTGAGGCATGCGCCCGGCGCGGTGAGCGGCTGGGCGAGCCGTGAGCGGCTGGGCGGGGTGGTGAGCGGCTGGGCGGGTGGTGAAGGGCCGCGCGGGGCGCCGGCCCGGTGAGGGGTGAGCCGCGCACGCGCCCCGTGTGAATCGTTCGCACACGCCGGTGTCGCACGTGCGCTCCCCTCGAAGCTGGTTGCGCAGTCAACTGATAGCAGCCCCGCGCAGGATGACGGCTCCTGGGCGGATGGGCCGCCGGCCTGTCGATCCCCGCCCTCGGCCGGCGGCCCCGGCACATGTCAACGCGGCGGCATGCGGAGCGCGTTCACGAGCCCTGGAGGTCGCCCCGCACACCGACACCGCGCTGATCGGCGCCTCCGGCTCCGGCAAGTCCACCCTGCTGCGGTGCGCCAACCTGCTGGAGGAGATCGACGACGGGGCGATGTCGGTGCTGGACAACATCACGCTCGCCCCGCGCGGTGTGCACGGTGTGCCCCGGGCCGAGGCACGCGCGCGTGAGCTGCTGGAGCGGCTGGGGCTCGGCGGGAAGGCGGACGCGTATCCGGACCGGCTGAGCGGCGGCCGGCAGCAGCGGGTCGCGATCGTGCGCGCCCTGGCCGTACGCCCCCGGCTGCTGCTGCTCGACGAGATCACCGCCGCCCTCGATCCCGAGCTGGTGGGCGAGGTGCTCACCGTCGTCCGCGGTCTGAAGGACGAGGGCATGACCATGGTGCTGGCCACCCACGAGATGGGCTTCGCCCGGGAGGTCGCCGACCAGGTCTGTTTCCTGGAGGGCGGCGTGGTGCCGGAATGCGGCACCGCCGAACAGGTCTTCGGGGATCCGCGGCAGGAGCGCACGTGGCGCTTCCTGCGGCGGATCGTGGAGGCGGGGAGGCTGTAGGCAGCCGCCGGGCTTGTAAGGCGGCCGGGCTGTAAGTCGGCCGGGTTCTTAGTCGGCCGCGCGGCCTGTAAGGGGCGCCCGCCATGGTCGGCGGGCCTTACCCTCAACGGCTCACGCGTCCGCCGTGCCCGCCCCCGCCAGCGCCGCGACACGCTCCACGCCGAACACGTACCCCTGTACGCCGCAGCCCGCGATGACCCCGTCGGCGCGCAGCGAGACGTACGAGTGGTGCCGGAACGTCTCGCGCTGGTGGATGTTGGAGATGTGGACCTCCAGCACCGGCAGGCCGTCGCAGGTGTTGAGGGCGTCCAGGATGGCTACGGAGGTGTGCGAGTAGGCACCCGGGTTGATCACGATGCCGCAGTGGTTCAGCCGCGCCTCGTGGATCCAGTCGACCAGCTCGCCCTCGTGGTTGGACTGGCGGAAGTCGACGGTTCCGCCGTGCGCTGCCGCCGCCTTGGCGCACAGGGCCTCGACGTCGGCGAGGGTGTCGGAGCCGTAGATCTCCGGCTGGCGCTGGCCGAGGAGGTTCAGGTTGGGCCCGTTGAGGATCATGATCGGGGCGTGGGCCAGGGTGCGGGGCACGGTTCCTCCGGTCCGTTCAGGGTCGGGCGGCCAGGGCGGACCGCCGCTCACAGCCGGTCTATCACGGTGCGCGGGCGGACATCGTCCCGATGCGTGCACGGATCACGCCGTGCACCGGCCGATACGTCCCGGTGGGCGGGCCGGATCCATCACGGTGCGCCGTCGGCACACCGGACCGTAGCCTCCCGGTATGACGAGCCCGAGCAGCCCGGCCTATCCCCCCAAGCCGTCCCCCGGCGACCGCATCGCCGTGATCTCGCCCTCCTCGGGGCTTCCGGGGCTGTTCCCGCTCCCCTACGAGCTGGGCCTGGAGCGCCTGCGCAAGGAGTACGGGCTGGAGCCGGTCGAGTACCCGGCGACCCGGACGATGGGCTCCACGCCCCGGGCGCGGGCCGACGACCTCCACGCCGCCTTCGCCGACCCGGGGATCAAGGCCGTCATCGCGTCGATCGGCGGGGACGACCAGATCACCGTGCTGCCCTACCTGGACCGGGAGTTGATCCGCGCCAACCCGAAGCCGTTCTTCGGGATGAGCGACAACACGAACCTGCTCGCGTTCCTGCGCACCTGCGGCATCGTCGGCTTCCACGGCGGGAGCGTGATGTGCGAACTGGGCCGCCCCGGGGCCATGCACCCGCAGACCGCCGAGTCCCTGCGGGCGGCCCTGTTCACCTCGGGGCCGTACGAGTTGACGCCCGCCGAGCGGTGGCGTGACATCGACCGGGACTGGGCGGACCCGGCGACGTTCGACGCGGAGCCGGAGACCCGGCCCGGGCCCGGGTGGACCTGGGTGAACCCCGACCGGGTAACGGAGGGCCGCAGTTGGGGCGGCTGTCTGGAGATCCTCGCCTGGCTGCTGATGGCCGACCGCGAGATCGCGCGCGACCTGTCCGAGTACGACGGCGGCGTGCTGCTCCTGGAGACCTCGGAGGGCATGCCGAGCTCCAGCGAGGTCTTCACCACCCTGCGGTGCATGGGCGAACGCGGGTTGCTGGGGCGCTTCCCGGCCCTGCTGGTGGGCCGGCCGAAGACATGGTCCTTCGAGCAGCCCAACACCCCGCAGGAGGCCGCTCGTTACGCGACCGACCAGCGGGAGGCCGTTCTGCGCGCCATGCGGACGTACGCCCCGGACGCCACCATCGTCTTCGACGTGGACTTCGGGCACACCGATCCGCAGCTGGTGATCCCGTACGGCGGCACCGTGCGCGTGGACGGACCCGCCCGGCGCATCACGGTCACCTACTGAGGACCCCCAAGCCCTCCACGCGCCCCCGTAACCGGCGATCACGGTGGGTAGTTGACGCGGCATGCACGACGTACCCCCCGCTGGGACACCCTCCATGCCGCGCCTCGCGGCCGCCTCGCTCGCCGGTACGGCCATCGAGTTCTACGACTTCTTCGTCTACGGAACCGCGGCGGCCCTGGTCCTGGGGCCGCTGTTCTTCCCGACCTTCTCTCCGGTGGCCGGGACACTGGCCGCCTTCGCCACCTTCGGGGTGGGCTTCGTGGCCCGGCCGCTCGGGTCGGTGCTGTTCGGGCACATCGGGGACCGGCGCGGACGGCGGCCGGTCCTCGTGGCCTCCCTGCTGCTGACCGGGGTCTCCACGGTCGCGGTCGGCTGCGTGCCGACGTACGACTCGATCGGCGTGGTCGCTCCGCTGCTGCTCCTGGTGCTGCGCTTCCTCCAGGGGCTGGGGCTCGGCGGGGAGTGGGGCGGGGCGGTGCTGCTGGCCGTGGAGCACGCGCCGGCCGAACGGCGCGCCCTGTGGTCGAGCTTCCCGCAGGTCGGGCCCGCCCTGGGGTTCCTGCTCGCCAACGGGGTGGTGCTGGGGCTGTCCTCGACGCTGACGGAGGCGCAGTTCGCCGCGTGGGGGTGGCGGGTGCCGTTCTGGGCGGCGGGGGTGCTGGCCGTCGTAGGGCTGTGGCTGCGGTCGTCCCTCACGGAGAGTCCCTCTTTCCTCCGGATCGACGACCACGCACGCGTGCCGCTCGCCGAGGTCGTCCGCAACCACTGGCGGCTCCTCCTGCTGACCGGCGGAGGACTCGCGATCGGCTACGCGATCTTCTACGCGGTGACGACCTGGTCCCTCGCCTACGGGACGGAGCAACTCGGCGTGAGCCGCAGCGTCATGCTGACCTGCATCATGGGCGCGGTGCTCGTGAAGGGTGCGCTCACCCCGTTGATGGCGCTGCTCGGGGACCGCTACGGCCGGCGGCCGCTGTGCCTGGCCGGGTGCGCGGCCGCCGCTCTGTGGATGTTCCCCATGGTCGCCCTGCTCGCCACGGGGGCGCCGCTGCCGATGTTCCTCGGCTTCCTGGGGGCGATGCTCGCGTTCATCACCATGTTCGCCGTGATCGCCGCGTATCTGCCGGAGCTGTACGAGCCGCGGGTGCGCTGCACGGGTGCCGCCGTCGGTTACAACCTCGGCGGGGTCGTGGGAGGGGCGCTCACACCGATCGTGGCGACGGCCCTGGCCGAGCAGGGCGGGCGGGTGCCGTGGGGCGTGGCCGCGTATCTGACGGCGATCGCGCTGCTGAGCCTCGGGTGCTTCGCGTTGCTGCCGGAGACGCGCCCGGTGCGGGTGGGTGCGGCTGCGGAGGCTCCCGCGGGGTGAGCCGAGGTGGGGTGGGCGCTGATGCCCTGGCGGCTGGGTGCTGGTGTCGCCCGGCTGCACATAGCCGCCGTGTGGGCATGTGCGCGCCTACGGGTTGATCGCCAGCTCCAGGTACGCCGCGAACAGCACCAGGTGAACCCCGCCCTGGAGCGGTGTGGCCCGGCCCGGCACCACGGTCAGCGAGGCGACGACCACGGTCAGGGCGAGCAGCACCATGTGAGTGGCGCCCAGGCCGAGGACCAGCGGGCCGGAGAGCCATACCGAGGCGAGGGCGACGGCGGGGATGGTCAGGCCGATGCTGGCCATGGCCGAGCCGAGGGCGAGGTTGAGACTGGTCTGTACCCGGTCCCGACGGGCGGAGCGCAACGCGGCGATGGTCTCCGGGAGCAGCACCAGCAGCGCGATGACCACGCCGACCACGGCCTGGGGCAGTCCGGCCGCCTCCACCCCGGACTCGATCGTCGGCGAGACCCCCTTGGCCAGGCCGACCACACCGATCAGGGCGAGACCCAGCAGCCCGAGACTGACCAGGGCGGTACGGGCGCTCGGTGCCTCGGCGTGCTCCTCTTCGGTGATCACCTCCCCGTGGCGGGTGATCGGCAGGAAGTAGTCCCGGTGCCGCCGGGTCTGCGTGGTGACGAACAGGCCGTACAGGATGAGCGAGGAGAGTGCCGCGAAGGTCAGCTGGACGGTGGAGAATTCCGGCCCCGGCTTGCTGGTGGTGAAGGTCGGCAGGACCAGGCTGAGGGTGGCGAGAGTCGCGACGGTCGCGAGTGCGGCGCCGGTGCCTTCGGGGTTGAAGACGGCTGTGCCGTGCCGCAGTGAGGCGACCAGCAGGCACAGGCCGACGATGCCGTTGCACGTGATCATGACGGCTGCGAAGACCGTGTCCCTGGCCAGCGTCGCGCTCTTGTCCCCGCCGTCGATCATCAGCGTCACGATGAGGGCGACCTCGATGATCGTGACGGCGACGGCGAGCACGAGGGAGCCGAACGGTTCACCGACCCGGTGGGCCACCACTTCGGCGTGGTGCACTGCGGCCAGGACGGCGCCCGCGAGGACCAGCGTCACCAGCACGACGATTCCCGCCGGCAGGTCACGCCCCCAGGTGAAGACCAGCAGCACGGCCGCGAGCAGGGGAACCAGAGTCGTCCACTGAGCCGTGAGCGGCCTGCTCCGAGCGGTCATGCCGTGATCGTCGCAGACGTGGAGGGGCGCCGCACCGCGGTCGCGCGACGTCCCTGAACCGGTGCCGCGGGGCTACTCGAGGTCACGCGCGTCCACGAGGTCGCAGTTGGTGAACACCCGCCCGTTGAGGGAGAGGGCGTCCAGTCGCTCCGCCATCCGGCTGGTTTCGGGATCGTCACTGTTACGCATGGCCTCCTCGAACGATGCGAACTCGATGACCGCGAGATAGCGGTTGGGCCTGTCCCGGTCCTTCAGGAGCATGCTGCGGGTGGGACCGCCCGTCCGGCCGGCTGAGCGCTGCCCGGCTTCCTCGATCACCTGCTGCATCTCTACCAGGCGGTCGGTCTCGAAGTCGATGATCTGCACGAATTTCACGGTGCCTCCAACCGGCCTCCGCGTTCCCCGGAGAGGGAACGCGCCCAGGACCAAGCAAGCACCAGGAGCGGTGGTCGGCAATTCGCCGAGCACCGCCCCTGAGCATGATTCTCCTTGATCCGATGCGACCGGACGAGGTCAGACGTCGATGCTGTCCTTGGTGGCGTCGTCGCTCTTGCCCTGCGCCGCCTCGGCCGCCTCCTGCTTCTTGGAAGCGCGCAGGCTGGTGATCGTGGTGACGATCAGGACGGCACAGATCACGCCGAGCGAGACCGGAATGCTGATCTCGGGGACGTGCACGCCGGACTCGTGCAGCGCGTGCAGCACCAGCTTCACGCCGATGAAGCCCAGGATGATGGACAGTCCGTAGCTGAGGTGGACCAGCTTCTTGAGCAGGCCGCCGATGAGGAAGTACAGCTGGCGCAGACCCATCAGGGCGAACGCGTTGGCCGTGAAGACGATGTACGGGTCCTGCGTCAGGCCGAAGATCGCGGGGATGGAGTCCAGGGCGAAGAGCACGTCGGTGGTGCCGATGGCCAGCATCACGACCAGCATCGGGGTCATGACCCGCTTGCCGTTCTCCTCGATCCACAGCTTGGTGCCGTGGTACCGGTCTGCCACGCCGAAGCGGCGCTCGGCGGCCTTGAGGAGCTTGTTCTCCTCGAACTCCTCGTCCTCCTCGTCGGCACGGGCCTCCTGGATGAGCTTCCAGGCGGTGTAGATGAGGAACGCGCCGAAGATGTAGAACACCCAGGCGAAGCTGGCGAGGATCGCCGCACCGGCGGCGATGAAGATCGCTCGCAGGACCAGGGCGATGAGGACACCGATCAGCAGGACACGCTGCTGGTACTGCGACGGCACCGCGAACTTCGCCATGATCAGGACGAAGACGAAGAGGTTGTCGACGCTGAGTGACTTCTCGGTGATGAAGCCGGCGAAGAACTCACCGGCGGGCTGGCCACCGGCGAACAGGAGCAGGCCGAAGCCGAAGAGCGCGGCCAGGACGATCCAGACGATCGTCCAGATCCCGGCTTCCTTGATCGAAACGTCGTGCGGCTTGCGGCCGATGAAGAAGTCGACCGCGATGAGGGCCGCGAGGCCCACGATCGTCAGGACCCATAGGGTCATGGAAACATCCACTGCGCCTCCGGCAGTCGTAACGGCAAATGTCAGCGTCGTCGCTGCCGGAGGTCTCTTCCACCCAGAGATGGGCCGACGCCCCGGGATCTGGCCTGATCCGTATTGACGGGTACGCCGCAGCAGACAGGGAGTACTCCCCTCCGTGCCGTCAACAGTACCCCAATCACCAAGAACAGGTAAAGCACTTGGCAAAAGAAAGACCAAATCCCCTGGTCAGGGAGCTTTACGTGAACTTGGTACGGGCGGTGGCCACCTGAGAGAGCACCTGCTGGAGGACCTGGCTGCCGGGCGGCACGAGCGACGGCTCGTACGTCCAGGCGTGACCGACCCACGGGTCGGCGAGGTGATCGTCGGCCACCGGCGTGAGTCGCAGCAGGGAACGCCACAGCGGGTCGAGCAAAGGCCCGTACCCGGAGGACTGCTCACGGTCGGCCACCATCATCAGGTGGACGCCGAAGGCGGGGCCCTCGTCGGCGAGGTAGCGCAGCTGGTTGACGGCACGGTCGTCGAAACCGTGCGGGAAGTCGTTGACGATCAGGAGCTGCTGGGAAGTGTCGAAACCGGGCGGGAGGGAGTCGGCGGCGCCACCGCGGACCGCCATCTGCACCAGGTCGACCCGCTGGGTGAGCCGGCCCAGCACGTCCGCCACCCCGGCGGCGCCGAGGGCGGGCGGGGCCGCGAGCACCCCAGTCTGTACCAGGGGCGCCAGCGGCTGTGCCCCCGAGCCGGCCGGGTCGATGACGTGGACGGTGAACTCGCCCGCCGGGTAGACGGCGAGCAGCCGGGCCGCGTGCGCGACCGCCGTCTCCATGGCGAGACGGCTCATGGCGTGGGAGTCGGTGAACGAACCGTCGGACGATCCGGCGGGTCCGCTGTCGATCCACAGGCCGCGCTCCAGCGGCAGCCGGACCAGCATCGGGATGCGGATCCGGTCGGCCTCGGGGAGGTGGAGGTCGCCCAGGCGCAGGGCCATGGGGATCTCCATCGGCACCCGGTAGGCGTGCCACGCCGGGTTGTCCCAGCGGGCGTACGCCGGTGGCAGTGCCGGTTCGACGACGTCGGCCTCGGCGGCGAGCTGGGCGAGGTCCCGGTCGAGGGCCTCCCGCGCCTGGGCGACGAGCTGGGCGTGCCGGGCCCGGGCCGCTTCGCGGGCGGCGTCGCCCTGCCCGCCGATCCGGCTGCGCGGGTCGGAGAGGACCTGCTCCAGCTCCTTGTCCATGCGCGACTCGGCGAAGTCGACGGCGCTGCGGTAGGCGGCGGTGGTGCGGGCCAGGTCCTCGAACATGCCCCACACCTGGTTGTAGAGCCGCTCCTCCATCGACCAGCCGGTCGCGTCGCCCGCGACGGGCTGTGCGGGCTGCCCGGCTGCGGCCGGGGGCGCGGTCGGCGGAGGCGGGGGCGGAGCGGCGTTCCGGCGGCGCGGGTGGCTGTAGTCGATGGGGCCGCCGGCCGTGGGCACGGACGGCTGGGTGACGGCGTCGGGATCCGGGCCGGAGCCGGGATACGTCGGCTGCTGCGGTGCGGGTTGCCCGGGGCCGCCGGGCGTCTGGCCGCCGTACGGCGACACCGGTGGCACGGGGCCCGGCTGAGGAGCGGTGCCTCCCTGGTCCGGGCCGAGGGCCGGAGCCGCCGCCTGCCGGGAGCGGTCGCCGTCCGCCGTGCGCGGCGGGGGCGCCTGCACCGAGCGGGCCAGGCCCTGGGACACCGCCTCGTTGATGCTGCCAGCGAGCTGGTGGGCCTGCGGCAGCTGCTGGTCGGTGAGGAGTTCGGCGAGGCCTCCCGCGTAGCCCTGGCCGACGGCGCGCACCTTCCAGGCGCCCTGCCGGCGGTAGAGCTCCAGGGCGACGACGGCCGACTCGGCCTCCAGGCCGGTGATGGTGTAGCTGGCGACCTCGCCGCCGTCGAGTCCGGTGACGGCGACGAAGGGGGCCGCCACCGCGCCGAAACGGACCGGCCCCGTCCCACCGACGGGCAGGGCGAGCAGCACGCTCACCCGGTGGACGGCCTCCGGCACGGCGTCCAGATCCACCGCGAGGCGATGGTCGGCGGCGGCCTGCCGGGGGACCTCGAGACCCGGCTGGGCCGGTGCGCCCGGGTGGGCCACCCACTCCGCGCCGTGGATCCGGCCGTTCTCGTCACCGAGCGCGGCCACGGCCACGATCGGCGTACCGGCCGAGATCCGGATCTCGAGACGGGCCTGGGAGAGCGGGTGGTTCTGCCCCCGCACCAGCTCGGCCGTCATCGCCTTCGTCCCCCATGTGTCGTTGTGTGGAGTCGGGTACTGCTGTCCGGGCCCGCCGGTCCGGGCCCGGATGCGCTCAGAGCACCGGCAGGATCGCCGGCATCAGGTCCTGGAAGGTGCGGCCGTTGGCCGGGTTGCCCAGGGCCGTCATCGACCAGCCCTGGCCCGTGCGGTGGACCTTGGCCATGATCTGGGCGGTGTACTGGCCGCCGCCGGCGAGCGTGTAGCGGGCGAGCTCCTGGCCGTTGGTCTCGTCGACCAGGCGGCAGAACGCGTTCTGCACCTCCTGGAAGGTCTGGCCGGTGAAGGAGTTGACGGTGAAGACGATCTGGTCGATGTGGACCGGGACCCGCGCGAGGTCGACGAGGATCGCCTCGTCGTCGCCGCCCTGGCCGACACCGCCGACGAGGTTGTCGCCGGTGTGGCGCACCGAACCGTCGTCGCTCACCAGGTGGCGGAAGAAGACGACGTCGACCGGCTGCTTGTCCGCGAACAGGACGGCGGAGGCGTCGAGGTCGATCTCCCGCGTGCGCGAGCCGAACAGGCCGCGCCGGGGAGCCGCCTGCCAGCCGAGACCCATGCGAACCGCGGTCAGACTGCCACCGTCGTTCTTCTGCAGACTGATGGCCTGACCCTTGGTCATGTTGACGGTCACGCGCTGATTCCCCTCTCGAACGTCCCCTGTTGCCGCGTGGTCGCGGTTGACCAGAACCCTACGCAGGGGCACTGACAGCGACGTACCCCGCTCCGCACTTTGTGTCGGTCTTGCAACACTGCGCGTACGCGGCACGTTGTCAGGCCAGGCCCGCCTCCTTCATCTGGCGCAGTTCCTTCTTCATCTCGGAGACCTCGTCGCGCAGCCGCGCCGCGATCTCGAACTGGAGCTCCGCGGCGGCCGCCCGCATCCGCGCGGTGAGCTCCTCGATCTGCCCGGCCAGCTCGGCCGCGGGGCGGTCGGTCGGCACCGTCTCCTCGGCCCTGCCCTTGCCCTTGCCCTTGGCGGACTTGGCCGCCCCGGCCGCCTTGCCGAGGGACGGCACGGGTGCCTTGGTCCCTCCGCCGTCCTTCTTCGCCTTGCGGTAGCCAGAGCCGAGCAGCTGCTCGGTGTCGATGTCCTCGCGGGCGATCTGGGCGACGATGTCGTTGATCTTCTTGCGCAGCGGCTGCGGGTCGATGCCCCGCTCCGTGTTGTACGCGATCTGCTTCTCGCGGCGCCGGTTGGTCTCGTCGATGGCCTTCTCCATCGCCGGGGTGATCTTGTCGGCGTACATGTGGACCTGGCCTGACACGTTGCGCGCGGCGCGGCCGATGGTCTGGATCAGGGAGGTGCCGGAGCGCAGGAAGCCCTCCTTGTCGGCGTCCAGGATCGCCACCAGGGACACCTCGGGCAGGTCGAGGCCCTCGCGCAGGAGGTTGATGCCGACCAGTACGTCGTACTCGCCGGCGCGCAGTTCACGCAGCAGTTCGACGCGGCGCAGGGTGTCGACGTCGCTGTGCAGGTAGCGCACCTGGATGCCCAGCTCCAGGAAGTAGTCCGTCAGGTCCTCGGCCATCTTCTTGGTGAGCGTGGTGACCAGGACGCGCTCGTCCTTCTCGGTGCGCTGCCGGATCTCGTGCACCAGGTCGTCGATCTGGCCCTCGGTGGGCTTGACGACGACCTCGGGGTCGACGAGGCCGGTGGGGCGGATGATCTGCTCGACGAAGCCGTCCGAACGGGACAGCTCGTAGTTTCCGGGGGTGGCCGACAGATACACCGTCTGGCCGATGCGCTCCTGGAACTCCTCCCACTTCAAGGGGCGGTTGTCCAGGGCGGAGGGCAGCCGGAAGCCGTGATCGACGAGGGTGCGCTTGCGGGAGGCGTCGCCCTCGTACATGGCGCCGATCTGCGGGACGGTGACATGGGACTCGTCGATGACGAGGAGGAAGTCGTCGGGGAAGTAGTCCAGCAGGGTGTTGGGCGGGGAGCCGGGCGAGCGGCCGTCGAAGTGCATCGAGTAGTTCTCGACGCCGGAGCAGCTGCCGATCTGGCGGAGCATCTCGATGTCGTACGTGGTCCGCATGCGCAGGCGCTGGGCCTCCAGCAGCTTGCCCTGCTTCTCCAGCTCGGTCAGACGCTCGGCCAGCTCCTTCTCGATGTCGTTGACGGCCCGCTCCAGGCGCTCGGGGCCGGCGACGTAGTGGGACGCCGGGAAGACGTAGAGGTGCTCGTCGTCACTGATGATCTCGCCGGTGAGCGGGTGCAGGGTGGACAGCGCCTCGATCTCGTCGCCGAACATCTCGATGCGGACGGCCAGCTCCTCGTAGACCGGGAAGATCTCGATGGTGTCGCCGCGGACGCGGAAGGTGCCGCGGGTGAAGGCCATGTCGTTGCGCGTGTACTGGATGTCCACGAAGCGGCGCAGCAGCTCGTCGCGGTCGATCTCCTCGCCGACGCGGAGGGGGACCATGCGGTCCACGTACTCCTGCGGGGTGCCGAGGCCGTAGATGCAGGAGACCGAGGCGACGACGACGACGTCGCGGCGGGTGAGCAGCGAGTTGGTCGCGGAGTGGCGCAGGCGCTCGACCTCCTCGTTGATCGAGGAGTCCTTCTCGATGTAGGTGTCCGACTGCGGGACGTACGCCTCGGGCTGGTAGTAGTCGTAGTACGAGACGAAGTATTCGACGGCGTTGTTCGGGAGCAGCTCGCGGAACTCGTTCGCCAGCTGGGCGGCCAGCGTCTTGTTCGGCGCCATCACGAGCGTGGGGCGCTGGAGCTTCTCGATCATCCACGCGGTGGTGGCGGACTTGCCGGTGCCGGTCGCGCCGAGCAGCACCACGTCCTTCTCGCCCGCCTGGACGCGCCGGGCGAGGTCGGCGATGGCCGTCGGCTGGTCGCCGTTGGGCTGGTAGGGGCTGACGACCTCGAAGGGCGCCACCGTGCGTTCGATCTTTGAAACGGGCCGCATGGGATCCACCGTACGACCCCGCACTGACAACGGGCTCTGATCAGCGGTTCTGCGGGGTGCGGGACCCCCGGTGCTCCACGGTGCGGCGGGGACGGAACCGCAGGCGGTGGGCGGAGTGACGGACGTGGGTGTGGGCGGGGATGCCGGGCTTCTGCTCGACCGGGGCGACGGTGGGTTTCCCCATGACCATCAGCGGGTCGAACATCACCACGACGCCCGCGAGGAGCAGGAAGGCGAGCGGGCCGATCAGCATGGGTGCGAGCAGGGCCGCGGGCGACTCTCCCGAAGCGGGTTCGGCCGTTCCGTGCAGATGGACGCTGAGGGCGGCCATGCCGGTGTAGTGCATGCCGCTGACGGCGAGGCCCATGACGAGGCTGGCTCCCACGCTCCACAGGAAGCCCCTGACCTGGCCGGCGGCCCACAGGGCGGCGGTGGCCGCGCCCATGGCGATGGCGACGGAGATGCCGACGGTGACGGTGTTGTACTCCAGCTTCCCGTCCAGGCTCATGCTGGCCATGCCGAGGTAGTGCATAGACGCGATGCCGAGGCCCGTGATGGTGCCGCCGGTGAACAGGGCCGTACCGCGGGCTCCCTTGTAGCCGACGATGAAGATCCCGACACCCACCATGACGATCGCGACGGCCAGGCTCGCGAAGGTCATCGCCTTGTCGTAGTGGATGGGGGTCCCGCGGACCGTGAATCCCATCATGGCGACGAAGTGCATGGTCCATATGCCGGAGCCGATGGCGGCGGAGCCGAGCGCGAGCCAGCCGGGGCGCCAGGAGTGGGAGACGAGCATCGATCTGGTGGTGCAGCGCAAGCCCAGAGCACCGCCGAGGCAGGCCATGAAGTAGGCCACGAGGGGTGTGACCAGGCCATAGCTGAATCCGTCGATCGTGCCCTGCATGCGCGGCTGCCCTTCCCGCCCGTGTACGTCCCGGAATTCCCGATGTGCGCCCCCTCCCAGGACCGCACGAGCGGTCAGGGTTGACGCAGAGAGTATGACCCCCACCGGAATGGTCGAACGACTTTCCGGCAAAGAAACACGCCCCTGCCGCAGTTGTGCGGTACCAGTGAGCGGAGTTGGGTGATCTCCGTTCAACGTGTGGTCATCCTGTACCCCTCTCGCGTTGACCCTCTGCTGTCACAGTTGTGCTGTCTGTGATGTCGCCGATCGCTCGTCGCGAGGAGTACGCATGCACGCGCGCGCTGTTGCCGCCTCCACCACCGCACTCCTGGGGACCGCCGCACTGCTGTTCCCCGCCTCCCCCGCGCGGGCCGCGGGAAACAGCACGCCGCCGCTGGTCATCGCCCATCGGGGTGCCTCCGCGTACGCGCCCGAGAACACCCTGGCCGCCGTGGACAGAGCGGCGGAACTGGGCATCCGCTGGGTGGAGAACGACGTGCAGCGGACCAGGGACGGGGAGCTGGTCGTCCTCCACGACGACAACCTGCGGCGCACCACGGACGCCGAGGAGGTCTTTCCCGGCCGTGCTCCCTGGAAGGTGAAGGACTTCACCGCCGCGGAGATCGCCCGGCTGGACGCGGGCAGCTGGTTCGGACCCGCGTACGCGGGCGCGCGCGTGCCGACGCTGGAGCAGTTCGTGCACCGCTTGGAGCGGCATCACCAGAAGCTTCTCCTGGAGATCAAGAACCCGGAGCTGTATCCCGGCATCGAGCGGCAGACGCTGAAGGTCCTCAGCAACGAGGGCTGGCTCGACCGGTCGCATCTGGCGGGCCGGCTGATCGTGCAGAGCTTCAGCGCGGACAGCGTGCGGACCGTGCACGAGCTGAAGCCCGGCGTGAAGACGGGCCTCCTGGGGACGCCGCCGGTGTCGGACCTGCTCGACGTCGCCGAGTTCGCCGACCAGATCAACCCCTCGTACAGCTCGCTCTCCCCGGCCTACGTGTCCTCGGTGCAGGCGTTCGACGGACCGCACGGCCGCCGGCTGGAGGTCTTCGCCTGGACGATCGACGACGCCAGGACGGCCCGGCGGATCGCCGGGTACGGGGTCGACGGGGTCATCACCAACAGGCCGGATGTGGTGCGGAAGGCCGTGGGTGGCTGATCCTCCGGTCCGGGCGTGGCCGTGTTGTCAGTGGCGGGTCCTACTGTGGGGCGCATGGACAGCCAAGGGCAGGTCGAGCCGCGGGTGGTGTGGGCGGTCGTCGAGAGCGGGATCGGACCGTTGCTGCTGGCCGCGAGCCGGGAAGGCCTGGTCAACGTCGTGTTCCACGCCACGGACGCGGTGCGGGACCGGGCGGTCGAGCGGCTGGCGTCGCGGCTGGGCGCCGAGCCCGTCGAGGCGCCCGGCTCCCCACTGCTCGCCGAGGCGATACGCCAGGTCGAGGCGTACTTCGCGGGTGAACGGCGCGACTTCGACCTGCCGCTCGACTGGTCGCTGATCTCCGGCTTCAACCGCGAGGTCCTGCGCGAACTGGCCGCGGGCGTCCCGTACGGCTCGGTCGTCGGGTACGGCGACCTGGCCGGGCGGGTCGGTCAGCCGGGCGCCGCCCAGGCCGTGGGCATGGCCATGGGCGCCAATCCGCTGCCGGTGGTGGTGCCCTGTCACCGGGTCGTCGAGAGCGGTGGCGGCATCGGCGGCTTCGGCGGCGGCCTGGAGACGAAGCGGAGGCTGCTCGCCCTGGAAGGGGTGCTTCCCGAGCCGCTCTTCTGATGCGGCGACCCACGGCCCGGTCGGTCGCCGCGCCGGGCCGGGGCCGTCATGGTGCCCTGCCTGGTCAGTCGTGGTGCCGGGCCTGAGCCGGCCTGGCAGTCGTAGTGCCCGGCCTGGTCAGTCGTGGTGCCGGGTCTGATCAGTCGTAGTGCCTCGCTTCGAAGACGTTGCCGTCCGGATCGCGGAAGTAGAAGCTGCGGGTGGCCTTGCCCCGGGCTCCGAAGGCGCCGTGCGCGAGGTCGGACATCGGTACGGAGTATTCCGCCAGCCGGCTCAGGAGGGCGTCGAAGTCGCCGCCCGGCAGTGACAGGCAGACGTGGTTGACCGGGTGCCCCGCGCTGTCGGCGGACCCGGGCAGCATCCTCATACGCTCCGCGAAGCTCAGCGGCATGAGGTCGAGGATGGTCTCGTCGTTGACCCGCACGGACGGGAACGGCACCTCACCCGCAGCGAACTCCGCGAGCCTGACGCCCTCCAAGCCGACGGCCTTCTCGTAGAAGCCGACGGCGGCGAGCGGGTCGCGCACCCAGAGGACGACGTGGTCTAGACGCGGTATGTGATCCGTCATGCACTCCAGGCTCGCGACGACGCCGTCGGCCCGCAAGGGTTTGGCCCGGCGCGCCGCCCGCCAGAGATGAGGGAGGGGAACGACTGACCGACCGGCAGGAGGCAGGCGCGTGGTGCTGATGGTGTCCGAGGAAGTGCGGGAGGCGATCGACGCGCGCCGGCCTGTCGTGGCCCTGGAGTCCACGATCATCGCCCACGGGCTACCGCGGCCGCGCAACCTCCAGGTCGCGCTGGAGCTGGAGACGGCCGTGCGGCAGGAGGGCGCGGTGCCCGCCACGATCGCCGTGCTGGACGGACGTCCTCATGTGGGCCTGGACAAGGAGCAGCTGGAACGCGTCGCGAACGAGGACGGAATCCGCAAACTCGGACACCGCGACCTGCCCCTCGCGGTGGCGTCGGGGGCGAGCGGGGCGACCACGGTGTCGGCGACCGCGCTGCTGGCGGCACGGGCGGGCGTGCGGGTCTTCGCGACGGGTGGGCTCGGCGGGGTGCACCGGGAGTGGACGGTGACGCAGGACGAGTCGGCCGACCTGGGGCTGCTGGCTCGCACGCGCATCACGGTGGTGTGCGCCGGGGTGAAGTCGATCCTGGACGTGCCGGCGACCCTTCAGCGGCTGGAGACGCTGGGTGTCGGGGTGGCCGGCTACGGCACGGACCGGTTCCCCGGCTTCTACCTGTCCGACTCGGGGCATCCGGTGGACTGGACGCTGGGGACGCCGGAGCAGGTGGCGGGCGTCATGGCGGCCCAGGACGCACTCGGCGGACCGGAGTCGGCACTGATCGTCGCCCATCCCGTCCCCGAGGAGGAGCAGCTCGATCCGGACCTGCACGCACGCGTCCTCGCGGACGCGCTGCACGCCTGCGAGGAGCAGGGGGTCACCGGCCAGGCGGTCACGCCCTTCCTGCTCGACCATCTGGTGCGGCACACGGACGGCGCCTCCCTGAGCGCCAACCTGGCCGCGGTCCGCGGCAACGTACGCCTGGCGGCGCGGATCGCGGCGGCCTGGTCCCGGCTATGACGCCGGACGGCGGGACCGGGCGGGGAGGGGGAACGAGCTCAGGGGCTGCGAACTCCGCGAGCACGGACTCCGCGGGAACGGACAGCGCGGGTACGGACAGCGCGGGAACGGACACCGCGGGAACGGACAGCGCAGGTACGGACACCGCGGGAACGGACAGCGCAGGTACGGACACCGCGGGTACCGGCTCCATGGGTACCGGCTCCATGGGTACCGGCTCCATGGGTACCGGCTCCATGGGTACGGGCGCGGCGCCGGGCCGAGGATTGCTGGTGGTCGGGGACGTCATCACGGATGTCGTCGCGCGGCACGCGGGGCCGCTCGCGGCCGGCACGGACACGACTGCGTCGATCCGGACGGTGGCGGGCGGTGCGGGCGCCAACGTGGCGTGCTGGGCATCCCACCGGGGTGCGGCGGACGTACGGCTGCTCGGGCGGGTCGGGACGGATGCGGCTGCCTGGCACGAGCGGGAGCTGGCCGTCCAGGGGGTGCGGCCGCACCTCGTCGTCGACCCGCTGGCGCCCACCGGCACGGTGATCTGCATGGTCGACGGGGGCGCCGCGGCGGAGCGGACGTTCCTCACCGACAGCGGCGCGTCGTTGCGGCTCGGGCCCTCCGACTGGTCGGACGCGCTGCTCGACGGCGTGGCCCGGCTGCACCTGTCGGGCTACCTCCTGTTCTCCGGGTCGAGCCGGGCTCTGGTGACGGTGGCCCTGAGAGCCGCACGCGCGCGTGGAGTGCCGGTGAGTCTCGACCCGGCTTCGGCTGGGTTCCTGGCGGAGCTGGGCGCCGAGCGCTTCCTGGCGCTCGTCGAGGGCGTGGACGTACTGCTGCCCAGCCGGGACGAGGCGTGCCTGCTGACCGGGCTGGGGGACGTGGGCGAGGCGGCGGCCGCGCTGAGCCTGCGCGTGCCGCTGGTCGTCGCCAAGCAGGGGCACGAGGGAGCGGTCGTGGCCCGCTCGGGGGAGGTACGCGCCCGCGTTCCGGCCGCACCGGCGACGCCACGGGACACGACCGGTGCCGGTGACGCCTTCACCGGCGCGTTCCTCGCCGCCCTGCTCGCGGGTGCCGGGCCCGAGGACGCCGCGGCGGAGGGCTGCCGCGCGGGCGCGCGAGCGGTGGAGCGGGTGGGCGGCAGACCGCCCCGGCCCGGCTGACCACTCCTGTAGCTCCTCCGCTACTGCTTCCGCCCCCACGCCGAGATCATCGGCGCAGTCGTCAGATCGAGCGCACCGGACGTGACGTTCCCGAGGTGCCGGTCGATCTCCTGGTCCGTGGCGAGGCCCGCGGTGACGAGCCGGTCGCGGATCTGCCGGATCGTGACGGACTCCAGGGCCGCGCAGGCCGGCGAGGTGAGGGGGAAGTAGGCGTCGGCCTGCACCCGGGTCAGTCCGGCGGCCCGGAGCAGCCGGGGCAGGTCGCGGCCGCACGGCAGGTCGGTGCCGCGATCGGCGAGCAGACTGCGGAAGCCCTGCCGCAGCCGGTTCGCGAGCTGTTGTTCGGGGCCGTACTCGTCGGGGCAGAGCAGCGGCTGAAGGGCGGGGTCGGCGTCCTCGACAAGGAGGCGGCCGCCGGGGCGCAGCGCCTTGACCATGGACCGCAACGCCCGTTCCCTGTCGGTCACCTGGACGAGGGCGAGGCGGGCGTGCACCAGGTCGAACCCCTCCCCCGGCGGCTCCTGGGCGCCGAGTTCGTGGGCTCTCACCTCGACGGGGGGCCGGGCTGCGGAGGCGAGGCGTGAGGTGTCGGTGTCGGTCGCGACGACGCGGCCGGTCGGGCCGACCTTCTTCGCCAGCCAGGACACGACGGTGGTTCCGGCGCCGACCTCCCAGCACCGCCAGCCGGATCCGATGCCGAGCGCTTCGAGGTGCCGGAACGTCGTGGGATCGAAGAGAGCGGCGAAGGCGCTGAAGTGTTCTGCCGCCTCGGTCTGCCGGTTGTCGAGGAGGTACCCGTCGGTTCGCGTCATGCCTCGATCATCCCAGTTGTCCGACTTATCCGTACTCGTTGACGCTCCGGCATGGAGTCCCTTTGGCCAGATGCAACGGGGCCGCGAGCCCGGAAGCGTCGTCCGTCCACAGCCGGGAACCAAGCGGAACGAGTCGTTTCCACAGGCTTACCCGCAGCTCACGCAGGCCTGACAGACTGGCGCGGCAAGGCGCAGGAACGGCGCGAGAGTTCCACGCAAGGAGATCGGGATGTCCATGGCAGGGAATCTGCGGAAGGTCACGAGCCTCGGCGGCGTCGGCGGCCTCCGCAAGGTGGCTCGGCTGGCCCGGCGGCGCCCGCGCGTCGACCTGAGTCACCCGGCCAGGTCCCCGCTGGGCTCCTCGGTGGTGAACTGCGTGACGTACCGGGAGGGCGTCCGCACCCCGGCGCGCGGCGATCTGGTGGACACCGTGCAGCGGGTGCGCAAGAGCCGCGAGGGTTTCGTCTGGCTCGGTCTGCACGAGCCCACCGACCAGGAGTTCGCGGGCATCGCCGAACTCTTCGACCTGCACCCGCTGGCCGTCGAGGACGCGATCGAGGCGCACCAGCGCCCCAAGCTGGAGCGCTACGGCGAGACGCTCTTCGCGGTGTTCAAGACGGTCTGCTACGTCGAGCACGAGGAACTGACGGCCACCAGCGAGGTGGTCAACACCGGCGAGATCATGCTGTTCGTCGGCGCAGACTTCGTGATCACGGTGCGGCACGGCCGGCACGGTTCGCTCGGCCCGCTGCGCGAGGAGCTGGAATCCGATCCCGGCCAGCTCGCCAAGGGCCCCTCGGCGGTGCTGCACGCGATCGCGGACCACGTGGTCGACGACTACCTGACGGTCACGGACTCCGTGCAGGGGGACATCGACCAGGTCGAGACGGACGTGTTCTCGGAGTCCGGCGCGCGGACCGACCCGGGGCGCATCTATCAGCTCAAGCGTGAACTGCTGGAGCTGAAGCGGGCGGTGGTGCCGCTCAGCCGGCCGCTGGAGGATCTCGCCACGCGGCCTATCCGGGCGGTCGACCCGGAGATACAGGCGTACTTCCGTGACGTCTCGGACCATCTGCTGCGGGCGAAGGAACAGATCGCCGCCTTCGACGAACTGCTCAACTCCATCCTCCAGGCACACCTCGCACAGGTCACGGTCGCGCAGAACGAGGACATGCGGAAGATCACGGCGTGGGCCGCGATCGTCGCCGTGCCGACGATGGTCTGCGGGGTCTACGGCATGAACTTCGACCACATGCCGGAGCTGCACTGGCGGTACGGCTACGGCATGGTGATCGGCGTGATATCCGTCGCGTGTCTTGCCCTGTACCGGGGGTTCCGGCGCAGCGGCTGGCTCTGAGCGCGGGAGCGACCCGCGAAGGGGCTCCGGCGCCGCTGGGGTGATCCGCGAGGTCAGTGCATGGCGGTCGTGGCGTAGACGCTCTGCGCCCAGGAGGCGATCTGGTCCTTCGCGAGATGCCGGGCCAGGTCGGCTTCGCTGATCATGCCGACCAGGCGCTTGTCCCGGATCACGGGCAGTCTGCGGATCCGGTGCTCCCGCATCTCGCGCAGCACCTCGCCGACATCGGCGTCCGCGTCGATCCAGCGGGGCGTTCCCTTGGCCATGTCGCCCGCGGTGACCCGGGCGGGGTCGTGGCCCATGGCGACGCAGCCCACGACGATGTCGCGGTCGGTGAGGATGCCGCAGAGCCGCTCGTTCTCGTCGCTGATGGGCAGGGCGCCGACGTTCAGTTCGCGCATGAGCTGGGCGGCGCGGTTGAGGGTTTCGTGGGCGGGGATCCACTGGGCGCCGCGGTGCATGATGTCTCCGGCGGTGGTCATGGAGTACCTCCCGGTGCCGGACGGCCGGCGCGGCGCGGGAGGCACCGCGAGTCCCGGCGCCCCTCATTCTCGCCGGGCCGCCGGATGCCCGCACACGGAAGGCCGCACGGGAGTCCGCACGGTGGTCCGCCCGGGTCTCAGCCGCCGGGCCCGGGCATCGAGGCCTGGGCTCAGCCGCTCCACGCCGGGCGGTGCGGATCGTCGGCCCGCACCAGGACGTCGGCAGTCCCCACCGGGTCCGTCTCGTGCTCGTAGCGCTCGAAGGCTGGAAGGGTCCAGTGCTCGGCCTCGGGGGTGCGGCGGCGTAGGGCGCCCGGGGAGAGGAGGAGGTGGACGCTCAGATCGAAGGGGAACCAGTGCCGAAGGAGGAAGGGCCCGTGCAGCAACAGCACACCGCCGGGCGGGAGTTCGACGTAGGGACTGCGGGTGGCGCGGTCGGCGGCCGGGTCCCACAGGTCGGGCAGGACGCGGCCGTCGCCGTCGGCTTCGAGCGGGCCGAACACCTCGCGCCACAGGGCGCCGGTGTCGTACCAGCCGTCGTAGTAGGCCTCGACGTCCTGGTGACCGTATTCGAGCCGTACGGAGGCGGGGCGCAGAAAGCCCTCCGTGCCCACGACGAGCGAGGAGCGGCCGCGTACGCGCAGCGCCTCACCGATCCGGTGGGCGAGGTCTCCCGGGCGGGCGGCGGGGGCCCCGTCGACGGCGATGCGCGGCCAGGGACCGCTGTCGGCGGGCTTCAGGTCGAGCAGGCGCTCGGCGAGCTGGTCGCCGAGCCGTTCCCAGGTGATCGCTTCGAGTCGCACACGGCCCATGATGCGTCAGACAGGGCAGGCGGCGTCCCGCCCGCTGGCCTGGCGGTGCACCGGGCAGTATCCAGGACCGGGCCCCGGCGGGCCCGGTGTCCGGGCGGGGTGACGACCGGATCGCCAGGGTCTGCGGCGAGGTGCGTAGTTCGGGCCGCCGTAAGGGGGAATGAACCTCTTATGGTCCCCCGCACGACGCTCCTGTCTCTCACCGGACTTCTCGTCTTCCAGCCCCTCAAGCGGCGCTACTGCGCCGAGTGCCGCCGAGGACCGCTGCCGCTGCTCGCCCTTGAGGACGGCGCTCCGCGCTGCCTCGACTGCGCCGACCTCGGGCATCTGGTGTTCCTGCCGAGCGGCGACACCGCGCTGACGCTCAGATCGCGGGAGGAGAGCGCGCTGTCGGCGGTGGTCGTGCGGTTCAACCGGCGCAAGAGCCGGTACGAACGCCAGGGAGTCCTGGTCGAGGAGGCGGCGCTCGGGCGGGCCGAGCAGCGGTGCCTCGCGGACGCCGAGGCACGACGGCGGCGCCGGGTGCGGGACGCGCGGCGACGGGCGGCTCAGGACGCCCTGTTCGCGCAGGCGTTCGCGGCGGAGATACTCCGGCTGTTTCCAGGGTGCCCGGCCGCACGGGCGCGGGCCATCGCCCTGCACGCCTCGGAGCGGGGCAGCGGGCGGGTGGGCCGCAGCGCGGCGGGGCGCGCGCTGACCGAGGGCGCGGTGACCTCGGCGGTCGTGGCGTCGGTACGGCATCTGGACACGCCGTACGACCGGCTGCTGATGAGCGGAGTGCCCAGGCATGAGGCGCGGCGGCGGATCGCGGCGGCGGTGGCGACAGTGCTGCGGGGGTGGACCGGGGCCGGGCTCGGGTCCACGGGGTGACGGACGAGCGGCCCCGGGGGCGTGCCGTCATGGGGTCGGCACGGCCGTTCGAGGGCTCCTGGACGTTCGCTTATGGCGCCGCGCCGTTCGGCCATGGTCACGGCGCTCGTGCGGGAATTCACTGGTGGCGAGGAAGGGTGCCGGGCGGGATCCCGGCGGGACGGCGGGAGACAGACGTGATCGACGGACCGTATTTCGTGCTGACGGTGCTGGGTGTGCTCGGGACCGGCCTGGTGGCCGGGGTGTTCTGCGGGTTCTCGACCTTCGTGATGCGGGGCCTGGGCATGCTGCCGCCGGCGCAGGGGGTCGCGGCGATGAGGGCGGTCAACGTGGCGGCGGTGACTCCGCCCTTCATGATCGTGTTCCTCGGTTCGGCCGTGCTGTGCGCGGTGATCGCCGTGGTGACGTTCGTGCTGTGGCCGGACGAGGGGACGGTGGAGCTGCTGGTGGGCAGCGCGCTGTACCTGTTCGGGTCGTTCGGGCTGACCATGGTCGCGAACGTGCCGCGCAACGACGCCCTGGCCGAGCTGGAGCCGGGCACTCCGGAGGCCGCGGCGTACTGGCCGGTGTACCTGCGTGAGTGGACGCTGTGGAACCACGTCCGCACGGTGGCCTCGGCCGGGGCGGCGCTGGCGTACGTGCTGGCGCTCACCTGACGCCCCTGCCCCGCGGCGGACGGGCACCGGCCCGGAGGCGGACGTATCGTGGCGAAAAGAGTGCCGTCGCCGAGTGGGACGAGCTCCGCCCGACGACGCACGGCCCGCCCCACGCGCACGCAAGGAAGACGGCCATGGCCGATCCCAAGGGTTTCCTGACCACGCCCCGCCAGGAGTGGCCGCGCCGGCCGGTCGAGGAACGGGCGCGGGACTGGGACGAGGTCTACGTCCCCGGGGCGCTGCTGCCGATCATCAGCAAGCAGGCCGACCGTTGCATGGACTGCGGCATCCCCTTCTGCCACGACGCCTGTCCGCTGGGCAATCTGATCCCCGAGTGGAACGACCTGGTGTCCAGGGAGGACTGGCGCGCGGCCGCCGACCGGCTGCACGCCACGAACAACTTCCCCGAGTTCACCGGCCGGCTGTGCCCCGCGCCGTGCGAGGCGGGATGTGTGCTGGCGATCAACCAGCCGGCCGTCACCATCAAGAACGTCGAGTGCGCGATCGCCGACCGGGCCTGGGAGGAGGGGTTCGCGCCGCCGAGGCCGCCGGAGCGGCTGTCCGGCAAGACGGTCGCGGTGATCGGTTCGGGCCCGACCGGGCTGGCCGCGGCGCAGCAGCTGACGCGGGCCGGGCACACGGTCGCCGTGTACGAGAGGGACGACCGGCCGGGCGGGCTGATGCGGTACGGCATTCCGGCGTTCAAGATGGAGAAGCACCATCTGGAGCGGCGGCTGGAGCAGATGCGGGCCGAGGGGACGAAGTTCCGGACGTCGACATCGGTCGGGCGGGACATCGGGGCCGACGAGCTGCGCACCCGCTACGACGCCGTGGTGCTGGCCACGGGGGCAACGGCATGGCGCGAACTCCCGGTTCCGGGACGGGAACTGACGGGTATTCACCAGGCGATGGAGTACCTGCCGCCGGCCAACCGGGTGTGCGAGGGTGATCTGGAGACGTCCCCGTTGTCGGCGGCCGGGAAGCACGTCGTCATCGTCGGCGGCGGCGACACGGGAGCGGACTGTCTGGGCACGGCCGTCCGGGAGGGCGCGGCCTCCGTCACCCAGCTGGACATCTACGCGCTGCCGGACGCGGAGCGCGACGAGGACACCGAGCCCTGGCCGACGTACCCGATGCGGATCTACCGGCTGTCCGCCGCCCATGAAGAGGCTCGTGACCTGCGGACCGCCCCGGTCGCGGACGCGGATGCGCGGCTGTTCGCGGCGTCCACACTGCGCTTCGACGGCGACGCGCAGGGGCGGGTGCGCTCGCTGCACCTGGTCGAGGTGGACGCGCGGCGCCGTCCGGTGGACGGCACCGGGCGGACGCTCCCCGCCGACCTCGTGCTGCTCGCCCTCGGCTTCACCGGGCCCGACCGGGAGGACGGTCTCGTCGACCAGCTGGGGCTGGAGATGGAGCCGCGCGGGACGATCGCGCGGGACTCCGGGTTCGCCACGAACGTGCCCGGGGTGTTCGCCGCGGGGGACGCGGCCCGGGGGCAGTCGCTCATCGTGTGGGCGATCGCCGAGGGGCGGGCGGTGGCGGCGGCCGTCGACCGTCATCTGACGGGCAGTGCGCGGCTGCCGGCGCCGATCGGGCCGTACGACCGGCCCATGACGGTGTAGCTCCCTACCGCCGGGCCCCACGAAGGTCACCCCCTCGTCTCGGGCCGTACGACCGGCCCATGACGGTGTAGCTCCCTACCGCAGGGCCCCCCACGGACGTCACCTCTCGTCGGTCCCGGCGACCTTCCCCGTCGACAGCGCCACCCGGTTCCATGTGTTGATCGTGCAGATCAGGGCGAGCACCTGGGCCAGCTCACGCTCGTCGAACAGTGCGGCGGCCCGCGCGTACACGTCGTCCGGGACGCCGGAGTCGGCGATGAGGGTCACCGCGTCCGTGAGGGCGAGGGCCGCCTGCTCCCGCTCGGTGAAGAAATGACGGGCCTCGCGCCACACGGCGACCATGTGCAGCCGGTCCTCGCTCTCGCCGGCCCTGCGGGCGTCGCCCGTGTGCATGTGCAGGCAGTACGCGCAGTGGTTGAGGTGCGAGGAGCGGATCTGGATCAGCTCGACGAGGGCCGGGTCGATGCCCTCGCGGGCGGCGGCGTCGAAGGCGATGAGGGCCCGGAAGGCCTTCGGGGCCGACGCGCCGAACTCCAGCCGGGCGGACGTCGGGTGGGTGCTCTTCGGGTTCGTTGTCGTCGTCATGGCCTACAACCTACGAGCCGGAAAGACCCGCTGTAGGGTGCATTCCCATGGGGACATCGTGGGTCAATTCCGCGGAGCGGATCGGGTCCGACCTGCATCTGGAGCTGACCGGGCCGGGCGGCCGGCGGGCGGCGCTGATCCGGGCCCTGCGGGAGGCCGTGCGCAGCGGGCGGCTCGCCCCGGGCACGCGACTGCCGCCGTACCGCTCGCTCGCGGCGGACCTCGGCGTCGCCCGCAACACGGTGGCGGACGCGTACGCGGAGCTCGTCGCGGAGGGCTGGCTCACCGCCCGGCAGGGCTCCGGCACCCGGGTCGCGGAGCGCGCCGAGCCGCTGCGGCCCGCCGCTCGCGTGCCCAAGAAGTCACCGCCCCGCGCGCACGGCCCGCGGCACGATCTGACGCAGGGCACGCCGGACGTCTCGGCGTTCCCGCGCACCGCCTGGCTGGCCTCCTACCGGCGGGCCGTGCAGCGGGCGCCCAACGAGGTGTTCGGCCCGGGCGACCCCGCCGGCCGCCCGGAACTGCGGCAGGCGCTCACGGAGTACCTGGCACGCGCACGTGGCGTGCGGACCGAGCCGGGCCGGATCGTGATCTGCTCCGGCTTCGCGCACGCGCTGCGGCTGCTGTTCGGCGGCGGCGTCCTGCGCGGCCCCCTGGCGGTGGAGGCGTACGGGCTCGGGTTCCATCGGCAGGTCCTGGCCGCGGCCGGGGTGCGGACGGTACCGCTCCCCCTCGACGAACACGGCGCGCTGATCGACCGGCTGGCGCGCGAGCGGGCCGTGCTGCTCACGCCGGCCCACCAGTTCCCGACGGGCGGTCCGCTGCACCCCACACGCCGGGCCGCCGTGATCGACTGGGCACGCGCCCGGGACGGGCTGGTCCTGGAGGACGACTACGACGGGGAGTTCCGCTACGACCGCAAGCCGGTCGGTGCCGTCCAGGGGCTCGACCCCGAGCGCGTGATCCACATCGGTTCGGTCAGCAAGAGCCTGTCGCCGGCGGTGCGGTTGGGCTGGATGGTGCTCCCGGAGCGATACGTGGACGCCGTCCTGGCCGCCAAGGGCGAGCGCGAGGCGTGGGCGAGTGTCCTCGACCAGTTGAGCCTCGCGGACTTCATCGCTTCGGGCTCGTACGACCGGCACGTACGCCGGATGCGGCAGCGCTACCGCGGCCGCAGGGACCGGCTCGTCGCGGCCCTCGCCGAGCACGCGCCGCACATCGAGGCCACCGGCATCGCGGCCGGGCTGCACGCCGTGCTGCGGCTGCCGCCCGGCACCGAGGCGTCCACGGTCAAGGCGGCAGCCTGGCAGGGCATCGCCCTCGACGGCCTCGCCGCGTTCCGGCACCCGGAGACGGACATGCCGGCCGGTGACGGGCTCGTCGTGGGGTACGCGACCCCCTCCGAGCACGCCTACGGGCCGGCCCTGGAGGCGCTGTGCGGTGCGCTGCCACCACCGTGACCGGCCCGGGGACTTCGTGAGTGCTACGGCTTGCGCCCCACGGCCCCGTACCCCGGGATCACCCCGTCGTCCTGCCCGGGCACGGGCTCGCCCAGCTCGGGGTGCCAGCGGTGGGGCACCTCGACGCCGGGCTCGACGAGGTCGAGGCCGGCGAAGAAGCGGGTGAACTCCTCGCGGGAGCGCAGGGCCAGGGTGACGCCGGCGGCGCGCAGCTTCTCGGTGGCCGCCTTCGACTCCTCGGGGGTGAAGTCGGCGGTCGCGTGGGTCATCACCAGGTAGCTGCCGGAGGGCAGTTCGGCGAGCAGCCGCCGGACCAGGTCGTGGGCGCCGTCCTCGTCGGGGACGAAGTGCAGCAGCGCGACGAGCGACAGCGCTACGGGCCGGGTGAGGTCCAGGACCTTCCGCGCACCCTCCAGGATGGCGTCCGGGTCACGCACGTCGGCCTGGAGGTATTCCGTCGCGCCCTCGTCCGTGCCACGCAGCAGGGCCGCCGCGTGGGCCAGGACGATGGGGTCGTTGTCGCAGTAGACGACCCGGGCGCCGGGCACCGTCTCCTGGGCGACCTGGTGGAGGTTGGGCTCGGTCGGGATGCCGGTGCCGATGTCCAGGAACTGCCGCACGCCGCTGCCCGCCAGCCAGCGGGTGGCGCGGTGCATGAAGGCGCGGTTGACCCGGGCCATCACCGGCACTCTGGGGTCGAGGGTGAGCATCTGCCGGCCCATCTCCTCGTCGACCGGGTAGTTGTCCTTGCCGCCGAGGTACCAGTCGTACATCCGCGCCGGATGGGGTCTGGTCGTGTCGATCTGGACGGCCGACATGGGGTGGTCCTGCCCGGTCATGAGGCACTCCGTAAGGCGCAGGGTGTGGTCAATTCAGCACCAGATGAGGAAAGTTGAGGACAGACGACGGCACGTGCGCATCAGGACAGCAGGAAGTCCGCCTCCCCCGACTTCGCCCCCTCGATGAAGGCCGTCATCTCGTCGGTGGTGTAGATCAGGGCGGGGCCGTCGGGGTCGGTGGACTGCCGGAGGGCGATCCGGCCGTCGGCGAGCTTCATCGCCTCCAGGCAGTTGCCTCCGTTTCCGCCGCTCCACGGTTTGTGCCAGCCTTCGCTGCCCAAGTCACGCGCGGGCATGCCGTTGTAGACGTGTTTGCGCGGCTTGATGCGATCCATTCACAGCTCCTTGCGGAGGTCCCGGAGGATCTCCTTCGTGCGATGTGCCGTGGCGGCTTGCGCCGCCATGCGGTCCATGACCTCCAGGTGGGTCGCCACCTCGGTGCGCGCGTCGAGATAGACGGCGCCGGTCAGGTACTCGCTGTAGACCATGTCCGGCAGTTCGGGCATGGCGAATCGGAACAGCACGAACGGCCCGTAGGTCCCCGGGTGCGGCCCATTGGCGAACGGGGCGATCTGAAGCGTCACGTTGGGCAGCTTCGTGGCGTCGAGCAGCTTGTCGATCTGGGCGCGCATCACCTCCGGGCCGCCGGCCGGGCGACGCAGCGCGGTCTCGTCCATCACGACCCACAGCCGGGGCGCGTCCTCGCGGGTGAGCAGGTCCTGGCGCTGCATGCGCAGGGCGACATGGCGTTCGATGTCCTCGGGCCGGGTCTGGCCGATGGCGCCCGACCGGAGCACCCCGCGCGCGTAGTCCTCGGTCTGGAGCAGCCCGGGGACGAAGTGGGGCTCGTAGCTGCGGATGACGCTCGCCGCGCCCTCCAGGCTCACGTACATCGAGAACCAGCCCGGCAGGATGTCGTGGAAACGCTGCCACCAGCCGGGCCGGTTGGCTTCCTCGGCCAGCTGGACGAAGGCCTCGGCCTCCTCGTCGGAGATGCCGTAGGCCTTGAGGAGCAGTTGCAGATACGGGATTTTGAGCGCGACCTCGGCCATCTCCATACGGCGGACCGTGGCGGGGGCGACGCGGAGGATGCGCGCGGCCTCCTCGCGCTTCATGCCCGCGCGTTCCCGCAGGTCCAACAGGCGTCGGCCGAGCACGACCTGACCGACCGTCGGTGCGGACCGCGGTTCACTCACGCTCCACCTCCACGAAGAGTTCTGACGAGCCGGGCACAAAGGAACGCTGACAGCCCGGCGGCGCCATTCGAGGACCTTTCGAAGAGCTGATCCGAACAACATTTCGAACGAATCTTCGAGATCTCAACTGGCGCCGCGCGGGGTGCTGTTGCGAGCAGTGTGCCACGGCCATTCAGACCGTCACACAGCACTCTGCAATTTTCAGAGTGACACTTGCCAAGTGTTCACGGCGGGGCGATAGTGGCAAGCGTGATTCCGTCCGCGCCCTTAGGAACAGACGCCGCCGCAGGCCCTCCCGGGCTTGGCGCCGCCACGGAAGAGGCCTCCCTCGGGGCCGCTGCCGGGCGCCGGTTCCGTTTCGAGCTGGCCGCACATTCGGGTTCTCCCGCCCAGGCCAGACGCCTGACGCGGGCCCGGCTGACCGGCTGGTCGGTGTGCGAGGACACGTGCGACAGCGCGGCTCTGGTCGTCTCCGAGCTGGTCACCAACGCCATCGTGCACACGGCGAGCACCCACATAGTGTGCGAGCTGCACGACGGTGACGACCTGGTGCGGATAGCCGTACGGGACGAGGGCTGCGCCCCCGGCCAGCCGCACGCCGCGAGCCGGACCCGGCCCGAGGAGGAGCACGGGAGGGGACTGCTCCTCGTCGACGCCCTCTGCCACTCCTGGGGCGCCCAGGAGAACGGACCCGGGCTGCTGGTCTGGGCGGAGCTGCCGCGTACGGCGGACGCCCCGCCCGAGCCGGACGGACCTCGGGGCGACCTGGGCTGGGGCACCCGGCCCAAGCGCGGCCCGTCCGACGATCCGGACGACGGGAACGGGACTCACCAGGCACACACGCGGAGCGCCCCCGAGGTTCCCGCGCAGGAGCGCCGCCGAGAGCGGGGGAACGCATGAGTCCCGCACGGGCAGGCGGCATGCTGAACCTGGACACGCTGGTGCGCGTCCGGCGCGGGCTGCGGACGTCCGGCCCGGCCCTGCGGCTGCCCGTGCCCGACGGCATGACCGCCCCGCTCGGCTGCGACGCGGTCGCGGTCCCCGCCCACATCGGCCCGCTGATCACGCCCAGGCTGCCCCGGGTGGGCTGCGTCTACGCGGACGGGACGCACTGGTGGTGGCTGGTGCCGTCCGACTCCGACCACGCCCTGGAGTGGCCCGCCCCGGCGCGGTACGTCACCGGCGCGGTCGTCCCGGACCTGCTGGAGGTCCCCGACCTGATCCACCGCCCGGACGGCACGCTTCCGTACAGCCCGCCCATCCCCCTCTACCTGGCACTGTGCCGCGCGACGGGGACGGCCCCGTCCTGGTCGCGCCCGGTCAGCGCGTGAGCGGGGCCTGACCGGCCCGGCCCCCTCCGGCGAACGACCGGCCTTCGCACGCCGGCCCGCACATCACCACCCCCGCACCACCCCGCACCCCCGCGCCGCCCCGCACCTCCTCCCGGCCGGGTCGTGCGCCCGCGCGCATCCGGCGCCCCGGGCTGCGCCCTGCCCGGGGCGGGTTCCGCCCCGCGATAGTGGGCCGCTCACGGGCGGGGCACGAGGCGGGGAGGTCGGTCGACGGTGGGGAAGAAGCGGACCGCGCCGGAGGTGTCCGAGTCGGAGCGGCTGCTGTTCGGCGGCCCGCTGCGCTACGACATGGGCTGGAACCAGCACGCCGACGCGTTCCTGGAGCTGAACTTCCGCGCCATGATCACCCGGCTGCCGTCCCTGCTCGCGTCCAGCCTCCGGCTCGCCCGGCAGGCCGACCGGGGCGCGGCGCGGATCGTGCTGGCCGCCGAGGCCGGCCGGGGCGTGGCGCAGGCGGTGAGCCTGCTCGCGGTGAACACGGTGCTGGCCCGGCTGATGGGCGGCGGGGAGATCGGCGACCGGCTGCGCGGGGCCGTCCCCGCCCTGGTCACGGTGGCCGTCGTGATGTTCCTCGCGGCTCTGCTGCGGGCCGCGAGCACCTACGCCACCGGCCGGCTGGAGCCCAAGGTCGAGCGGGTGGCGACCGAGCGGTACCTGGAGCGGGCCGCGGCCGTCGAGCTCGCCGCGATCGAGGACCACGCCTTCCACAAGCTGCTGGACACCGCGCAGTACGGCGCCGCCTCGGCCCGCCGGATGATCTCCTACGGAACCCGCGTGATCAACGCGATGATCTCGCTGGTCGCGGCCGCCGGTGTGCTGACCGTGCTGCACCCTGCCCTGCTGCCGCTGCTGGTCACGATGACCCTGCCGAGCGCCTGGAGCGCGCTGACCGTCGCCCGGCGGCGGTACGAGTCCTTCCACGCCTGGGTGCAGCACGCCCGGGCGGGCCGGCTGCTCGGCAACCTGCTGATCGAGCCCGAGGCGGCCCCCGAGATCCGGGTGCACGGGGTCGGCTCCTTCCTGCTGCGGCACTTCCGCGCGATGTCGGAGACGGCCGAGGCCGAACAGGCCCGCCTGGCCAAGCTCGCCGCCCGTACGGGCCTGATTGCGGCGGCGTGGACGGGCCTGGCGACGGTGGCGACGTACGCGACGCTGGGCGGGCTGCTGCTGGCGGGGGCGATGGCCCTGTCGGTCGCGGGTACGGCCGTGATCGCCATCCGGACCGGCTCGCAGAGCCTCGACACGCTCGTGGTGGAGGTCAACGCGCTGCACGAGGAGGCGCTCTTCGTCGGGGACCTGCACCGGCTGTACACCGAGGCGGACCAGTGGGCGATCCCCGCGGGCGGTGCGGCGCTGCCGGAGGACCCGCAGGAGATCCGCTTCGAGAACGTCACGTTCCGCTACCCGGGCGACTCGGCCCGCCCCGCTCTCGACGACGTGACGCTGAGCCTGCCGCTGGGCCGGATCGTGGCTCTGGTCGGCGAGAACGGCTCCGGCAAGACGACCCTGGTCAAGCTGCTCGCCGGGCTCTACAGGCCGGAGCAGGGCCGGATCCTGTGGGACGACGTGGACGCGGCGACCGCGGACCGGCACCGGCTGGCCGAGCGCATCGCGATGGTGGCACAGGACTTCAAGCGGTGGCCGTTCACGGCCCGGGTGAACGTCGCCCTGGGGCGTTCCTCGGTGCCCGTGTGCGAGGACCGGCTGGGGGCGGCGGTCGCCGACGCGGGGGCGGAGACGGTGGTCGCGGACCTGCCGCGCGGACTGGACACCCTGCTCGCCCGCAACTTCAGCGGTGGTCACGAACTGTCGGGCGGCCAGTGGCAGCGGCTGGGCATCGCCCGGGCGGCCTACCGCAGGGGCCGCATCCTGATCGTGGACGAGCCGACGGCGGCCCTGGACGCCCGGGCCGAACTGGAGGTCTTCGAGCGGATCCGCGCCTTGGCCGACAGCGGCCAGACGGTCGTATTGATCACGCACCGGCTGGCGTCCGTACGGCACGCGGATCTGGTGCACGTCCTGGACCAGGGCCGGCTCGTGGAGTCCGGGACACCGGAGGAGCTGCTGGCCACCGGTGGCGTCTACGCCGAGCTGTACGCGCTCCAGGCGGAGCAGTTCGCCTCGTCACCCGCACCGGTCAGGAAGGTGCCTGCGCCGAAGGCGGGATGACGGCACGCGTCAGGCGGTGGCGTCGGCCACGTCGCCGCTGCGCACGATCACCAGGAACATGTCCGTGGCGAGGTCCATGACGACCTCGGCGGGCAGGCCTTCGCTGCGCCGTGCCTGCGCGAACTCCTCCGCAGGCCAGGAGCCGCGCGGCCCACCGGCAGGAAAGCGTTCGAGCACCGTTCGCCCGTTCACCCTGCACCTCCCTGTAGCGCTGTACTCGTAGAGTTAAACGCCAACCATGGGGTGAACGGCTCGCGAAGTGACGGTACTGAGACGTAGTTGACACGCGTTCACCGCCAAGTGTGACCAACTTCTCAGCCTCTTGGCCTATGTGTTCACTTTCCGTATCAGTTGTCGCACTCATCGTGATGCGGGGTGTGCTCACTTCTCACAGGCGTCCCACAGGTGCCCGGGAGGCGTGCCGTCAGGTGTCGTACCGCTGGATGCGCCGGCCGTGGCTGCGGTCGACGAGTGCGGGCAGGCGCTTGTCCAGCTCCCTCACCACCGCCGGCACGTCGATCGTCAGCAGCTCCCGGTCCCGCATCAGGATGCGCCCGTCGACGATCGTGGTGCGGACGTCGGCGGAGCGCGCGCTGTGCACGAGGGTCGCGGCGAGGTCGTGGACGGGCTGGGTGTGCGGCCCGGTGAGGTCGACCAGGACGATGTCGGCCCGCCGGCCGGGTGCGATGCTGCCGGTGCTGTCCCCGAGGCCCACGGCACGGGCGCTTTGCAGCGTGGCGTGGTGCAGCGCCTGGCGGGAGGTCAGCCGGCGCGGGTCGCCCTCGGCCGACTTCTGGACCAGCGAGGTGAGGGCCATGGACTCCCACACGTCGAGGCTGTTGTTGGAGGCGGCGCCGTCGGTGGCGAGTCCGACGTCGACGCCGACGTCACGCAGGGCGCGCACCGGTGTGGTGTCCGGCCAGGCGAATTTGAGGTAGCCGCGGGGCGCGGTGGCGACGGCCGTGCGGCCGTCGGCCTGCTCCAGTAGGGGCAGGTCGCTGTCGACGATGCCGGTGCCGTGGGCGAGGAGCAGGTCCGTGTGGAGGAGGGTGGTGCGTTCCAGGACCCCGATCGGGGTGACGCCGTGGCGGGCCAGGCTGGTCTCGGTCTGGTCGCGGTTCTCGGCGGCGTGCAGGTGCACGGGCAGGCCGTGCGTGCGGGCGAGTTCGGCGGTGGTGGCGAGGTCGGTGTCGTCGACCGTGTAGGGGGCGTGGGGTGCGAGCGCGGTGGTGATCCGGCCGCCGGCCGCTCCGCGGTGACGCAGCGCGAACTCCAGCGAGCGCTCCCGGCCTTCGGGCCCCTGCGAGGAGAAGAAGGCCTCGCCGAGCAGCGCCCGCATACCGGATTCCGTGACCACCCGGGCCACCGCGTCCATGGCGAAGTAGTGGTCGGCGAAGCAGGTGACGCCCGCCCGGATCATCTCGGCGCAGGCGAGCCGCGTCCCCAACTCGACGTCCGTCTTGGTGAGGTTGGACTCGACGGGCCAGACGACGTCGTTGAACCACTCCTCGGTGGGGAGGTCCTCGGCGAGCCCGCGCAGCGCGACCATCGGCGCGTGGGTGTGACAGTTGATCAAGCCGGGCAGGGCGACCTGGCCGGCCGCGTCGATCCGCTCGGCGGCGGGCAGGTCCGCGGCCTCCGCGGTGGTCGTGACGGCTTCGACGACCCCGCCCCGCACGACGATCGCGGCGTCCTGCGCGAACCCGATCCGCTCTTGATCGTCGTGCACGAGGACCGTACATGCGCTGATGATGAGCTCGGCGGGATCGTCCGCGGCAGAAGGCGTCATCACGCCAACGTACGACGGCGTCGTAGGGCGGCATGAGCCGAACCGCACATCCCGTCACGGCTCTGTCGCGGGGCGGGCCGGGCGCGCACCCTGGCCTCACCACCCCGTCTGTCGGCTTCTGAAAGGAGCCCGGCATGCTCCTCGGCACCTGGAACCTGGAGAACCTCTACCGGCCCGGCGGGCCGTACGGCCCGCCGGACGAGGCCGGGTACGAGGCGAAGCTCGCCGCGCTCGCCGCCGTGATCACGGAGCTCGATCCGACGCTGCTCGGCGTGCAGGAGGTCGGCGACCCCGAGGCCTTGAAGGACCTGGCCGGGATGCTCGACGACGACTGGCACGTCGCCGTGTCCGAGCATCCGGACAGCCGGGGCATACGGGTCGGGTTCCTCAGCCGTAGGCCGCTGACGGTGGTGGCCGACACACGGGCGTTCCCGGCGGAACTGCGTCCCGTCCAGGCGGACGACACGGGGCTGACGGCGGGACAGGCGGGACGGGGCGTCCTGGCCGTCGAGATCGACGGCGGGGACGCGCCGGTGCGGGTGGCCGTCTGCCATCTGAAGTCGAAGCTGCTGTCGTACCCGGACGGCCGGTTCCAGCCGCGCGACGAGGGCGAACGCGCCCGCTACGGCGCCTACGCCCTGTACCGGCGGGCCGCCGAGGCGACGGCGCTGCGCGCGCTCGCGGACGAGCTGCTGGCCGGTGACGGGCAGGGGCGGGACGTGGCGATACTGGGCGACCTGAACGACGAGGTGCAGGCGGCGACCACGCAGATCCTGCTCGGCCCGCCCGGCTCGGAGATCGGCACACCGGGCTACGACCGGCCCGACCGGGGCGACGCGACGAGGCTGTGGGACGTGGCCCCGCTGATCCCGCCCGGGCAGCGCTGGTCCCGGGTCAACTCCGGGCGGCGCGAGCTGATCGACCACGTGCTGCTGAGCCACCGCCTGGTGCGCCGGACGACGGCGGCGGGCACGGGCCTGCCGGGCGAGGGCCCGCCCGGCCTGCCGTCGGTCGGCCCCGATCCGGCGCAGCGCCGCGGCGAGCCCGGGTCGGACCACGCTCCGGTGTGGGTACGGGTCGGCGGCTGAGCGGCCGACGGTGCCGGAGGGCCCGCTGCGGGCAGGGCGCCCGGGAACGGCAGGCCGGCGTCGGCGGCGATGGCCGGGCGGGGGCTGGGGCCTGTCGTTCGGATCGGGCCGCAGGACATCGACGGTGCTGATCAGCACCGGTGAGCGGGGCCTGGCGCATGCGGCTGCAAGGCCGAGGAGGGACTCGACGCGATGGGGGTCCCTCCCGCGCGAGCACAGCGGAGCGCGGAGGAGCGCGGAGGAACGCGAAGGAACGCGAAGGAACGCGGAGGAGTCGGCGAGTGACGACAACGCGGCAGGTGGGCGTGCCGGGCACCGCGTCTGCGGGCGTGATGCGAGCCCAGGCCCTGGCTGCTTGGATCACGAGCGTTGTCAACGCCGGCCGGCGAGGGGTGTCCGGGGCGGCGGCCGCAGCCCCACCCGCTCTCCCCTGCGGGCGAGTTCGGTGAGTGCGGCCGCGAGGCGTTCCTCGTGGCGGGGCCCGAGCCGGCCCGTGTCGTCGAGGTGCACCGCGCAGGCGGTGGTGGTGTCGACGAGGCGTTCGAGGAGGTCGGCGACCTCGTCCGCGCCCTCGGTGTGCCGGGCGAGAGCGGGCAGTTCGTGCGCGGAGAGGGAGATGGCCGAGCGGGCCTCGGCCAGGGTGCGGTAGGCCTCGCGGCGCAGCGTCCAGCGGGTGGCGCGGTGGGCGGAGGGAGTGGCCGGGGTCCCGATGCGGGGGGCGTCGGCCTCGTCGAGGACGTGCGTGAGGTAGGCGTGCGCGGCGTCGCTCGCCGCCGTGAGCCGGGCGCGCACTCCCCCGCCGCGCTGTCCGGGCATCGGCAGGTGCCCGACGATCAGCACGATCGCGCAGGCCAGCAGCGTCTCGCCGATCCGGCCGGCGGAGGCCTGGGGCTCGCCGCCGACCATGACGAGCGCGAGGACCAGGACGGTGGCGACGGCCGTCTGGGCGGCGAAGTGGCGGGTGGCCACGGGTATCAGGGCGCCGCTGAGGGCGACGAGCGCGATGAGCCCTTCCGGGCGGGGCAGGACCGCGGCGAGCCCCGCGAAGAGCAGCGCCCCGAGGACGGTCCCGGCGGCCCGGTTCAGCACCCGCGAGGCCAGCGGCCCCAGGTCGGGCTTGACCAGGAACACGGCGGTGGCGGGCAGCCAGTACCAGTGCTCGTGCTGCCCGTACCACTGGCTCTGGTGCAGGGCCTGGGCGACCGCGGAGCTGGCGCCGAAGCAGAGGGCGACGCGCAGCCCGTACTCGCGGCCGGCGCTGCCGAAGGCGGCGCGCAACCGGTCCGCTGCACTGCGGGGACGGGTGTGCAGATCACCGCCCCGGCCCTGGTCGAAGACCTCGGCGGCGTGCAGGAGGGCGTCGTCGAGGGCCCGCAGGGCGGGTGCCGACCGGGACGGGGCGGGCAGCGGCCCGGTGGGGGTGTTTCCGCGCACGGCGGCGGCGAGCCGCCGGGGGCCTTCGGAGGCCCGCTCGGCGATCGGCTCCTCGGCCCAGGCCAGCGCGGTGGCGGCCTCGGCGAGGGGCAGGGCGGCGGCGTACTGCGCGTGCAGCCTCCGCTCGGCGGAGGAGGAGGCGTACCTCCGCAGCCGGGGCCCGGCGAGGGCGTCCTGGGCGTGGTCGAGGGCGGCGGTCAGGGCGGCCCGGCGGCGGATGGCGTCCGGCCCGCCGACGGCGTCGAGCAGTCCGGCGACGGCCTCGTACACACCGGCCACGGCCGTGCGCTCCCCGTCGAAGCGGAAGTCACCGGCGAGGGAGCCGGGCGTGGGCAGGACGAGCCGCAGCACGAGCAGCCATCCCGCCCCGGCGAGATAGGCGAGCGCCCGCTCCCAGCCCGGCTCGGGCAGGGGCATCCCGGCGCCGATCGCCGCGCCGACCAGCAGCTGCGTCCCCACGGCGGAGGCGACGGGCCCGATGGCGCTCATCCCTCCGGCGACCAGCCCGACGACGGTGAGGACCACGGTGAGCACGGCCGACCCGGTCTCCTGCCCGGTGTACGTGCCGATCACGAGCCCCAGCGCACCGCCCAGGGCGGGTACTCCGATCCGCTTGACCGAGACGCGCCGGCTCCCGGGCCGGTCGTTGATCCCGGCCAGCATGGCGGCGACGGCGGCGACGACGCCGAGTGAGGTCAGGCCGGTCTGCACGGCCACGAGCAGCAAGGGCCCGGCCGAAAGGGCCCCCCGCGTGACCGCGCTCCAGGGCACCGGCCCCCGCTGTGCGCTCAGGGCGTGCGCGAGCCAGGGCGGCAGATGCGGGGCGATGCGGCGGGACACGGGGCTCCTGTCGTCTCGACGAGGGCAGGGGAGAGCCTTCGGGCGACGGCGGCCGGGGCGGGGTGTGGCTGCCCACGGTAGGCGGGGTTCCTGGAGGATAGGTTTCCGGAACGTCTCGGACCGCTCGGAACCGGCGTTCTTTATGTACGCAATCCGGAATGTACGCAATCCGGAGACGAGCACCGGCAACCTTTCCGGCCCCGGCGACCACTGGTGAGTCGTGAGCGCGCGTTCTCCTGAACCACGCAAGGACTCGAAGGACTCATCCGTGGCATCCGCATCCCATCGCCGTCCCGTCCGCAGACGGCGCACGGCTCTCGTCTGGACCGTCGCCGTGGCAGCCGTCGGACTCCTCGTCTCACTCGTGATCGCCCTGCGCCCGGACGGCGAACCGGACACGGTCCGCACGGCCACCGGGACGGCCGCCACCGGCCCGAGCGCCTCGCCGACGGCACACAGGCCCACACCGGCACCCAAGCCCTCGACGGCGTCCCCGGCTGCGAAGGGCACCCCGGCCACCGCGGCCTCCGCGACCACTCCGCCGGCGCGGCCCTCGCCCGCCACCACCCGGTCGCCCGCGCCGCGTCCCGCGTCCGGCGCCGCGCCCCTGGCGGGGCGGATCCAGCCCGGAACCACCTACACCGGCGTCGCCACCCACTACGACGCCGCCGACGGTGACGGCGCCTGCCTGTACGGCCCGAGCCCCGACCTCATGGTCGCGGCGATGAACCACACCGACTACGAGACGTCCAAGGCGTGCGGGGCGTACATCCAGGTCCGCGCCGCGAGCGGCGCCTCCGTCACCGTCCGGGTCACCAACGAGTGCCCGCTGCCCTGTGCCCCCGGCCAACTCGACCTCAGCAAGGAGGCGTTCGCGAAGCTCGCCGGCCTGTCCGCCGGACGGATACCGATCACCTGGAGCCTACTGAGCCCCGGCACGTCCGACACGGTCGCGATCCGCTACAAGACCGGCTCCAGCCGCCACTGGTGCGGAATCCAGGCACTCGGCCACCGCAATCCGCTGGCCCGGCTCGAAGTCAGGACCGGCGGCGGCTGGAGCCGGCTGACGCGTACCGAGTACAACTACTTCCTCTCCCCCGACGGCACCGGCTGCGGCGGCTCCCTCAGGCTCACCGACATCTACGGCGAGCAGCTCACCGTCGACGGCCTCGCCGTCCGCCCGGACACCGTCCAGCCGACCCGCGTGCAGTTCACCCGCCGGTGACGGCGCGCACGGCGCGGGCGAGGAGCGTCTCCGCGTCGGTGACGGCCCGGGTGAGCGCGGCCGGGCCGTCCGTCAGGTTCCGCACGAGGGTGTCCACCTCCTGGAGTCCTGCCCGGGCCACCAGCCCCTTGTCGTTCGTGACCCACTCCCCGCGCGCCGCCAGCACCGCGTGTGCGGTCTGGGTCGCGGCGAGGGCGATCGCGCCCGCGACCTGGGTGACGGCGTTCTTCGGGGCGTGGCCGGCCCTGGCGTAGGCGAGGCCGGCCGCGGCCATGCCGTGCCAGTGCGCCGGGGCGCTGACGCGCAGTGCCGGCGGATAGGCGCCCGGGCAGGGCAGTTCGCCCCGCAGGACCCGGTTGATCGCGAGTTCGGCGACGAGGAGGTAGGTCGGGATGCCGGCCAGGTGGAACATGAGGGGCTCGACGCGGAAGCGGCCCTGTTCCGCCTCGGCCCGTTCGTGTTCGACGACGGCCAGGTCCCGGTAGTGGACGTCCACTCTCCTGCCCTCGATCGTCAGCCAGGCGCCGGAGTTGAACACGCCGCCGCCCCAGGCGCCGATCTCGCAGACCTCGCCCTCCCAGCCGACCGCGCGGAGATCGGCCGGGTCGAAGGCGCCGCGGTAGTAGACGGCCAGGTCCCAGTCGCTGTCGGGCCGTTCGGTGCCCAGGGCGCGGGAGCCGCCGAGGGCGACGGCTTCCACGGCGGGCAGGGCGGAGAGACGGCCGGCGGTGGCGTCGAGGAAGGCGTGGTCCGGGACGGTGCTCACGGCGGTCTCCTGGCCGGACGGGCGGTCCGGGATGCTTGGGGGCTGGGCAGACGGGCCGGGGAAGCGTAGAAGGCCGGGCGGACGGGTCCGGGATGCGTAGGGGCCCCGGCGAACGGTTCCGGGGCAGCGTAGGGGAACGGTCCCCTCGCCGGGAACCGAAATACGGGTGCGTGCACGTGCCGTGGCCCCCATGATCGGTGGGTTGTCCTGTCGCCGCCCGCAGATCGGAGACCTCACGTGATCCGCCGCGTCACCGTCCCGGCCCTCTTCCCGCCCCCCACCTACTCCCACGCGTCCGTCGTCGAGGCCGGCACGCGGCTGGCGTTCCTCGCCGGTTCCGTACCGCTGGGCCCGGACGGCACTCTCGTCGGGCCGGGGGATCCGGTGCGGCAGGCCGAGCAGGTCATCGCCAACCTGCGGGAGCAACTGGACGCCGTCGGGAGCGATCTGGCGCACGTCGTGGCGACCGACGTGTACGTGGTGAGCGCTGAACCGGCCGTACTGTCCGCCGTCTGGAGCGTGGTGGAGGCGTCCGGCCTCAGTGCGGGTCCGCACTCCTCGACGCTGATCGGCGTGGCGTGCCTCGGGTACACGGGGCAGCTGGTGGAGATTACGGCGACAGCCGTCGTTCCCGAGTAGGCGAGGACCGCCATGTTGATCGAGCACCGCGGGCGGCGCCCCGTCGTCCCCGAGTCCGCGTACGTCGCCCCGACGGCCGTCCTGTGCGGGGCCGTCGTCCTCGGTGAGCGCAGCCGGGTGCTGCACGGGGCCGTGCTCACCGCGGAGGACGGCGAGGTGCGGGTCGGGTCGGACGTCGTCGTGATGGAGAACGCGCTGGTGCGGGGGCGGTCGGCGCACCCCGCCGTGATCGGTGACGCGGTGCTCGTCGGCCCGCACGCCCATGTCAACGGGGGGACCCTGGAGGACGAGGTCTTCGTGGCCACGGGCGCCTGTGTCTTCCCTGGGGCGGTCGCGGGTGCCGGTGCGGAGCTGCGGATCCACAGCGTGCTGCACGTCAACTCCGTGCTGCCGCCCGGGACCGTCCTGCCCATCGGCTGGATCGCGGCGGGCGCGCCCCGGGCCCGGCTCTTCGCCCCCGGGGAGCACGACGAACTCTGGCAGATCCAGGAGGCGCTGGACTTCCCCGGCACGGTGTACGGCATCCCGCGGGGCACGTCGATGCGGGAGGTGATGGCCCGGCAGGCGGGGTTCTACGGGGCCCATCACGACGACGTCGTCCTCGACGGCCCGGCCTGAGCTACTGCCTCGACGTCCTGCCCCACGCCCTCCGTTTCGGGAGCGGCTCGGCGTAGCTCCCCACCCGGCTCGTGGTCAGCCCGAGTGCCACCAGGGACTCCGCCAGTTTGACCGCCGCGGCGACCCCGTCGACGACCGGCAGGCCCAGCTTCTCCCCGACGGCCCGTTGCAGCCCCGTCATGCCGGCGCAGCCGAGGACGAGGACCTCAGCCCCGGCCGCGCAGGCCCGTTCGGCGGCCGCCAGGAACGCCGTCTCGGTGCGTTCGTCGTCGCCGAGGTCGAGCACGTTCAGGCCCGTTCCGACGATCGCCGCGCAGTTCCGCGCCACGCCCGCCGTCTCCAGGCTGTCCTCGATCTGGCCGCACGAACGCTCCAGCGTGGTCACCACGCCGTAACGGCGGCCCAGCAGGCAGGCGAGGTGCGCGGCGGCCTCGGTGATGTCGACGACCGGTACGTCCACCAGTTCCCGCACGCCCTCCCTGCCGTGCTCCCCGAATCCGGCCATGACCACGGCGTCGTACGGCGCTCCGTCATAGGTCGACAGCGTGTCCAGGACGGCCGCGGCGGACAGGTAGCTGTCGAGCCAGCCTTCCGCCGATGCCGGCCCCCAGGCGGGAGTCAGTCCGGTCACGGTGGTGCCCGGACCTGCGGCGGTCCGGGCACCTCGTACGATCTCCTCGGTCATCTCCTGCGTGGTGTTGCAGTTGGTGACGACGATTCGCACGTCTCTCAGACCTCCGCGGTGGCGCGCTCGGGACGGCACAGGACGGCGTACAGCCCGGCGGCGATCGCCGTGCCGATGAACCAGGAGTACGGGGCCACGTCGCTGAAGGTCTTCACCAGCGCGAGCACCGCCGCGACACCGGCCGCCGGCAGGAACGCCCACAGCGCCTTGGGGTTGAAGCCCTTGCGGTAGTGGTAGCGGGCGCCGGGAGAGGCGTCGAACAGCTCGTCCACGTTCACGCGGCCGCGCTTGACCCAGTAGTAGTCGACCATGATCACGCCGAACAGCGGGCCGAGGAAGGCGCCCAGGCCGCCGAGGAAGTAGTTCACGACGGTCGGGTTGGAGAAGAGGTTCCAGGGGGTGACGAGCAGGGCCGCGACCGTGCTGATCATGCCGCCGATCTTGAAGGTGATCTTCTGCGGCCACACGTTGGCCAGGTCGTACGCCGGGGAGACGAAGTTGGCGACGATGTTGACGCCCATCGTGGCGATGGCGAAGGTCAGCGCGCCCAGCACCAGCACCCAGGTGTTGCCGATCTCGGCGACCAGGTAGGCGGGGTCGGTGATCTCCTTGCCGAAGACCTCGAAGGCGCCCGCGGTGACGATGACCGACACGATCACGAAGGCCGTGGAGTTGATCGGCAGGCCCCAGAAGTTGCCGCGTTTGACGGAGTTGTAGTCGGGGGCGAAGCGGGAGAAGTCGCAGAAGTTGAGCATCAGGGTGCCGTACGTGGCGAGGACCAGGCCGATCGCGCCGAACCACTGGCGCCACTGCTCGCCGACGGAGACCGGGTGCGGGGTCGAGGTGAGCGAGATCGTCCAGCCGGCCTTGTAGAGGATCCACACGGCCAGGGCGATCATCACGAGCCAGATCGCGGGGCCGCAGAAGTCCTGGAACTTGCGGACCGACTCCATGCCCCGGCTGATGATCGCCGCCTGCACCAGCCACAGCGCGATGAAGGAGACCCAGCCGAGCGCGTCCAGGCCGAGGAAGGAGTTGTGCGTCCACGACTCCAGCCCGGGCCAGGCCGCCAGCAGCATCACGTTGACGGCGACGGAGGCGAGGTAGGTCTGGATGCCGTACCACATGATGGCGATCACGGCCCTGATCAGCGCCGGGATGTTGGCGCCCCAGATACCGAAGGCGATCCGGCTGACCACCGGGAAGGGCACGCCGTGGCGCTGCCCGATCTTCCCCATCCAGTTCATGCCGATGTAGATGATCACGAATCCGACGAGCAGGGACGTGAAGATCTGCCAGACGTTCATGCCGAGGAAGAGCAGCCCGGCGGCGAAGGTGTAGTTGCCGAGGTTGTGGACGTCGGACATCCACATGGCGAAGAGGTCGAAGACCTTCCAGTTGCGCTTCTTGGCGGGTGCGAGGTCTTCGTTGGTGAGCCGGGGATCGGGGACGAACGCTGGGATGCCGGTGTCTGCGGCACGGTCGGCGAGTGACACGGGGGGCCTCCATGAGCAAGGGGACGACGGAGGACTGCACCGCAGGACGGGGGGCACCCTGCGAGGTGTTTGGTATACCAAACTGCGGTCATGGTCTCCCCGTCAACCGTTCCGACCGATGTCGCTCTTGTTAACGCCCCGTAAAAGACACCTCGCGTCGACGAAGATGGGCTGCATGACGAAGATCGAACCCCTCGGAGCGGTCCGCGAACGCGTCACGGCCGATCTGCGCCAGGAGATCATCGCGGGCAGCCTCCGTCCCGGCGACCGCCTGGTGGAACGCGAGCTGGCGGAACGATTCGGGGTCTCGCGTGTACCGGTCCGGGAGGCGATCCGGGCCCTGGTCGCCGAGGGCTTCGTCCACTTCGAGACACCCCGCCGCACCGTAGTACGCCGTCTCACCCCGACCGACGTCAAGGAACTGTTCGAGCTGCGGGAAGCCCTGGAGGTCTACGCCGCCGGACTCGCCGCGTCCCGGGCGACGCCGGAGGACCTGGCGGAGGTCCAGGAACTCGTCGACCGCGCGGCCACCGCGACCGAGGCCGGGGACGCCGAGGTGATCACCGACGTCAACAGCCGTCTGCACGACCGCATCATGGCGATGGCGGGCAACAGCCTGCTGACCGAGGCCCTGGAACCGGTCGCGGGCCGGCTGCGCTGGATGACCCGGCGCAACGAGGAGTGGCCGCAGCTCCTCGTGGAGCACCGCGAGCTGTACGAGGCCATCGCCTCGGGCGACCCCGAACGGGCCCGCGCGCACGCGCTGACGCACGTGCGGACCAACTACCGCTCCACGGTCCGCCACCTGTTCGGCGAGGAGGCCCCCTAGTGCTGTGACCGTGAAGGTTTGCCGGGTTGGTCGCGATGCCCCTCCGTCACCGAGTGTTGGACAGCCCAACCTGCCCCGCGGTTGAGCATCCTGAGGTCCTCCCTCAGTGGGTGCGCCCTCCTCCGCAGGGCGGAGGCAGCCCGCCGTGGTGGACGACGCGCGGCTGCCATGTTCAGAGCCAGCATGTACGTCATGACGACAGCCGACGCTCCCCTCCCCACCGCTGCACCCGCGCCTGTCTGGGCTCGCCGCGCTGCCCACGCCGTCGCGCTGTGCGCGGTCCCGTCGGGTCTGTGGCGCATCGCCATGGCATCCGGTGTCTATGTGGGCTACAGCGACCAGGTGCTGCGCGACGTCTTCGACATCCCGGGCTGGGGCATTGCCTACGTCGTCGGTCTGTCCGTCCTTGCCGAGCTGGCGGCTCTCTTTCCGCTGCTGCTCGTCAGCGACCGGTGGCGGCCGCTGCGCCCCGGGGCCCTCGCCGCGCTTGCCTGGACCGCCTCGGGCGTCCTGGTCCTGGTGGCGCTGTGGCAACTCGTGGTTGCTTTCACCGTCGAGAGCCAGACATACATGTCGAGCGGTACGGCACAAACTGTCTGGGGCATCGCCTTCGCCCCGCTGTTCGCCATCCCTGCCCTGATGACCGCGGTGACCTGGTCGTACGCAAAGCGGCACCGGGCACGGGGACAGGCATAGCCCGTAGCACGTGCTCGAGATCAGCTACTCGCTTTCCCTCGCGGGCTGAAGTGCGCCCAAAAAACGGTGTAGATCGGGGCGCTGTCGGGCCGCGCGGCACGGATTGACTTCAATGCTGCCAGGCTGTTGGCGGTGCCCTGCGACGGTGGTTGACGCCCCACAGGGCGTCGTCGCCGACGGAATAGCAACCGTCTCGTCGGCCTGGACCAGCTGCGCGATCACCGGCACGCGGTTCCCGCCGGCACACGCACACGCACACGCCAGCAGCATCATCGCCCGCCGGGAGCGAACCGAGTCGGTACTGCCCCGGCGCACTATCTGCTGCAGCTTTTGCCCTTCCTGATCGGTCAGACTGCGCACCCGCACAGGCTCGGCCACCACACCTCCAGCGGTCGGGACGGACGCCATGCCCATCCAACCGCTGCAACCGCCACCCCGGCGAACCTGTGCGGTCACAGCACTAGGGGGCGCCGGTGGGCAGACCCGCCGCTCGCCCGGCCGTGCGCAGGACCTCGCGCAGCATCGCGGGGGTGAGCCGGCCGGTGAAGGTGTTGCGCTGGCTGACGTGGAAGCAGCCGAAGAGTTCCAGGCCGTCGAGGGGGTACCGGGCGCCGTGGGAGAAGGCGGGGCGCGGCCGGGGCACGGACCAGCCGGCTGCGGCGAACGCGGGCAGCGCGGCCTGCCACCCGAAGGCGCCGAGTACGATCACGGCCCGTAGCGTCGGGCGCAGCAGCCGCAGTTCCTGCACGAGCCAGGGACGGCAGGTGTCCCGCTCCTCGGGGGTGGGCTTGTTGGCGGGCGGGGCGCAGTGCACGGGCGAGGTGACGCGCACGCCGTACAGTTCCAGGCCGTCGTGGGCGTGCTCGGCGGTCGGCCGGGAGGCGAGGCCCACGTCATACAGCGCCTCGTAGAGGACGTCTCCGGAGCGGTCACCGGTGAACATCCGGCCGGTGCGGTTGCCGCCGTGGGCGGCGGGGGCGAGTCCCACGATCAGCAGCCGGGCGTCCTCGGGCCCGAAGCCCGGCACCGGCCGGCCCCAGTACGTCCAGTCCGCGTAGGCGGCTCGCTTGACGCGGGCCACCTCCTCACGCCAGGAGACCAGCCGCGGGCAGGCCCGGCAGTCGGTGATGCGCCGGTCGAGGAGGGTGAGTCCGCTGGCGTCCATCACTCCACCGTAGGCGCAGGCGCGGTCGTAGTCGTCACGGGGGCGAGATCCCCACGGACCGGTACAAACGCGCCCGCCGCCGGGCCTCAGACTCCGCTGACCTGCACGGCCCGTTCGTCGCTTCGGCGCAGCCAGAGCAGAGCCCCGGCCAGCAGCACGGCGCCCGTCAGGAGCCACGGCAGCGGGCCCGGCCGCAGCACCCCGACGGCCAGGCCGGTGAGCGCGCCGACCAGTTGCTGGGCGAGGGACTGGACGGACAGGGCGGTGGCGCGGCCCGCACCGTCGACCCGGCGGTGCAGCAGGTCGTTCTCGTTCGGGGCCGCCGCGCCGAGACCGAGGTAGACCAGCCCGAAGCCGGCGACCGCGACGGTCGTGGCCGCCGGGTGGACGGAGGAGGCGGTGACCCCGAGCAGCAGCAGGCCGCCCGCACCGGCCGCGAGGCTGACCAGCACGGCACGTTCGCCGCTGCCCGCGATCCGGGCGGTGAGCGGCGCGAGGTGGCTGCCGAGACCGGAGCAGAGGAAACCCGCGCAGGACAGGGCGGCATAGACCATGGCTCCCGAGCCGTTCGAACCGGTCAGCGCCGTCGCACGGCCCGGTACGAGCAGTTCCACGGCGGCCAGGGCGCTTCCGGCGGCCGCGGCGCCCAGCAGGATCCGGCGGACCAGCGCGTCCCGTCCGCCCAGCCGGAGCCCGTCGACGACCGTGACCGGGACGCCGCGCAGCACCGAACGCAGGGTGGCCGACGGCCTCGGGGGCTCCCGCAGGGCGGTGAGCACGTACGCGACGAACACGAGCCTCAGTGCGGCCCCCAGCAGCAGGGGAACGGACAGGGGCAGCACCGCCCCGGACGTCGCCCCGCTCAGCCGGGCACCGAGGTCGGGCCCCAGACCGAGCAGCCAGGGCAGGGCGCCGCCGAGCAGGATGCCGGCCGCGAGGGCGGCGGAGGTCGCGGAGCCGCCCCGGGCCAGGCCCGTGCGCAGCTCGGCGTCCGGGCCGGAGCACGCCTGGACGGTGTCGACGTACCAGGCCTCGGCGGTTCCGCTGGCCAGGGCCCGGGCCACGCCCATGAGCACCATGCCGGCGGTGAGCAGCCAGGCGGAGGTGCCGAGGCCGATCAGCACGAAGGCGACGACGCCGAGCACCCCGGCAGCGGCCAGGACCGGGCGACGCCCGAGGACGTCCGAGAGGCCTCCCGTAGGCAGCTCCAGCGCGGCCACGGTCAGCGAGTGCGCGGCGAACAGCCCCGCCACCGCGGCGAGGGACATGCCGCGCTCGGTGAACAGCAGGACCATCGTGGCCATGCCCAGCCCCGGCGGCAGCCAGAGGAGCGCGCAGACGGTGACGTACCGGCGGCGAGCGGCCCGCTCCCCGGGCGGCTCGGTCATCAGCGGCGTCACGGGGTGAGGTCTTCGGCGTCGGGGGCTGTGGTGTCAAGGGCACCGGGGTCGCGGTCTTCGGTCGCGTGATCCTCGGCCGCGTGGTCCTCGGGCCTGCGGACTTCGGTCTCGCGGGCTTCAGGCGCGCGGGCTTCAGGCGCGCGGGCTTCCGAGTCACGGACTTCCCGGTCACGGACTTCCCCGTCACGGACTTCCCCGTCACGGACTTCCCCGTCACGGACTTCCGGGTCACGGTCGGCGTGTTCCTGGCCTGCGCGTTCCTGGCCTGCGTGTTCGTGGCCGGCCAGCGGAAGTCCGGCCGCGACGAACACGACGTGTTCGGCACTCGGATCGTCCGCGTCCCGCGCGGTCAGTTCCTCCAGCTTCCCGGCGACGGTGTCGAAGAGCTCGGTGAGCGACGCGGCCGTCAGCCGGGGCATCAGGTCGGTGATCCCAGACGGCTCCACCCACTCCTGGCCCAGCCGCCCGGCGGCCAGGTCCGCCTCGTACCGGGCGAGGGATCTCTCCAGGTGCTCGATCTGCCGCCGTCGTGCCAGGCCCACGAAGGCCCGGCCCGCCTCGGTGGCCTCCATCGACTCGTTGCTCCAGGACGTCAGGGTGTGCAGCGCCCGCCAGCGCCGCTCCCGCCCGTCGCGGTGCTCGGCTTCGGCGATGAACGCGTACTTCGCCAGCACCCGCAGGTGGTAGCTGGTCGACGCCGACGACTCCCCCGTCCGCACGGCCAGCTCACTCGCGGTGGCGGGCCCGTCCTGCCGCAGCAGCCCGAGCAGTTGGATCCGCAGGGGGTGGGTGAGCGCCTTCAGAGCGGCGGCGTCCCGCTCGGGATCGAGTACGCGGTTGTGCTCGTCGCTGTCCATGCCGGGAGGCTAAGCGGCCGGACCACTTAACAAAAGGGTTTTTGCAAAACTTGTTTGGCAGAGTCCGGTTAGGGGAGCGATATTTCGCCCGGCGGGGCGCCCCGGAGGATTAAGGTCGGGGCATGGCTTCTCAGGGTGCGCAGCACGACAGGACGGACGGGACCGCGGCCCCGGCGGCCGAGTCCCCCGCGCCGGCCGGCAGTTCGGCGGACGGCGAGACCCGGCCCCCGGACCCGAAGGTCGCCGCGGCGATCGCCGCTGCCGAGGCCGCGGGCCCGCAGGCCGGCACGACCGTCCGCGTCGACAGCTGGATCTGGTCCGTACGGCTCGTCAAGACCCGTTCCATGGGGGCCACCGCCTGCCGGGGCGGCCATGTGCGCGTCAACGGCGAGCGGGTGAAGCCCGCCCACGGGGTCCGTGTCGGTGACGAGGTGCGCCTACGGCACGAGGGCCGCGAGCGGGTCGTCATCGTCACGCGGCTGATCCGCAAGCGGGTCGGGGCGCCCGTTGCCACCCAGTGCTACGTCGACAACTCCCCGCCGCCCCCGCCCCGCGAGGCCGTCGCCCCCGCCGGCATCCGCGACCGCGGCGCGGGCCGGCCGACGAAGCGCGATCGCCGCGACATGGAACGCCTCCGCGGCATGCCGGGCCCCGGCAGCGTGCCCGGTCTCGGCCCTGGTCCGGGCGGCGGCCCCGGCTCGGGCTTCGGCAGCGGCTCACGCGAACGGAGGCCGTGAGCGGGCCGAGGGATCGGCACCACTCCACGGACCGGCGCCCGGGACGGGCCTACAGCCCCTCCCCGACAGCGCCGGAGCCGTACGCGACGCGCCTCCCTGCGGTCACACCCGCCGGCTCAGCAGCCGGAGCAGATCCGCGTTGTGCTCCCGCCGCGCCCACGCGATGAGGGCGAGCGGCACGATGAGGATCACCGGCGTCGCCGCATACTGCCCGTCGAAGACGGATATCTGCACGACGAAAGCGCCCACCATCAACGCGCCCAGCGCCATCGCCGCCGCCGACTGGAGCACCGGGATCAACAGGGCGACGGCCCCGGCCAGTTCGAGCGCGCCGATGGTGTACATCCCCGCGCTCCCCCAGCCGAGCCGCTCGAACGACTCGGCAGCCGACGCGTGCCCGATCAGCTTGGGCAGGGCGCTGGCGATCGCGTAGAAGAGGGCGAGCAGAACCTGTAGAGCGCGCAGGGCGATCCGGGCACGCCGCCCACGAGCGGTCACGGACTCGGCGATGACGACGCCGGCCGGGGTGGAGTCGGCGGTGACGGCAGCGGTGGTCTCGGACATGAAGGTCTCCTGGGGTGAAGCGGTCCGTGTGGTGTCGCGGTGTCGGAGAGATAGACCGGCCATCGGCCAGGAACTCATCGCCGCCGAGACGCCGAGACCCAACTGGAGGCGCCTCCGCGCAGACCGTCACCGCGGCACCTCCGCCCCCCACCTCCACGGGCAGAGCCGTTCGAGTCTCTTCCTCAGGTGGGGAGCCGCCCCGGACCCACTCCCTCCGTCAGGCGCTCGCGCACCCCCACCGCCTAGGCCTCCGCCACAGCCCGCACCCATATCCGGTCCTCTGTCAGATAACGGTCCACCTTCAGGCCCGACTCCTGGAGGGCCTCCTCGAACTGCTCCTTGGTCAGGGGCCGCGCCCGGAAGGTCTGGGTCCAGACCGCGTCCGGGAACTCGTATTCCGCACGCACCGAGTTGACCCCGTCGCCGACCGGTTCCGACGAGGCGATCCGCACGGTGAAACCGCTGGGGTCCTCGCGCTCGCGCGGCACGTTCTCGTGGTAGTCCTCGCCCTCCCGCTGGATCAGCACGCAGCCGCCCCTCGCGACATGGCGTGCGCAGGTGCGCAGCATGCCGCGCCGCACCTCGGCGTCGCCCGTGTGCACGAGGAACGACGCGAGCAGCACCACGTCGAACGTCTCGCCCAGGTCCAGCTCCTCGATCGGGCCGCATATCGTGCGTGCGCCGCGCACGTGTTCCAGCATCGGGGCGGACTCGTCCACTGCCGTGACCGTGAATCCGCGCTCCAGCAGTGCGTGGGTCATGCGTCCGACCCCGCTGCCGAGCTCCAGGATGCTCGCGCCCTCGGGGACGGCGGCGGCGATGACATCCGGTTCGTCCCCGACGGGCAGCCGGGAGTAGAGCTCCACCGCGCAGCCGTCCGGGGTGATGGCCCCGGGGCCCGTCCCCTCGTACCCCTCACGCATGTTCATCTCCATGCCCGTCCAACGGCCCGCATCCGCACGCCCGTTCCCGTGACGGCAACCTTCACCCGACCGAGTGAACGGGATTGCGTGGGCGGGGAGTTGAGAGCGGGATGGGCACCGCCGGAGCCTCATGGCCCCGGCGTCCGCGGTGAGTGTCCGTCGCAGGGCGACCAGGTCGTCGATGTCCTCGTGCGGCACCGCCAGGTCGAGCACGATCTCAGGCAGAGTGTCGGGCAGGGTGTCGAAGCCCGGCAGCAGGGGCGGCTCCCCCTGTCGGCCTTGGTGAACCCTCGCCACGAGGAGTACGTTGCAAGCAGGAGTGGTGATCGAAGGATGCGTACAGGCAGCGAACCTCGGACCGCGCGCAGTGCCCTGCGGGCGCGCTTCTGGCTGAGCGTGTGGGGGCTGGTCTGGGCGCTTTTCGGCACGGTGGCGTTCGCGCTCGCCGGGCGGAACGGGTGGGCCATCGCCTGCGGTGTGCTGCTGCTGGTCGTCACGTTCGACCTGGCCGTCGTCCTGCGGCGCATCCGGCAGGGCCCGCACTACCAGCCGGGCCCCGGCATCCCGCCCTATCAGCCGCCGGACCAGCGCCCCTGAAGCAGACGGGGGCGGCTCACGAGTCGAAGTTCGCCGCCTTCAGGAACTCCGGGTTCGGATCGAGCGCGGCCGCGAGACGGAAGTGGCGTTTCGCCTGGTCGGGACGGCCCTGACGCTCATAGGTCCGGGCGAGCGCGAAGTGCGCGAAGGCGTTGTCCGGCTCCCGCTCCAGGACGATCTGGAACTCCAGCTCCGCCGGCCTCAGCTGCGCAGCGGCGAAGAAGGCACGCGCCCTCAGCAGCCGCGCCGCGGTGTTCTCCGGGTGCGTGGCGATGACCCCGTCGAGCAGCTTCACCGCGCCCCGCGGGTCTCGCGCAGCGAGCAGCTGCTCGGCGGCGCGGAAGTCGATGACATGCGTCTCCGGAGTACGTCCGGTCGAACCGCTGGTCTCGGGCACGGCAGAGTCCTTCCCTCACTGGACGGTTTCAACGCCCCCACGGGGTGCCGCTATTCCGCGGGAGACGACCGGGGCGCCTGTGACCTGCGCACGAGCTGGGCCCACACGTCCTTCACGCGCCGCTCCAGATCCTCCAGCGGGACGTCGTTGTCGATCACGATGTCCGCGATCTCCCGGCGCTGCTCGCGCGTCGCCTGGGCGGCCATCCGCGCCCGGGCGTCCTCCTCGGTCATGCCGCGCAGCCGGACGAGCCGGTCGAGCTGGGTCTCGGGGGCCGCATCGACGACGATCACCAGGTCGTACAGCGGTGCCAGGCCGTTCTCCGTGAGGAGCGGGACGTCGTGGATCACGACCGCGTCCTCGGCGGCGGCCTCCTCCAGCTCGCGGGAGCGGGCGCCCACCAGGGGGTGCACGATCGAGTTCAGGGTGGCCAGCCGGTCCGCGTCGGCGAAGACGATGGCGCCGAGCCGGGGCCGGTCCAGGCTGCCGTCGGCGGCGAGGATCTCCTCCCCGAAGGCCTCGACGACCGAGGCGAGCCCCGGCGTCCCCGGTGCGACGACCTCCCGCGCGATGCGGTCCGCGTCGATCAGCACGGCCCCGCATGCGACGAGCAGCCGTGACACCTCACTCTTGCCGGCACCGATGCCCCCGGTCAGGCCCACCTTCAGCATGTCCCGCAGCTTAGGCCCTGCCACCGACAGGGGGCCGGCCCGGGCCGCACCGGGGTCAGTTGTCGCCTTCTCGTTCCGCCAGGAACTTCTCGAACTCCTGACCGATCTCGTCCGCCGACGGGATGTCCACGGGCTCGGCGAGCATGTTGCCCCGGGTCTCGGCGCCGGCGACGGCGTCGTACTGGTGCTCCAGGCCGTCGATGAGCGCGGTGAGGTCCTCGTCGCCCTCGCGGATCTGCCGGTCGATCTCCGTCTGGGTGCGGTGGGCGTCCGAGCGCAGGGCGTGGGCGATGCCCGGCAGGACCAGTCCGGTCGCCGCCGTGATGGCCTCCAGCACCGTCAGGGCCGCGTCCGGGTAGGGGGAGCGGGCGATGTAGTGCGGGACGTGGGCGGCGACGCCCAGGACGTCGTGCCCGGCCTGGAGCAGGCGGTACTCGATGAGGGACTCGGCGCTGCCGGGCACCTGCGCCTCCTCGAAGGGGCTGAGGTGGCCCGGGACGAGGTCGGCGCGGTTGCCGTGCGGGGTCAGGCCGACGGGCCGGGTGTGCGGGACGCCCATGGGGATGCCGTGGAAGTTCACGGAGAGGCGGACTCCGAGGCGCTCCACGATCTGTTTCACCGCGGCGGCGAAGCGCTCCCACTCCACGTCCGGCTCGGGGCCGGACAGCAGCAGGAAGGGCGCGCCGGTGGCGTCCTGGACGAGCCGCACCTCGAGGGCGGGGTCCTCGTAGTCGCTCCAGCGGTCACGCTTGAACGTCAGCAGCGGCCGGCGGGCTCGGTAGTCGACGAGCCGGTCGTGGTCGAAGCGGGCGACCACCTGGTGGGGCAGCGAGTCGAGCACGCGGTCGACGATCTGGTCGCCCGTCTCGCCCGCGTCGATGTATCCGTCGAAGTGGTAGAGCATGACAAGTCCGGCCGACTCCTGGGCGAGCGCCATGTCGACGACGGCCAGCCCCTTCGGCTCCCAGGCGTACAAATCCTGCGGATCAAGCACAGTGACCGCTCCTCCTCGTGTTCACACTGCACAACGCCGTTGCGGGCACGGGCATTCCCGCAGGAGGAGATTCATGATCTTGGCAGGCAGCGGGAGGCCTTCAGGGGCGGCGCGAACCGCGCGCTCAGCCGCCGACCGCCCGCAGCCGGACGGAGGACGACACGACTGAGGGACCGCACCCCGAAAGGTACGGTCCCTCAAGCCTTCAACTGCCCTCAGCTAGAAGCCGACGTCAGCTCTGGCCGCCGGCCAGCTTCTCGCGCAGAGCGGCAAGCGCCTCGTCCGAGGCCAGCGCGCCGGAGTTGTCCGGGCCCTCGGAGGAGTACGAACCGCCACCACCGGACGCGGCCGGAGCGGCAGCCTCGCCACCCTCGGCAGCGGCCTTCTCGTCCGCCTCGCGGGACTTGATGACCTGCGCCTGGTGCTGCTCGAAGCGCTGCTGCGCCTCGGCGTACTGCGTCTCCCACGCCTCGCGCTGGGTCTCGTAGCCCTCGAGCCAGTCGTTGGTCTCGGGGTCGAAGCCCTCGGGGTAGATGTAGTTGCCCTGGTCGTCGTAGGACGCGGCCATGCCGTACAGGGTCGGGTCGAACTCGACCGCGGCCGGGTCGGCACCGAAGGACTCGTTGGCCTGCTTCAGCGAGAGGCTGATGCGACGGCGCTCGAGGTCGATGTCGATGACCTTGACGAAGATCTCGTCGTTGACCTGGACGACCTGCTCCGGGATCTCCACGTGGCGCTCGGCCAGCTCGGAGATGTGGACCAGACCCTCGATGCCCTCGTCCACGCGGACGAACGCACCGAACGGAACCAGCTTCGTGACCTTGCCGGGCACGACCTGGCCGATCTGGTGGGTGCGGGCGAACTGCTGCCACGGGTCTTCCTGGGTCGCCTTCAGCGACAGGGAGACACGCTCGCGGTCCATGTCGACGTCGAGGACCTCGACGGTGACTTCCTGGCCGACCTCGACAACCTCGGACGGGTGGTCGATGTGCTTCCAGGAGAGCTCGGAGACGTGGACCAGACCGTCGACGCCACCCAGGTCCACGAAGGCACCGAAGTTGACGATCGAGGAGACGACGCCGGAACGGACCTGACCCTTCTGGAGGGTCGTGAGGAACGTCTGGCGGACCTCGGACTGGGTCTGCTCCAGCCAGGCACGGCGGGACAGGACCACGTTGTTGCGGTTCTTGTCCAGCTCGATGATCTTGGCCTCGAGCTCCTTGCCCACGTAGGGCTGGAGGTCGCGGACGCGGCGCATCTCGACCAGGGAGGCCGGGAGGAAGCCACGGAGGCCGATGTCGAGGATGAGACCACCCTTGACGACCTCGATGACGGTACCGGTGACGATCCCGTCCTCTTCCTTGATCTTCTCGATGGTGCCCCAGGCACGCTCGTACTGGGCGCGCTTCTTCGAGAGGATCAGGCGGCCTTCCTTGTCCTCCTTCTGGAGAACAAGGGCTTCGATCTCGTCACCGACGGCGACGACCTCGTTGGGGTCGACGTCGTGCTTGATCGAGAGCTCGCGGCTCGGGATCACGCCTTCGGTCTTGTAACCGATGTCGAGCAGGACCTCGTCCCGGTCGACCTTCACGATGACGCCGTCGACGATGTCGCCGTCGTTGAAGTACTTGATCGTCTCGTCGATCGCGGCGAGGAAGGCTTCCTCGTTACCGATGTCGTTGACCGCTACCTGCGGGGTGGTGGCGGTGGTCTCGGTGCTGCTCGTCATGTGGGAAAGGGCTCCGGTACGGACATTGAAGTCGTAGGTACTGCTACGCCGGGAGCCCGTTTCGCTCTGCAGAAGCCGGACAGCCAAGGAAGCGCCACGCAGAAACGGTGGCGCCTCGACAACCGAGGGGACATACATACAGATGCGAGCGCAGCCTGCTACGTCTGAGGTGCGCAGGCCCGCAGCGCAACTTGTAGCATACGGGGGCAGCCGGGCAGGGTCAATGCGCGAAGCCGCCCACGCGGGGCGGATCGCCGCATTCCCGGCACAAGTCGTGTCGTCCGAGGCCACGCGGGCCGTACGACGTCCCCTTTGTGACGCCACCGGGACCGGCTGGACGGAAGAGTACGACGAGGGAGCCGATCATCCAAGAGTCCGAAGCGTCCGAACCCGAGGCCACCCGGCGTGACGCCGATGTCGCCGAAAGCTCCCGGGCCAATCGTGGCTGGTGGGACCGCAACGCGGACGAGTACCAGGTCGAGCACGGCACGTTCCTCGGCGACGACCGCTTCGTCTGGGGGCCCGAGGGCCTGGACGAGGTGGAGGCCGAACTGCTGGGCCCACCGGAGGGGCTGAAGGGCCGCGACGTGCTGGAGATCGGCGCCGGCGCCGCCCAGTGCTCGCGCTGGCTGACCGCCCAGGGCGCGCGTCCGGTCGCCCTGGACATCTCGCACCGGCAGCTCCAGCACGCGCTGCGCATCGGCGGTTCCTTCCCCCTGGTGTGCGCCGACGCCGGTGCGCTGCCGTTCGCGGACGGCTCGTTCGACCTGGCCTGCTCGGCGTACGGGGCGCTGCCCTTCGTCGCTGATCCGCGCCAGGTCCTGCGGGAGGTGCGCCGGGTGCTGCGGCCCGGGGGCCGGCTCGTCTTCTCGGTGACGCATCCGATCCGCTGGGCCTTCCCCGACGAGCCGGGGCCGGAGGGCCTGTCGGTGTCGGCTTCCTACTTCGACCGCACCCCTTATGTCGAGCAGGACGACGAGGGCCGGGCCGTCTACGTCGAGCACCACCGCACGCTGGGCGACCGTGTCCGGGACGTCGTGGCGTCGGGCTTCCGTCTGGTCGACCTGGTGGAGCCGGAGTGGCCCGTGTGGAACACGTCCGAGTGGGGCGGCTGGTCGCCGTTGCGCGGGAACCTGATCCCGGGGACGGCGATCTTCGTCTGCGAGCGAAGCGAGACGGGGGCGCCCCCGGCCGAAGGCCTGGGGAGGGATTGACCCACGCGCGCGTGGCGCGTCTTCCCGCGTACGAAACTGAGAGCGTGATCCGTTACGACGCCCTGGAATCCCTGCCCGTGCGCGGTGCCCTGCCCGCCCTGCGCGAAGCCCTCGACGGGCACGGCACCGCCGTCCTCGTGGCGCCGCCCGGCACCGGCAAGACGACGCTGGTGCCTCTGGCGCTGGCGGGACTGCTCGGGGAGGGGCCCGGGCGGCGGGTGATCGTGGCCGAGCCGCGGCGGATCGCGGCCCGGGCCGCGGCGCGCCGGATGGCGTGGCTGCTGGGCGAGAAGCCGGGCGAGAGCGTCGGCTACACCGTGCGCGGGGAACGGGTCGTCGGGCGGCACACGCGCGTGGAGGTCGTGACGACCGGTGTGCTCGTCCAACGGCTGCAACGGGACCAGGAGCTGGCCGGAGCGGACGTGGTGGTGCTCGACGAGTGCCACGAGCGGCACCTGGACGCGGACACGGCGGCGGCCTTCCTCTGGGACGTGCGTCAGACGCTGCGTCCGGAGCTGCGGCTGGTGGCCGCCTCCGCGACGACCGACGCGCAGGGGTGGGCGCGGCTGCTGGGCGGGGCGCCGGTGGTCGAGGCGCGGGGCACGGCGTATCCGGTGGAGGCCGTGTGGACGCCGCCGGTGCGGCCCGTGCGCCCGCCGCACGGGATGCGGGTCGATCCGGCGCTGCTGACGCACGTGGTGTCCGTGGTGCGGCGGGCGCTGGCCGAGCGGGAGGGCGACGTGCTGTGTTTCCTGCCGGGTGTGGGTGAGATCGCCCGGGTCGCCGGGCAGCTCGGGGGGCTCGGTGAGGTCGAGGTGCTCCAGGTGCACGGGCGGGCGCCGGCGGCCGTGCAGGACGCGGTGCTGGTGCCCGGGGAGCGCCGACGCGTCGTGCTGGCGACGTCGGTCGCGGAGTCGTCGCTGACGGTGCCGGGGGTACGCGTGGTCGTGGATTCGGGGCTGTCGCGCGAGCCGCGGGTGGACCACGCGCGCGGGCTGAGCGCGCTGACGACGGTGCGGGCGTCGCAGGCGGCCGGGCGGCAGCGGGCGGGGCGGGCCGGGCGTGAGGCGCCGGGGGCGGTGTACCGCTGCTGGGCGGAGGCCGAGGAGGCGCGGCTGCCGCGGTTTCCGTCGCCGGAGATCAAGGTGGCCGACCTGACGGCGTTCGCGCTCCAGGTGGCGTGCTGGGGGGATCCGGACGCGTCGGGTCTGGCGCTGCTGGACGGGCCGCCGAGTGGGGCGATGGCTGCGGCGCGGGAGGTCCTGGCGGCGGTGGGGGCCGTGGACTCCGCCGGGCGGGCCACGGAGCGGGGGGTCCGGCTGAGCCGGGTGGGCGTGCATCCCCGGCTGGGGCGGGCACTGCTCGACTCCGTCCCGTTCACGGGCGCCGAGCGGGCTGCGGAGGTCGTGGCCCTGTTGAGCGAGGAGGCACCGCGGGAGTACGGCGACGATCTGGCCGGTGCCCTGCGTCGTGCCCGGCGTGGGGGTGACGCCTATTCCTCACGGTGGCGGACCGAGGTCCGGCGGCTGCGGGCCGCCGTCGCCGAGGTCTCCCGCACGCCCGTCGGCAGCGGGCATCCGCGGGCCGGGACGGGCGGCCTCGGGAAGCTCTCCGAGGATCGACAAGCAGGTCTCGTCGCCGCTCTCGCCTTTCCCGAGCGGGTCGCCAGGGCAGACGGCGGGTCGTATCTCATGGTGTCCGGGACACGGGCTGAGGCCGGCGCGGGGAGTGCGCTGAGCGGGGCGGAGTGGGTGGCCGTCGCCGTGGCGGACCGGCCCGTCGGCAGGGGGCACGCGCGCGTGCAGTCGGGGGCGGTCGTGGACGAGGACGTGGCCCGGCTCGCCGCGGGCGCGCTCCTCGACGAGCGGGACGAGGTCGGGTGGGACGGTGGGGACGTCGTCGCGCGGAGGGTCGAGCGGCTGGGGGCCGTGGAGCTGACGGTACGGGCACTGAAGGACCCCGGTCCCGGGCTCGTGCGCGACGCCCTGCTCGACGGGCTGCGGCGGGAGGGATTCGGACTGCTGCGGTGGTCGGCGGAGGCCGATGCCCTGCGGCAGCGGCTGGCGTTCCTGCGGCTCCATGTCGGTGCGCCCTGGCCGGACGTGTCCGACGACGCGCTGCACGCGCGCGTGGAGGAGTGGCTGGAGCCGGAGCTCGGCCGGGCACGGCGGCGGGCCGATCTGGCGCGGATCGACGCCGGGCAGGCGCTCGCCCGGCTGCTGCCCTGGGCCTCCGGGGAGGCGGGGCGGCTCGACGAGCTGGCCCCGGAGCGGATGACGGTGCCGAGCGGTTCGAGGATCCGGATCGACTACTCCCGGCCCGAGCAGCCTGTGCTGGCGGTGAAGCTTCAGGAGATGTTCGGGCTCCAGGAGTCGCCCCGGGTCGCCGGCGTGCCGCTGCTCGTGCACCTGCTGTCCCCGGCCGGGCGCCCGGCCGCCGTCACCGCCGATCTCGCCTCGTTCTGGCGCGACGGTTACCGAGGCGTACGGGCGGAGCTGCGGGGGCGGTATCCGAAGCATCCGTGGCCCGAGGACCCGGCGGGTGCCGAGCCGACCCGGCACACCAACGCGCGGCTCAGGCGCTGACCGACGACGGTTCCTCGGCCGCCGTGGGTGCCGGGCCCGAGGGGCGGCGGCCGCGCGCCTCCAGGTACAGCGCGAGGGCCAGCAGGAGGACACCGAGGGTCAGGGAGCCCCAGGGCAGGTAGGACGTCATCAGCAGGATGAGCAGACGCTGGGACTTCACCAGGTCGACGGTGTGCGTGATGTAGTCCTCGCGCATCTTCACGTGGCCGGCGAACGCGGTCACCTTGTCGCGGTCACCGAGGAGGGCTCCGCCGCGCAGTTCCTCCCGGTGGATCTCCTCTCCGTACACGGGCGCACCGGTGAGGGGCTCGACCCAGAACTTGCGGACCGTGGTGTACCAGCGGGTCGTGCCGGTCCGTGCCACCGCCTCGGGGGTGAGGCCCTCGACGGGCAGGGTCTTCGGAATCTTCACCTTGGTCCAGGGGATGGTCTGCTCGAAGTAGTAGACCTCCAGACCGCGGAAGTCCCGGGTGCCCTCGTAGGTGATGGGCGCGGTGATGCGGGCCTGGGCGTCGAAGTACTCGTAGGCCCGTTTCTCCGTCAGGAAGGGCCACTTGAACTCGATGCCCGTGCGGCGCACCGGGTCGCCGTCGACCATTTCGCCGGTGGCGTGGACGGGTTCCTGGGTGTGGGCGTCGAAGATGTAGCGCTCGGGGATCTTGGAGACCATCTTGCCGTCGGGGCCCACGACGTAGGACAGGCCGTCCCAGACGACGACGTCCCGCCCGGCCGACTCCTCGATCCGCTCGGAGGCCTCCACGTTGCCCTTGAGGGTCTGGACGATGGTGACCTTGGGGACCTTCTTCGCCCGCATGGTGCCGTAGTCGAGGAGGGTGGCGTCCTTCGCCTCAAGGACCATGTCCTGGTACTGGTTCGCGGGGACCTTGGCCAGGCGCGGGAAGGCGTACCAGCGCAGCAGCGGGGACAGGGCCGCGAAGAACACGGCGAGGGCGAGCAGGACCAGGCCGGCCTTGCGGCGCATCTCGGCCTCCCTCCCGGGCAGGCGGTCAGGGGTGTGCGGGCACGGTCGTCAGCAGCGGCTTCGGGGACGTCCCGCCCGAGGGGGTGCCGAGGGCGGTCAGCGTCAGGACCACGGCGAACGCGACGGCGAGACCGGTGGCGGCGGCGATGAGGGCGCGCATACGGAGCCTCCCCGCGGGTCGTGACGGAGAGAACTGATACTCCGTCAGGTTTCTCGGCACCGTAGCAACGCGCGGCGGAGATGAGAACACGTTGCACACACAACGACGCCCCTCCTCATAAGGAGGGGCGTCGCGGGTCGTACCTGAGAGCTATGCGCTCGGACTGGCCGACGGGCTCGGCGAGGACGTCTCGGCCGCAGCCACGGTCAGTTCGACGGTGAGCGCCGCTCCGCCGGCCGTGGTGATGCGCAGCAGGAACGTGCCGGTCGTGTCGTCCGCGTAGAGCTTCGGCAGCTTCAGCAGGCCCTTGGCGTCCGTCTTCAGGCCCGTGAGGCTGCGGACGGTCTTGCCGTCGGCGTCCTTGAAGTAGGGGCCCTTGTCGTTGGCGGTCGCGTCGTCCGCCGACGTGATCAGCGTGGCGGTGGCCGCGACACCGTCGGCGACGGCGCCGTTGTACGTGGCCTTCACCTCGACCTGGTCGGCGAACTCGCCGCCCGGGGCGCAGGTCAGTGCGGCGTCACCGGTGCGGGCGAGGGCGTCCGCGGCGCGCTCGGTGACGGTGGCCTTGTAGTCGAGGCCCGGGACGGTACGGCCCACGACGGTGGCGCGGACGGTGACGGCGCCGGTCTTCTCCCCCGCCTGGAGGGCGGGCGCCACGGCCACGCCGGAGCTGTTGGTGGCGACCGTGGCCACGCTCTCACCGCCGGTGAAGGTGGTGTCCGTGTCGCCGACGATCGTGAAGCGGACCCTGACCTTGGCGACGGCCTTGCCGGCCTCCGTCTCGGCGCGGGTGCTGATCCGCTTGCTGAACGCGTCGCCCGCCATGGCGGTGAGCTTCGCGGTGCCGGCGTCCTCCAGGTGGTCCACCGTGTCGGTGGGCGTGGGAGACGTCGTGGGCGGCGTGGACGGCGTGCCGGGCGGCGTGGTGGGCGGCTTCGGGGTCGTCGTACCGCCGCCGGGCTTCCCGGGCTTACCCGGCTTGCCGGGCTTGCCGGGCTTGGGGCGGTCGGGCCCGGGCGTCGAGCTGCCGGGAGGGGTGGTGCCCGGAGTGGTGGGCGTAGGGCTCGCACCCGCACCGTCGTCGCTGCGGTTGTCGGGCAGCGTGCCGGTGCCGTCCGGGACCTCGTGCGTGCCCTTGCGGTAGTACTCCAGCCACCTCATGACGAGGCTCAGGTACTCCCGCGACTGGTTGTAGCTGAGGATCGCACGGTCGAGGTCGTCCTGGTCGGACAGGTCCCAGTTGTTGCGGCACAGGTAGTGGCCGGCGGCGAGCGCGGCGTCGTAGATGTTGTTGGGGTCCTTCTTGCCGTCCGCGTTGCCGTCGCGGCCGGCCCACGCCCAGGTGGAGGGGATGAACTGCATGGGGCCGACGGCCGAGTCGTACGTGCTGTTGCCGTCGTACGCGCCGTCGTCGGTGTCCTTGATGAGGGCGAAGCCGTTGCCGTCGAGCTGCGGGCCCAGGATCGGCTTGATGGTGGTGCCGTCGGCCCTGACCTGGCCGCCGCGAGCCTGTCCCGACTCCACCCGGCCGATGGCGGCGAGGAGTTGCCAGGGGAGGTTGCAGCCCGGCTTCTTTTCGCGCAGCGCGGTCTCGGCCTTCTTGTAGGCGTCGAGGACGGTCGCGGGAATGCCGGCTTCCGTGACGCCCGTGCCGCCCGGGCCGGGACCCGTGGACGGTGACGGGTTCGGGCTCTTGAGCGGAGGCAGATCCGTGTAGTAGGGCGAGTTGCCGGTGGCGCTGCCGTCGGAGGCACTCGCTTCGGGTGAGGGGGTGGCGTCGGCGGCGGTCTGTCTGCCGTGGTCGTTCACACCCGGAGCCTGGGAGGCGGACAGGGCCGCGACCGCCACCGCGGCCACGGCGGTGGTCGCCGCCCCCTTGCGCAGCCTCCTGCCGAATTGCGCCGCCATAGAGTGAACCCCTCCCGTGGACGCCTGAGCGCCCGGTCTACGTCTGCAGTGTTCGCCCTGTTGTGACGATCCAACCGCCCGAGGGGTTGCCCTCCGACGGCCACAACTCTGTTCTCTTGCGTGCTCTGCTCTTTACCGCGTTCACGTGATCGACGCACTCCCCGCGCGGCGACTCTGGCGACCCTACGACAACTTCCTTTGCTCGGGCACCCGTTCGTGACCGTTTTTCACCGGTTGGTCATGTGTGCCGCGTGACGTCGTCCGCGGACCGGCATCCCGCATACTGGGCCACTCACCGCCGGGCGTCCCGGCCCGGTGCAATGACCGTCGCGGGGAGCCGAGTTGCCGTTCACGCTGAGCCATGCGGCAGCCGTGCTGCCCGCCGTCCGCACCGACGGCACCGGCCGGGGTCCGCTGGTGCCCGCCGTGCTCGTGGCGGGTTCCTTCGCGCCCGACATGACCTACTACGCGGCGAGTGCGCTGTCCGGGGCGATGGAGTTCGGTGACGTCACGCACGCCCTCCCGGGGGTCTTCACGATCGATGTGCTCATCGCCTGGGCGCTGGTGGGGCTGTGGCTGCTGGCGCGTGAGCCGCTCGTCGCGCTGCTGCCGCGGGCCCGGCAGGGGCGGGTGGCGGCCCTGCTGCGGTGCGGGGCGCCGCGCGAGCGGGTGCGGCCGTCGCTGGTGGCGCGGTGGTACGTGTCCGCGGTGCTCGGTGCGCTGACCCATGTGGTGTGGGACGCGTTCACGCATCTCGACCGGTGGGGCATGCGGCTGTTTCCGGTGCTGGGCCGGGAGGTGGCGGGCTCGCCGCTGTACTGGTACCTGCAGTACGGCGGTTCGGCGGTGGCCGCGGTCGTGATCGCCGTGTTCGTGGTGCGTGCGCTGCGGCGGACGCCCGTACGCGAGCCGGTCGGGGTCCCCGTTCTCGCGGTACGGGACCGGTGGGCGGCCGCTGCCCTGATCGGCGGCTTCGCGCTGGCGGGAGCGGTGCAGCGGGCGTCACGGTGGTGGGCGTACTGGGGCTCGGCCGCGAAGCCGTGGGAGATCATTCCGACGGTGTGCTTCGGCGCCGGCGCGGGACTCGTCCCGGCGCTGCTGCTCTACGCCGTGGGGGTCAGGGCGCGGCGTCCGGTTCCGGTCCCCACCGGTCCTGCCCCCGCCGCCGAGACGGAGCCGAGCCGTCCGGCTGCTCGCTGAGCGTGCTGTCCGTCGTGATGTACACGGTGATGGTGGTGTGCGCGGGGCGGGGGCGTGGGAGCAGGGTGAGGACGAGCGTCAGGTAGTCACGGGCCAGTCTCGCCCAGGGGCGAGAAGGTTTGCCCGGGGTGCCAGGGGTGCCGGAGGGCCGGGTCCCGGAGGGTAGGTGGCCGACGCCGGCGGACGGACCGGGGCCGGCCGACTCGGCGTGGACGCCGATGACGGCGGACAGAGTCCCGGCATCGGCGAGGCCGGTGAGGGCGGCCAGAGTCTCCGCATCAGCCAGGCCGGTGAGTCCGGCCAGGGCCTCGGTACTCGCGAGGGACGGAGCGGCGGTCAGGTCTCCGGTGTCTGCCGACGAAGTGGGTCGCCGTCCGCGGGGGGCCAGGCGCTGCCGGAGGTCCGCCGTCGCGAGGCGCAGGGCCGTGGTGAAGGTGACGGGGACGCGAACCGTACTGGCGGCGGCCTCGAACGCCGGGGCCGGCGGCAGTGCCATGCCTGGTGCCGTGCGGCGGAGGAGCGTGCGTATACCCATGCCCCGCATCTTTGCGACCCCCAGGGGCGCGGGCGCCTTCTCGGGGGCCACGCGAGTGACGGTTTCCGCGGGACGGCGGACGGCTGGAGCACCCCGGCGCCCCGGCTCGGTCGGACCCCGGCGCCCCGGCTCGGTCTGACCCCGGCGGCGAGGCCGGGCGGCACCCGGAGAGCCACAGCCGGGGCAACCCGTGTGCCGCGACCTGAACCCTCGGCACCCGCATCTTCGTGACCCCCAGGGGCGCGGGCGCCTTCTCGGGGGCCACGCGAGTGACGGTTTCCGCCGGACGGCGGACGGCTGGAGCACCCCGGCGCCCAGGCTCGGTCGGACCCCGGCGGCGACCGGGCGGCACCCGGAGAGCCACAGCCCGGGCAACCCGTGAGCCGCGACCTGAACCCTCGGCACCCCGGCTCGGCCGGACCCCGGCGGCGAGACCGCGCGGCACCCGGCGGCGCCCCGGCTCGGCCAGACCCCGGCGGCGACCGGGCGGCACCCGGGGAGCCACGGCGGGGCAACCCGTGTGCCGCGGCCTGAACCCTCGGCGCCCCGGCTCGGTCAGACCCCGGCGGCGACCGGGCGGCACCCGGGGAGCCACAGCCGGGGCAACCCGTGTGCCGCGGCCTGGACCCTGGGCGCCCCTGCCGAGCCGGAAGCCCGACGGCCCGGCCCGGGCAGCGCCCCCGCCCCCGCCCCCGCACCCCACCCGAGAAGGCGCGCCGGGCCGGGCAGCGGCTAGTGCGCCGCCGACTCCCAGTCCGGGCCCGCACCCACCGAGACACCCAGGGGGACCCGGAGAGCGACGGCGTCGGCCATCTGCCGGCGGACCAGTTCCTCGGCGGCGGCCCGCTCCCCGGGGGCGATCTCCAGCACGATTTCGTCGTGGACCTGGAGGAGCATGCGGGAGGCCAGGCCGGCGTCCTTCAGGGCGTCGTCGACCTTGAGCATGGCGATCTTGACGATGTCGGCCGCGGTGCCCTGGATGGGCGCGTTCAGCGCCATCCGCTCGGCGGCCTCGCGGCGCTGGCGGTTGTCGCTGTTGAGGTCGGGCAGGTAGCGGCGGCGCCCGAAGAGCGTCGCCGTGTAGCCCGTGGCCCGGGCCTCGTCGACCGCCCGGCGCAGATAGTCCCGTACGCCGCCGAACCGCTCGAAGTAGGCGTCCATCAGGGCGCGTGCCTCCGCCGCCTCGATGTTCAGCTGCTGGGACAGGCCGAAGGCCGAGAGCCCGTAGGCGAGGCCGTACGACATGGCCTTGATCTTGCGGCGCATCTCGGCGTCGACCGCGGTCGGCTCGACCGCGAAGACCTGGGAGGCGGCCGTGGTGTGCAGGTCCTCGCCGGAGGTGAACGCCTCGATCAGGCCCTCGTCCTCGGAGAGGTGCGCCATCACACGCAGCTCGATCTGGCTGTAGTCGGCCGTCATCAGCGACTCGAAGCCCTCGCCGACGACGAAGCCCCGGCGGATCGCCCGGCCCTCGTCGGTGCGGACCGGGATGTTCTGGAGGTTGGGGTCCGTGGAGGACAGGCGGCCGGTGGCGGCGACGGTCTGGTTGAACGTCGTGTGGATGCGGCCGTCCGCGGCGATCGTCTTGATCAGGCCCTCGACGGTCACGCGGAGCTTGGCCTGCTCGCGGTGGCGGAGCATGATCACCGGCAGCTCGTTGTCCGTCTGCGTGGCGAGCCAGGCGAGGGCGTCGGCGTCCGTGGTGTAGCCGGTCTTGGTCCGCTTGGTCTTGGGCAGGGCCAGCTCACCGAAGAGGACTTCCTGGAGCTGCTTGGGCGAGCCCAGGTTGAACTCGTGCCCGGCCGCCGCGTGGGCCTCCTTGACCGCCTGCTGGACGGCGCCGGCGAACATCTGCTCCATGGCCTCCAGGTGGGGCCGGTCGGCCGCGATGCCGTGCCGCTCCATGCGGGCGAGCAGCGCGGACGTGGGCAGCTCCATGTCGCGCAGCAGGTCGGCGGCGCCGACCTCCTCCAGACGGCCCTCGAAGGCCTGGCCCAGGTCGAGGACGGCACGGGCCTGGATCATCAGGGCCTCGGCCTCGGCGCCGTCGTCCGCCCCGAAGGCGAGCTGGCCGTCGGCAGCGGCGGCCGGCGTCAGCTCGCGGTGCAGGTACTCCAGGGACAGCGCGTCCAGGTCGAAGGAGCGGCGTCCCGGCTTGACCAGGTACGCGGCGAGCGCCGTGTCCATGGTGACGCCCTCGACGCTCCAGCCGTGCTCGGCGAAGACGCGCATGGCGCCCTTGGCGTTGTGGAGGATCTTGGGCCGGGCGGCGTCGGCGAGCCAGGCGGCGAAGGCCCTCTCGTCGGCCTCGTCCAGCTGGGAGGGGTCGAACCAGGCGGCGGGTCCGCCGGGCGCGGCGAGGGCGACCTCGGCGACCGAGCCGGTGCCGAGCGCCCAGGTGTCGACCGTGGCGATGCCGAGGGGCTGGGTGCCGTGCTCGGTGAGCCAGGCGGGCAGCTCGCCGGTGGAGAGCACAGCGCCGTCCAGCTCCACGCCTTCGGTGCTGACCGGGGTGGTCTCGGCCTCCTCGGCGCCGGGGTCGACGGCGAAGAGCCGCTCGCGCAGCGAGGGGTTCCTGATCTCCAGGGTGTCCAGGATCATCGCGACGGCCTTGCGGTCGTAGGCCGCGCGCTCCAGGTCGGTGACGCCCTTGGGGAGCTCTACCCGGCGCTCCAGCTCGGTGAGCCGGCGGTTGAGCTTGACGGATTCCAGGTGGTCCCGGAGGTTCTGGCCGGCCTTGCCCTTGACCTCGTCCACGCGCTCGACGAGCTCGGCGAAGGAGCCGAACTGGTTGATCCACTTCGCGGCGGTCTTCTCGCCGACGCCGGGGATGCCGGGGAGGTTGTCGGAGGGGTCGCCGCGCAGGGCCGCGAAGTCGGGGTACTGCGCGGGCGTCAACGCGTACTTCTCGAACACCTTCTCCGGGGTGAAACGGGTCAGCTCGGAGACGCCCTTGGTCGGGTACAGCACCGTGGTGTGCTCGCTGACCAGCTGGAAGGAGTCGCGGTCGCCGGTGACGATCAGCACCTCGAAGCCCTCGGCCTCGGCCTGGGTGGCGAGCGTGGCGATGACGTCGTCCGCCTCGAAGCCGTCCACCGCGAAGCGGGCGACGCCCATCGCGTCCAGCAGCTCGCCGATCAGCTCGACCTGGCCCTTGAACTCGTCGGGGGTCTTGGAGCGGTTCGCCTTGTACTCCGTGAACTCCTGGGAGCGCCAGGTCTTGCGGGAGACGTCGAAGGCGACCGCGAAGTGCGTGGGCGCCTCGTCGCGCAGCGTGTTGGCCAGCATCGACGCGAAGCCGTAGATCGCGTTCGTCGGCTGGCCCGTCGCGGTGGTGAAGTTCTCCGCGGGCAGCGCGAAGAACGCGCGGTAGGCCAGCGAGTGCCCGTCCATGAGCATCAGTCGCGGCCGGCTGCCGCCGGAGGTCTGGTCGGTCGTCTTCGATGCTGTCTCTGCCACGCCCCCGATCCTGCCACGCCCCACTGACAGTCGGTCCCGCCCCCGCGGGTGCCGGGTCCGGACGCGCCCCCACGAGGAACCCCGCTCCCCCGCCGCCGGCGCCTCCGGCCCGACCGCAACCGCTGTCACCACCACGTGCGAGGATCGGAGACGTACCTCACAGCGCAGTCGAAGGGGAGTGTGCGATGGCGTCGAAGCCGCCCAAGAGCGATCCGGTTCAGGACGCGCCGCAGGTCGCCGGGCCGAAGCGCGCGGCCGCAGGACTCCCGGCCATCGGCCACACGCTGCGGATCGCCCAGCAGCAGATGGGTGTGAAACGCACCGCCCTGACGCTGCTGAGCGTGAACCAGAAGGACGGCTTCGACTGCCCAGGCTGCGCCTGGCCCGAGCCGGAGCACCGGCACAAGGCGGAGTTCTGCGAGAACGGCGCGAAGGCCGTGGCCGAGGAGGCCACCCTGCGCCGCGTCACGCCCGAGTTCTTCGCCGCCCACCCGGTCGCCGACCTGGCCGGGCGCAGCGGCTACTGGCTGGGCCAGCAGGGCCGGCTGACCCACCCCATGTACCTGCCCGAGGGCGGCTCGCACTACGAGCCGGTCACCTGGGAGCGCGCCTTCGACATCATCGGTGAGGAGATCGCCGCGCTCGCCTCCCCGGACGAGGCCGTCTTCTACACGTCCGGCCGCACGAGCAACGAGGCCGCGTTCCTCTACCAGCTGTTCGCCCGCGAGTTCGGCACGAACAACCTCCCCGACTGCTCGAACATGTGCCACGAGTCGTCCGGCTCGGCCCTGTCGGAGACGATCGGCATCGGCAAGGGCAGTGTCCTGCTGGAGGACCTCCACCAGGCCGACCTGATCATCGTCGCCGGGCAGAACCCGGGGACGAACCACCCGCGCATGCTGTCCGCGCTGGAGAAGGCCAAGGACAACGGCGCGAAGATCATCAGCGTCAACCCGCTGCCCGAGGCGGGCCTGGAGCGCTTCAAGAACCCGCAGACACCGCAGGGCATGATCAAGGGCGCCGCGCTCACCGACCTGTTCCTGCAGATCCGCATCGGCGGCGACCAGGCCCTGTTCCGCCTGCTGAACAAGCTGATCCTGGAGACGGACGGCGCGGTCGACGAGGCGTTCGTGCGCGAGCACACGCACGGCTACGAGGAGTTCGCCGAAGCCGCCCGTGCCGCCGACCGCGACGAGACGCTCACGGCGACCGGCCTCACTCAGGAGGACATCGACAAGGCCCTCCGTATGGTCCTGGCCTCGCAGCGCACCATCGTGTGCTGGGCGATGGGCCTCACCCAGCACAAGCACTCGGTCCCCACGATCCGGGAAGTCGTCAACTTCCTGCTGCTGCGCGGCAACATCGGCCGCCCCGGTGCGGGTGTGTGCCCGGTGCGCGGGCATTCGAACGTGCAGGGCGACCGCACGATGGGCATCTTCGAGCGGCCCGCCCCGGCGTTCCTGGACGCCCTGGAGAAGGAGTTCGGCTTCGCGCCCCCGCGCGAGCACGGCTATGACGTCGTGCGTGCCATCCGCGCCCTGCGCGACGGCGAGGCGAAGGTGTTCTTCGCCATGGGCGGCAACTTCGTCTCGGCGTCCCCCGACACGGACGTCACCGAGGCGGCCATGCGCCGCGCCCGGCTGACCGTGCACGTGTCGACGAAGCTGAACCGCTCGCACGCGGTCACAGGCGCACGTGCCCTGATCCTCCCGACGCTCGGGCGTACCGAGCGCGATGTGCAGGGCAGCGGCGAGCAGTTCGTGACCGTCGAGGACTCGATGGGCATGGTGCACGCCTCCCGGGGCCGCCTGGAGCCCGCGAGCCGGCACCTGCTGTCGGAACCGGCCATCGTCAGCCGCCTGGCCCGCCGCGTGCTGGGCGAGGACAGCCGCACGCCGTGGGAGGAGTTCGAGAAGGACTACGCGGCGATCCGCGACCGCATCGCACGCGTGATCCCGGGCTTCGAGGACTTCAACGCGCGCGTGGCGCGCCCCGGCGGCTTCGCCCTCCCCCACGCCCCGCGCGACGAGCGCCGCTTCCCCACCGCCACCGGCAAGGCCAACTTCACGGCCGCGCCCGTGGAGTACCCGCGGCTGCCCGAGGGCCGCCTGCTGCTCCAGACGCTGCGCTCGCACGACCAGTACAACACCACGATCTACGGCCTCGACGACCGCTACCGGGGCATCCGGGGCGGCCGGCGGGTGGTCCTGGTCAACCCGGAGGACGCCCGGGCCCTGAAGGTGGCGGACGGGTCGTACGTGGACCTGGTGAGCGAGTGGAGGGACGGCGTGGAGCGCCGGGCCCCCGGCTTCCGCGTCGTGCACTACCCCACGGCCCGGGGCTGCGCCGCCGCGTACTACCCGGAGACCAACGTGCTGGTGCCGCTGGACGCCACCGCGGACACCAGTAACACCCCGGCCAGCAAGTCCGTCGTGGTGCGTCTGGAACAATCGGCGACCGACTGAGCGTTCGCTCAGTGCAACAGACAGCCGAGTGACGAGGACGAACGGAGCCGGGCCCGATGGGTGAGCAGCAGCATGTGAAGTTCCCGCAAGAGGTCATCGACGAGTACGCCGCGCTCGGCGTGGACCTCCTGGCCCTGTTCTCCGCGGGCCACCTCGGCAACCGGATGGGCGTCCAGATCTCCGAGGCGTCGGCGGACCGGGTGGTCGGCACCATGCCGGTGGAGGGCAACACCCAGCCCTACGGACTGCTGCACGGCGGGGCCTCCGCGGTGCTGGCCGAGACCCTCGGCTCGATCGGATCGATGCTGCACGGCGGCAGCTCCAAGATCGCCGTGGGCGTCGACCTGAACTGCACCCACCACCGCGGGGCGCGCTCCGGGCTGGTCACGGGCGTGGCCACGCCCGTGCACCGGGGGCGCTCGACGGCCACGTACGAGATCGTGATCACCGACGAGAACGACAAGCGGGTCTGCACCGCCCGGCTGACCTGCATGCTGCGCGACGTGCGGCCGGGCGACGAGGAGCTCATCCGCTCCGCGTGCTGATCCGGACGTAGGGAAAACCCTGGAGGGGCGGGCGCGCTCTTGTCGCGACCGCCCCGCGGGCACTTCACTGGCGCTCCCCCCACAGGAGAAGACCCGTCCCACCCGCAGAAGGGTTTCTCTTGACCTCCGTACGCGTCCTCTCCGTCACCGCGGCGGCCTGCGCCACCGTGCTCGCCACCGCGCTGCCGTCCTCCGCCATCAACTCCTACAACGCCGCACCCGCCCCCGAACGCACCGAGGTCGGGGCGCTCGTGGCCACCTGGGACGACGACGGCGACCCCGCCACCCCCGACCGGGCCGACTGGGTCTGCTCCGGCACCATGATCGACGCGGACACCTTCCTGACTGCCGCGCACTGCACCTCGGACTGGCCCGACAACGTGCGCTTCTACGTCTCCCTCGACCAGGACGTGCAGTCCGGGCTCGACACGGCGGCGAAGAAGTACCCGGGCGACCCGGCCGCACAGGCCGCGGCCGTCGCCGTCCGGGGCACCGCCCACAGCCACCCCGCCTACCCGGGCCCCGCCTCCGACACCCACGACATCGCGGTGATCCAGCTGCCCGCCGCCGAGGTCAAGGCCCGCTGGAGCTTCACCCCGGCCACCCTGCCCACCGCCGGCCAGCTCGGCAAGCTCGGCCCGCAGGGCCTGAACGCCACCGACTGGCTCGTCGCCGGATACGGCACCCAGGAGGCCGCCAACGGCCCCGGCGGCCAGACCCACCCCGGTGGCGGGGTCCGGATGAAGGCACCCGTCACCTTCAATGCCCTCAACGACTCCTGGGCCCGGCTCGCGATGACCGCGCCCCAGGGCAACGGAGGTGCCTGCTACGGCGACTCGGGCGGCCCCAACTTCGCCACCATCGGCGGCAGAAGCATCCTCGCTGCCACCACCGTCACCGGCGACAGCCCCTGCTACGCGACCAACGTGACGTACCGCCTGGACACACCCGGCGCCCGCGCCTTCCTCTCGCCGTTCGTGAAGCTGCCGTAGCCCACGCCGGAGGCCTGCGGCGGCACCGGTCGCCACCGGCCGCACGACACCGCCCACCGCCCACCGCCCCGCCGCTCCGCGTACGCCGCGGGCCGGCGGGGCGACCGTGACGCAACCGGGAGGGCCGGCCGGACACGGGCGGCCCTCCATCTCCCGCTCCGGGCACCGCAGTAGGCCACCGAGTCACTCAACCCCCAGCGTCGACGGGCGAGTTCGGCCCCAGCCGCCACGGCACCGTCCGCGCGGCGACGCGCGCGCTCCCGGCCCGGCGGCGGTGCAGGGCGATGGCGGCCGCCCTGCCGCCGGCCACCGCGCGGCGAGCGACCTGCCGCATCCCGTGGAAAATCGCCGATTCCGATGACTCGGGAGTTTCCCGTGTATAGAGCACGCAATTCCTGCTGTGACGCTCCGTAACGCGCGCGCAATACAACGCCGCGGTTTCGCCTTCAGCCGGGCTCACTCCCGGAAACCTTTCCGATCTTGTTGGCCACGCACGCATTCCGGCAACCGCACGATCTCAGCCACGGCCAACCGGAAGTGCGGGTTCTCAGAATGCGGACCTCGGCGAAAATCCACCAAACCCGCCGAGAGGGTCCGCGGCCGAGACCGGGCATCCACCCCGTCATAACAAGAAAGTCACAAGCCAGCCCGCGCCGCTGACCCTGCCCTTACCCCGGGCTTAGAGTCACGGCCAGTCACCGCCTCCATCGGGAGTTCGGTACCAGCGCGGCACTCACCCCCCGACCAGGGCGGGGCCTGCCTGTGAAAGGACTGATTGTGCGACAGCGTTCCTTGGTGATTCTTACCTCCGTTCTCACGACCGGAGCTCTGACTCTCACCGCCTGCGGCTCCCGAGACGACAGCGGTGACAAGGGCGGAGACAACGGGAGCAGCACCACGCTGACCATCGGCGTCGACGCCCCCCTCTCCGGTGAGAACTCCACCACCGGCCTCGGCATCCAGTACGGCGCCCAGATAGCCATCGACGACGCCAACAAGAACAACTGGGTCCCGGGCGTGAAGTTCAAGCTCAAGGCCCTGGACGACAAGGCGCAGCCCGCCACCGGCCAGACCAACGCCACCAACATCGTCGGCGACAAGACCGCCGTCGGCGCGGTCGGCCCGCTGAACTCCGGCGTCGCCCAGACGATGCAGCAGGTGTTCGCCTCGGCCAACATGGTCCAGATCTCCCCCGCGAACACGGCCCCCGAGCTGACCCAGGGCAAGAACTGGCAGTCGGACAAGAAGCGCCCGTTCAAGACGTACTTCCGCACCGCCACCACCGACGAACTGCAGGGCAGCTTCGCCGCCGGCTACGCGTACAACGGCCTCAAGAAGAAGAAGGCCTTCGTCGTCGACGACAAGCAGACCTACGGCGCCGGTCTCGCGAAGATCTTCAACGAGCAGTACAAGAAGCTCGGCGGCAAGGTCGTCGGCACCGACCACGTCAACACCGGCGACAAGGACTTCGGCTCCCTCGTCACCAAGATCAAGAACTCCGGTGCCGACCTCCTCTACTACGGCGGCCAGTACGACGAGTCCGCGCTGATCACCAAGCAGCTCAAGGACGCCGGCGTCAAGATCCCGCTGTTCGGCGGTGACGGCATGTTCGCCACCACCTACATCGAGGCCGCCGGCAAGTCCTCCGAGGGCGACCTCGCCACCGCCATCGGCGTCCCCGCCGACACCCTGCCCGCCGCCAAGACGTTCATCCAGACGTACAAGGACAAGGGTTACAAGGGCGACTACGGCGCCTACGGCGCCTACGCCTACGACGCCACCACCGCCATCATCAAGGCCGTCAAGGCCGCGGCCGACGCCAACGGCGGCAAGGTGCCCACCGACATCAACGACCTGCGCTCCAAGGTCGTCGACGGTGTCCAGAAGTCCGACTTCGAAGGCCTCACCGGCAAGATCGCCTTCGACGAGTACGGCGACACCACCAACAAGCAGCTGACCGTCTACCAGGTCGAGAAGGGCGCCTGGAAGGCCGTCGACACCGGCACCGCCGACCTGCAGTAGAAGTACCGGCCCCCAGCAAGCCTCACCCACGGGCCGCGCGGAAGGAGGACCCCGACCGCGCGGCCCGTTTTCACACCCCCACACAGCACGCGACCACGCACGCATCCAGTGCACACGACCACCAGCGACATGGAGGCCATGCGGTGAACACCCTGCCGCAGCAGCTGGCCAACGGGCTGCTCCTAGGCTCGATGTACGGGCTGATCGCCATCGGCTACACGATGGTGTACGGCATCGTCCAGCTCATCAACTTCGCGCACGGCGAGATCTTCATGACCGGGGCCTTCGGCGCCCTCACGGTCTACTTCTACATCCTCCCCGACGGCACCTCGATGGCCCTCGCGGTACCCCTCATGCTCCTCGGCGGAGCCCTCGTCGCCATCCTCATAGCCGTCGGAGCGGAACGGTTCGCCTACCGACCACTGCGCGGAGCACCACGCCTGGCACCGCTCATCACCGCCATCGGCCTCTCCCTGGCCCTCCAGGAGGTCGTGCGCAACTTCTACCCCGGCGCCGACCGCGCCCGCGCCTTCCCCGGCCTCGACGCCACCCACGACATCGGCTCCGTCACCATCAAGGACGCCGACATCTTCCTCATCCTCGCCGCCGTCCTCTGCATGGCCGCCCTCGCCTTCTTCGTGCGCCGCAGCCGCACCGGCCGCGCCATGCAGGCCACCGCACAGGACCCCGACACGGCGCAGCTGATGGGCATCGACACCAACCGCATCATCGTCATCGCCTTCGCCATCGGCGGCTTCTTCGCCGCCGTCGCCGCCGTCGCCTACGGACTCAAGTACGGCAACGTCGACTACCGCATGGGCTTCCTGATGGGCCTCAAGGCCTTCACCGCGGCCGTCCTCGGCGGCATCGGCAACATCTACGGCGCCATGCTCGGCGGCGTCGTCCTCGGCGTCGCCGAAACCCTCGCCTCCGCCTACATCGACGAGATCCCGGGCATGCAGCAGCTCGGCGGCCAGAGCTGGGCCAACGTCTGGGCCTTCTGCCTCCTCATCCTCGTGCTCCTCTTCAGGCCACAGGGCCTGCTCGGCGAGCGCGTCGCGGACAGGGCGTGATCACATGACCGAGACGACCAAGACCCCGACGCCGGACGCCGCCCCCACCCCGACGCCCGCACCGCACGGTCTCATCCCGCTGCCCACCGCGGCCGCCCGCGGCCTCCTGCTCGCCGGCGGCATCGCCACCGCCGCCTCCGCGTTCCTCGCCTGGACCTGGACCGCCGAATTCCCCGGCGACCTCACCATCAACGGCTACCCCGGTGGCCTCCAGTGGCTGACCTTCACCGCCGGCGTCCTCACCGCCCTGTTCGCCCTCGCCTCCTACGGCATCCGCGGACTCGGCTGGCTGCTGCCCGCCCGCAACAACGCACCACTCGCCCTCACCGCGCTCGGCGGCTTCGCCGTCACCTGGTTCACCGTCATCGCCATCAGCGTCAAACTCGGCGGCGTCGTCAACCTCGAACCCGGCGGCTGGATCGCGGCCGTGGCCTCCCTGCTGCCCGTCCTCGGCGCCTTCGCCCTCCCCCAGGAGCGCACCGGCACCGACGGCACCAAGGAAGCCGTCAAGGCCTACCTCGCCAAGCCCGAACGCATCCCCGCCCCCCAGGCCACCGCGCCCTGGATCCAACGGGCCGTCATCACCGTGGTCACCATCATCGGCCTCGGCGTCTTCACCTACGGCATCGACACCGAGTACGGCGAACTCTTCGTCGGCTACCTCTTCGTCGTCACCTTCGCGGTCTGGGCCCTGCACACCGCAGGCCTCCTCGACCGCTTCTCCGCACTCGTCGCCGGCAACCGCAGCTTCACCCTCGCCATGGGCTTCGCCGCGGCCATCGCCTTCCCCTTCACCCAGACCGACGACCACTACGCCAACATCGGCGTCAACATCCTGATCTTCGGGACCGTCGCCCTCGGCCTCAACATCGTCGTCGGCCTCGCCGGACTGCTCGACCTCGGATACGTCGCCTTCCTCGGCGTCGGCGCCTACACCGCCGCCCTCGTATCCGGCTCCGAGTTCTCCACCATCTCCGGCGTCCACCTGCCCTTCTGGGCCTCCGCCCTGGCCGGCGCCGCCGCCTCGCTGATCTTCGGCGTCCTCATCGGCGCCCCGACCCTGCGACTGCGCGGCGACTACCTCGCCATCGTCACCCTCGGCTTCGGAGAGATCTTCCGCATCGCCGTCAACAACATGGACGGCCAGTCCGGACCCGACGTCACCAACGGCCCGAACGGCATCCCCTCCATCCCCGACCTGAAGCTCCTCGGCTTCAACTTCGGTGAGGCGCACGACATCGGCGGCTTCACCCTCGGCCGCTTCGCCAACTACTACCTCCTGATGGTCCTCATCATGGCCATCGTCGTCCTGGTCTACACGCGTGCAGCGGACTCCCGCATCGGCCGCTCCTGGATCGCCATCCGCGAGGACGAGACCGCCGCCACCGCCATGGGCATCAACGGCTTCCGCGTCAAACTCGTCGCCTTCGCCCTCGGCGCCGCCCTCGCCGGCCTCGCCGGCACCGTCAGCGCCCACGTCACCTACAGCGTCGTCCCCACGCCCTACCAGTTCGCCGGCTCCACCCCGCCCAACTCCGCGTTCCTCCTGGCCGCGGTCGTCCTCGGCGGCATGGGCACGGTCGCAGGACCCCTCCTCGGCGCGGCCCTGCTCTACCTCCTCCCCGAGAAGCTCGTCTTCCTCCAGGAGAAGTCACTCCTCGCCTTCGGCATCGCGCTCATCCTCCTGATGCGCTTCCGCCCCGAAGGCATCATCGCCAACCGCCGGCGCCAGCTCGAATTCCACGAGACCGGCCAACTCGACGTACCCAAACAGACCACGCTGACCGACGAACCGGCCGTCACCAAGGCGGGGGCGTAACCACGATGACCACACAGCCCACACCTGTACTCGAAGCACGCGGCGTCACGATGCGCTTCGGCGGCCTCACCGCCGTACGCTCCGTCGACTTCACCGTCAACGCAGGCGAGATCGTCGGACTCATCGGCCCCAACGGCGCCGGCAAGACCACCTTCTTCAACTGCCTGACCGGCCTCTACGTCCCCACCGAGGGCACCGTCTCCTACAAGGGCACCGTGCTCCCGCCCAAGCCCCACCTGGTCACCCAGGCCGGCATCGCCCGCACCTTCCAGAACATCCGCCTGTTCGCCAACATGACGGTCCTGGAAAACGTCCTCGTCGGACGCCACACCCGGACCAAGGAAGGCCTCTGGTCCGCCCTCCTGCGCGGCCCCGGCTTCAAGAAGGCCGAACGCCACAGCGAAGAACGCGCCATGGAACTCCTGGAGTTCATCGGCCTCGCCCACAAGCGCGACCACCTGGCACGCAACCTCCCCTACGGCGAACAGCGCAAGCTCGAGATCGCACGCGCCATGGCCTCCGAGCCCGGCCTGCTCCTCCTCGACGAGCCCACCGCCGGCATGAACCCCCAGGAGACCCGCGCCACCGAAGAACTCGTCTTCGCCATCCGCGACAAGGGCATCGCCGTCCTCCTCATCGAGCACGACATGCGCTTCGTCTTCAACCTCTCCGACCGCGTCGCCGTCCTCGTCCAGGGCGAAAAGCTCGTCGAGGGCACCTCCGACATCGTCCAGGCCGACGAGCGCGTCATCGCCGCGTACCTCGGAGAGCCATTCGAAGGCGACCCCGGCGAGGCCGAAGCCGCCGAGGTCGAGGCCGCCGAAGCCGCCGCCGACGCGACCAGCACCACCAGCAGCACCAAGGGAGAAGCCAAGTGACCGCACTCCTCGAAGTCGAGGACCTCCGGGTCTCCTACGGCAAGATCGAAGCCGTCAAGGGCATCTCCTTCAGCGTCGACGCCGGCCAGGTCGTCACCCTCATCGGCACCAACGGCGCCGGCAAGACGACCACCCTGCGCACCCTCTCGGGCCTGCTGAAGCCGACGTCCGGGAAGATCCTCTTCGACGGCAAGCCCCTCAGCGGGGTCCCCGCCCACAAGATCGTCGCCCTCGGCCTGGCCCACTCCCCCGAAGGCCGGCACATCTTCCCCCGCCTCACCATCGCGGAGAACCTCCAGCTCGGAGCGTTCCTCCGCAAGGACAAAGAAGGCATCGAGAAGGACATCCAGCGCGCCTACGACCTCTTCCCCATCCTCGGGGAACGCCGCAAGCAGGCCGCGGGAACCCTCTCCGGCGGCGAACAGCAGATGCTCGCCATGGGCAGGGCCCTCATGTCCCAGCCCAAGCTGCTCATGCTCGACGAGCCCTCCATGGGCCTCTCCCCGATCATGATGCAGAAGATCATGGCGACCATCTCGGAGCTCAAGTCCCAGGGCACGACGATCCTCCTCGTCGAACAGAACGCCCAGGCCGCGCTGTCCCTGGCGGACCAGGGCCACGTCATGGAGGTCGGTAACATCGTCCTCTCCGGAACCGGACAGGACCTGCTCCACGACGAGTCGGTACGCAAGGCCTACCTCGGCGAGGACTGACACACGAATGAGGCCCGCGCCCCCTGACGGGACGCGGGCCTCATTCATGCGCGAAGATCAGCCCTTGCCGGCCTTCTTCTCGTCGGCGTCCTGAATGACCGCCTCCGCCACCTGCTGCATCGACATCCGACGATCCATCGACGTCTTCTGAATCCACCGGAAAGCAGCCGGCTCCGACAACCCGTACTCCGTCTGGAGAATCGACTTCGCCCGGTCCACCAGCTTGCGCGTCTCCAGCCGGAGCGTGAGGTCGGCGACCTCCTTCTCCAGCTCCTTCAGCTCCGTGAACCGCGAGACGGCCATCTCGATCGCCGGCACGACGTCCGTCTTGCTGAACGGCTTCACGAGATACGCCATAGCGCCCGCGTCCCGAGCGCGCTCCACCAGATCCCGCTGCGAGAACGCGGTCAGCATCAGCACCGGCGCGATGCTCTCCTCCGCGATCTTCTCCGCCGCGGAGATACCGTCCAGCTTCGGCATCTTCACGTCCAGGATGACGAGGTCCGGCCGGTGCTCACGGGCCAGCTCCACCGCCTGCTCACCGTCCCCGGCCTCACCGACGACGGTGTACCCCTCCTCCTCCAGCATCTCTTTGAGATCGAGCCGGATCAGCGCCTCGTCCTCGGCGATGACGACCCGCGTCGTCATCGGAGGCACGTGCGACTTGTCCTCTTCAGGCACGTCAACAGGCTGGGGCGACTCGGGGGCACTCACGTGGGCTCCTTGGTAGGGGCAGGCCGGTACTGCTCCCAAGAGCGTACCTAGCTGAAGTCGGCAGCACTTACCGGGTACACTCCCGATCAGTGCTGTCGCCGGGTTGGCGGAACAGGCAGACGCTGATGTCTCAAACACATCTGTCCGAGAGGACGTGCGGGTTCGAGTCCCGCACCCGGCACTTCCGGTAAGCAAGCGGAGGATCGCGTTCGCGTGATCCTCCGCTCTTTGCTGCACATGGTCACAGTGTGTGACTCACAGTGGCCATATGAACGGTCATGGCACTGACGTACGACAGAAGGCCCTCACTCTGCTGCGCTCGGGCGCGAAGAACGCGGATGTCGCCCGTACCCTCCAGGTGCCGATGGGGACTATCGGCTATTGGAAGCATCTGGATCTGGCACGACGCGGCGAGAGCCCCAGCAGGCACGACCCGAAGTGTCCCCGCTGCGACGGAAGGGATCTCGACGAGCCCGCGTATTCCTATCTGCTCGGCCTCTACCTCGGCGACGGCCACATCAGTCACTACTCGGAGCACCGCGTTCCCAACCTCATGATCACCTGCGCCGAGTCATGGCCGGGGCTCATGAACGACTGTGAGCAGGCCATGCAAGCGGTCTTCCCCGACAATTCCGTCTGCCGTGTCCGCAAGACCGGCTGCCGCAACGTGAAGGTCTACTCGAAGCACCTCCATTGCCTCTTCCCCCAGCACGGCCCGGGCAGGAAGCACGAACGCCGGATCGCCCTCGAATCCTGGCAGCAAAGCATCGTCGACGCCCATCCATGGGAATTCGTCCGGGGGCTCATCCACTCCGACGGCTGCCGGATCACCAACTGGACGACCCGGATGGTGGCCGGCGAGCGCAAGCGCTACGAGTATCCCCGGTACTTCTTCACCAACGTCTCCGATGACATCCGGCGGCTCTACACCGACACCCTGGACAAGCTCGGCGTCGAGTGGACGCGCTGCGCCCGTAACGGCAACCCGTTCAACATCTCCGTCGCCCGAAAAGCCTCCGTCGCTCTCATGGACGCCCACGTCGGGCCCAAGTACTGACCGACTACTCCGCGATGTGGTGGACGCGGACCATGTTCGTCGAGCCGGAGACGCCGGGTGGGGAGCCCGCCGTGATGACGACCGTGTCGCCCGGGCGGCAGCGGCCGTAACGCAGCAGCAGTTCGTCGACCTGGTCGATCATCGCGTCCGTGGAGTCCACGCACGGGCCGAGATACGTCTCCACGCCCCAGGTGAGGGCGAGTTGTGAGCGGGTGGCCTGGTCGGGGGTGAAGGCGAGGAGGGGGATCGGGGAGCGGTAGCGGGAGAGGCGGCGGGCGGTGTCGCCGGACTGGGTGAAGGCGACGAGGAATGTGGCGCCGAGGAAGTCGCCGATCTCCGCGGCCGCGCGGGCGACCGCGCCGCCCTGGGTGCGGGGCTTGTTGCGTTCGGTCAGGGGCGGGAGGCCCTTCGCCAGGATGTCCTCCTCCGCCGCTTCGACGATGCGGGCCATCGTGCGGACGGTGTCGATGGGGTGTTTGCCGACGCTGGTCTCCCCGGAGAGCATGACGGCGTCGGTGCCGTCGATGACGGCGTTGGCGACGTCGGAGGCTTCGGCGCGGGTGGGGCGGGCGTTGTCGATCATCGAGTCGAGCATCTGGGTGGCGACGATGACGGGTTTGGCATTGCGCTTGGCCAGTTTGATGGCGCGCTTCTGGACGATCGGCACCTGTTCCAGGGGCATTTCGACGCCGAGGTCTCCGCGGGCGACCATGATGCCGTCGAAGGCGGCGACGATGTCGTCGATGTTTTCGACGGCCTGTGGTTTTTCGACTTTGGCGATGACGGGGAGGCGGCGGCCTTCTTCGTCCATGATGCGGTGGACGTCCTGGATGTCGCGGCCGGTGCGGACGAAGGAGAGGGCGATGACGTCGAAGCCGGTGCGCAGGGCCCAGCGGAGGTCGTCTTCGTCCTTTTTGGAGAGGGCGGGGACGGAGACGGCGACGCCGGGGAGGTTGAGGCCTTTGTGGTCGGAGATCACGCCGCCTTCGAGGACGGTGGTGTGGACCCTGGGGCCGTCCACCGAGGTCACCTTGAGGCAGACCTTGCCGTCGTCGACGAGGATGCGTTCGCCGGTGGTGACGTCGGCGGCGAGGCCGGCGTAGGTGGTTCCGCAGATCTGGCCGTCGCCTTCGACGCCGTCTTCGACGGTGATGGTGAAGGTGTCGCCGCGTTCGAGGAGTACGGGGCCTTCGGTGAAGCGGCCGAGTCTGATTTTCGGGCCTTGAAGGTCGGCGAGGAGGCCGACGCTGCGTCCGGTCTCGTCTGCGGCTTTGCGGACCCGTTGGTAGCGCTCCTCGTGTTCGGCGTGGCTGCCGTGGCTGAGGTTGAAGCGGGCTACGTCCATTCCGGCGTCGACCAGGGCTTTGATCTGGTCGTACGAGTCGGTGGCGGGTCCCAGGGTGCAGACGATTTTGGCTCGGCGCATGGCACGAGCTTATGAGTTACCGACCGGTAGGGAATGGGGTGGATGTGACCACCCAACAGACTTTGCATCAAGCGCTATTGACAAGTGTTGAATTGTGCGGCAGGGCGCTCCGATGAGCACCGGGGAGGAATGTCGTTCGTGTTTTCGGATATCCACCCTGGGGGCCTGCCCGGGGGCTTATAGCTGCGGCGGCACCATGGTGAAGCGGACGTTGATCTGGGCGTGGACGCGCTGCCGTTGCGGTTCGAGGTCGAGGGGGGCGGGGGTGTCCTCGGCGGTGCCGGCGTAGGCCGCGGAGCGCATGCGGCCCGGGGCCTGGGGGTAGGCCGGCGGGGCGCTCTCGGCGCCGATGTCGGCGAGTTCGACGAGGGCGGAGAGGGTGGTGCCGAGGGCGTCGGCGTATTCGCGGGCGCGTTGGACGGCTTCGCGCACGGCCTTCTTGCGGGCTTCGCGGTGGGCGGGTGAGTCGGGGCGCAGGGCCCACCAGGGGCCGTCGACGCGGGTGAGGTCGAGGTCGGCCAGGCGGGTGGTGAGTTCGCCGAGGGCGGTGAAGTCGGTGAGTTCGGCGGTGACGCGGACGCTGCCGTGGTAGGTGCGGACGCGTTCGCCGCGGCCGTGTTTGGTGAGTTCGGGCGTGATGGAGAAGGCGCCGGTCTCCACGCGTTCGACGGCGTCGCCGTAGGTCTTGACGAGGTCGAGGACGCCGGCGTTGCGGCGGGTGAGGTCGTCGAGGGCGGAGCGGCGGTCGCGGCCGCGGGCGGCGACGGTGATGCCGATGCGGGCGATCTCGGGGTCGACTTCGAGGCGGGCCTCGCCGCGGACGGCGATGCGGGGGGCCTCGGGTGTGCCGTAGGGGACGGCGGGCTGGGAGGCGTCTGGGGTGGCCGCGGTCATACGCCCCACTCTGTCATGTCTGGGCTGGTTGGCGGCCGGGGATGCGGAGGCCGAGTCATCAGATCGCAACCTGCCGGGTCTGTTGCGGCCGGTCATGGACGGGTCAGAATCTACGCGCGTTATCTACGCGCGTCGTTCACAGATTCCGCAGGGGAGCCAGACATGCCGTTGAACCGCCGGAAGTTCCTGGAGAAGTCCGCCGTGACCGGGGCGGGGGTGGCGCTGGCCGGTGCGGTCTCGGCGCCGGGTGCGCAGGCGGCCGAGGCGAAGCGGGGTGCCAAGCGGTACGCGTTCACCGTGCTGGGGACGACGGACCTGCACGGCAACGTCTTCAACTGGGACTACTTCACGGACAAGGAGTTCGACGACAAGGACCACAACGACGTGGGCCTCGCGAAGGTCTCGACGCTCGTGAACCGGGTCCGTGCGGAGAAGGGCCGTCGCAACACGCTGCTCATCGACGCGGGCGACACCATCCAGGGCACGCAGCTGTCGTACTACTACGCCAAGGTCGACCCGATCACGGCCGAGGGCGGCCCGGTGCACCCGATGGCGCAGGCGATGAACGCCATGGAGTATGACGCGGCGGCGCTCGGCAACCACGAGTTCAACTACGGCATTCCGGTGCTGCGGAAGTTCGAGCAGCAGTGCCGGTTCCCGCTGCTGGGGGCGAACGCGCTGGATGCGAAGACGCTGCGGCCGGCGTTCGCGCCGTACAGCATGCACCGTTTGCGCACGCCGCACGGGCGGGACGTGAAGGTGGCGGTGCTGGGGCTGACCAACCCGGGCATCGCGATCTGGGACAAGGCGAACGTGCAGGGCAAGATGACGTTCCCGGGTCTGGAGGAGCAGGCGGCGAAGTGGGTGCCGAAGCTGCGGTCGATGGGCGCGGACGTGGTCATCGTGTCGGCGCACAGCGGTTCGTCGGGGACGTCGTCCTACGGTGACCAGCTGCCGTACATCGAGAACGCGGCGGGTCTGGTGGCGGAGCAGGTGCCGGGCATCGACGCGATCCTCGTCGGGCACGCGCACACGGAGATCCCGGAGTACTTCGTCACGAACAAGAAGACCGGCAAGAAGGTGGTGCTGTCGGAGCCGCTGAAGTGGGGGCAGCGGCTGACGCTGTTCGACTTCGAGCTGGTCTGGGAGAAGGGCTGCTGGAAGGTCGAGAAGGTGGGCGCGAAGGTCCTGAACTCCAACACGGTGGAGGAGGACCCGAAGATCACGAAGCTGCTCTCCGACGAGCACGAGAAGGTCGTGGCGTACGTCAACCAGGTGATCGGCACGAACGCGGCGGAGATGACGTCGGCCGAGGCGCCGTACAAGGACGTGCCGATCATCGACCTGATCAACCACATCCAGGCGGACACGGTGAAGCAGGCGCTGGCGGCCACGGAGTACGCCTCGCTGCCGGTGCTGTCGCAGGCCGCGTGCTTCTCGCGGTCCGCCCGGATACCGGCGGGCGAGGTGACGATCCGGGACGTGGCGGGCCTGTACGTGTTCGAGAACACGCTGGAGGCGCGTCTGATGACGGGTGCGCAGATGAAGGCGTACCTGGAGTTCTCGGCGAACTACTTCGTGCAGACCGCGCCGGGTGCCGCGGTGGATCCGGCGAAGCTGACGAACGCGAACGGCACGCCGGACTACAACTACGACGTGGTGAGCGGTCTGTCGTACGAGATCGACATCGCGAAGCCGGCCGGTTCGCGGGTGACGAATGTGCGGTTCGAGGGGCAGCCGCTGGCGGACGACGCGAAGTTCGTGTTCGCGGTGAACAACTACCGGGCCAACGGCGGCGGGAACTTCCCGCATGTCGCCGCGACCCCGTTGCTGTGGTCGAACTCTGACGAGATCCGCAACACCATGATCGCCTGGGTGAAGGCGAAGGGGTCGATCGACCCGGCCGCCTTCGCGGCGGTGGACTGGAAGCTCACGCGGGAGGGCACGCCCGTCTTCTGAGGTGCGCGCCCGGTCACCTCCGGTCGTCGACGAGCGGGGTCAGTGCCGGTGCCTCTCGGGGCGGCGGTACGTGGGCCCGCTGGGTGAGGCCGAAGGTGGTGAAGGCGGTGCGGGCGGGGAGTGCGTAGGCCTCCTCGCCCGTCAGGGAGTTGAGGATGATCGCGCTGCGCCAGGCGGTGAGTCCGAGGTCCGGGGCGCCGACGCCGTGGGTGTGGGTTTCGGCGTTCTGGACGTACACCGTGCCGGTGACGGACGGGTCGAGGACGAGCCGGTAGTCCTCGTCGATGCGGGGGCGTTCCTGGTTGTCGCGGCGCATGTAGGGGTCGAGGCCGGCGAGGATCCGGTCGAGGGGGCGTTCGCGGTAGCCGGTGGCCAGGACGACGGCGTCGGTGGTGAGGCGGGAGCGGCTGTCCTGGAGGGTGTGTTCCAGGTGCAGTTCGACTTTGGTCGTGGCGACCCGGCCGGCGGTGCGGACGCGGACGCCGGGGGTGAGGACGGCGTCGGGCCAGCCGCCGTGCAGGGTGCGGCGGTAGAGCTCGTCGTGGACGGCGGCGATGGTGGCGGCGTCGATGCCCTGGTGCAGCTGCCACTGGCCCTCGACGAGCCGGTCGCGGGTGGATTCGGGCAGGGCGTGGAAGTAGCGGGTGTGGTCGGGGGTGAAGTGTTCCAGGCCGAGCTTGGAGTACTCCATGGGGGCGAAGGCCTCGGTGCGGCCCAGCCAGTGCAGTTTCTCGCGTCCGGCGGGCCTGTTGCGGAGCAGGTCGAGGAAGATCTCGGCGCCGGACTGTCCGATGCCGACGACGGTGACGTGCTCGGCGGCGAGGAGGGCTGCACGGTGGTCGAGGTAGTCGGCGGCGTGCACGACGGGCACGCCGGGGGCCTCGACGAGGGGTTTGAGGGGGTCGGGGACGTAGGGTTCGGTGCCGATGCCGAGGACGACGTTGCGCGCGTATGTGCGGCCGAGTGCCTCGGCTTCTCCGTCGGTGTCGAGTTGGGTGAAGTCGACCTCGAAGAGGTCGCGTTCGGGGTTCCAGCGGACGGCGTCGATCTGGTGGCCGAAGTGGAGTCCGGGGAGGTTCTCGCTGACCCAGCGGCAGTAGGCGTCGTATTCGGCGCGCTGGATGTGGAAGCGCTCGGCGAAGTAGAAGGGGAAGAGCCGTTCGCGTGACCTGAGGTAGTTGAGGAAGGTCCAGGGGCTGGTGGGGTCGGTGAGGGAGACCAGGTCGGCGAGGAACGGGACCTGGATGGTGGCGCCTTCGATGAGCAGGCCGGGGTGCCAGCCGAAGGTGTGGTGCTGGTCGTAGAAGACGGTGTCGAGGCCGCCGAGGGGGTGGGCGAGCGCGGCGAGGGAGAGGTTGGCGGGGCCGATGCCGATGCCGACGAGGTCGCGGGGGGCGTCGGGTTCGGGGGCCGGGGCGGGGTTCATCGGGGGGTGTGTCCTTCCTCGAGGGTGGCTCGGCTCGCTGCCGCGAGGTGCAGCAGGGCGGCCAGGTCGTCGGGCCCGGTGGCGGGGTTGAGGAGGGTGGCCTTGAGCCAGAGCCGGCCGTCGAGGCGGGCCCGGCCGAGGACGGCGGAGCCGTCGGTGAGCAGCGCGCGGCGTACGGCGGCCACGGTGGTGTCGGTGGCGCCGGTGGGACGGAACAGCACGGTGCTGATGACGGGTGGGGCGTGCAGTTCGAAGCCGGGGTGTGCGTCGACGAGGGCGGCGAACGCGCGGGCGTGGGTGCAGACCCGGTCGACGAGTGCGCCGAGCCCGTGGCGTCCGAGGGTCTTGAAGGTGACGGCGAGTTTGAGGACGTCGGGGCGGCGGGTGGTCCTGAGGGAGCGGCCGAGCAGGTCGGGCAGGCCGGCCTCGGTGTCGTCGTCGGCGTTGAGGTAGTCGGCGCGTTGCCGCAGGGCGGTGAGGTCGCGGGCGTCGCGGACGGCGAGGAGGCCTGCGGCGACGGGTTGCCAGCCGAGTTTGTGCAGGTCGAGGGTGACGGTGTCGGCGGTGTCGAGTCCGGTGAGGCGGGTGCGGTGCCGGTCGCTGAAGAGGAGGCCCGCGCCGTAGGCGGCGTCGACGTGCAGCCGGGCGCCGTGGGCCGTGCAGCGGGCGGCGATCTCGGGCAGTGGGTCGATGAGGCCGGCGTCGGTGGTGCCGGCGGTGGCGGCGACGAGCAGCGGGCCGTTCAGGCCGGTGAGGGCTTGGTCGAGTGCGTCGGGATCGAGTGTGCCGTGCGGGGTGGGTACGACGACGGGCTGCGGCAGGCCGAGCAGCCAGGCGGCGCGGGGCAGGGAGTGGTGGGCGTTGGCCCCGCAGACGAGCCGGACGGTCGCTCCGTGGGTTTCCCGGGCGAGGAGCAGGGCGAGCTGGTTGGCTTCGGTGCCGCCGGTGGTGATGAGGGAGTCGGGGGTGGCCGGTGTGCCGTTTCCGTGGATCTCGCGGGCCAGGGCCGCGGTGATGAGTCTTTCCAGTTCCGACGCTCCCGGGGCCTGGTCCCAGGAGTCCAGGGAGGGGTTGAGGGCGGAGGCCGCGAGGTCGGCCGCGGTGGCCACGGCGAGCGGGGGGCAGTGGAGGTGGGCGGCGCACAGGGGGTGGGCGGGGTCGGCGGCGGTCCGGGCGAAGGCGTGGACCAGGGTGCGGAGGGCGTGCGGGTCGCCCCGGTCGGGGAGGACGTCTCCCACGGTGTCGCGCAGCCGCGCCGCGACCTGCTCCGGGCCGCCCGCGGGCAGCGGTCCGCCGCGGGCCCGGGCGCCGGTGTCCAGCGCGTGGAGCACGGTGTGGAGCAAGGGCCGCAGGGCGTGCGGGCCGTCGGGGCCGGATGCGAGGGGCGGCGTGCTCATGGACTGACCTCCCGGGCGCGGGTGTGCGGCGCGCCCGGACAGCCCAACGATCCAACCCGGGTGGAGGTACCTCTGTGCACGGGTGCCAGTTCTCGAACCCGTCCGTGGAGGCTTCGGGGCGGGGCCGGCTTCCGGGCGCGGGTGCCAGTTCTCGAACCCGTCCGTGGGCACCTCGGGGCGGGGCCGGCATCCGGGCACAGTTGCCAGTTCTCGAACCTCTCCGTGGGCGCTTCGGGGCAGGGCCGGCATCCGGGCGCGGGCGCCTCGGGGCAGGGCTGGCATCCGGGCGTGGGCGCCTCGGGGCAGGGCCGGCTTCCGGGCACGGGCGCCTCGGGGCAGGGCCGGCTTCCGGGCACGGGTGCCAGTTCTCGAACCCCTCCGTGGGCACCTCCGGGCAGGGCCGGCTTCCGGCCGTGGGCGCCTCGGGGCAGGGCTGGCATCCGCCGCGGGCGCCTCGGGGCGGGGCCGGCATCCGGCCGCGGGCGCCTCGGGGCGGGGCCGGCCTTCCGGGCAGGGGTGCCAGTTCTCGAACCCGTCCGTGGGCGCCTCGGGGCGGGGCCGGCTTCCGGGCGTGGGCGCCTCGGGGCAGGGCCGGCATCCGGGCGTGGGCGCCTCGGGGCAGGGCCGGCATCCGGGCGTGGGCGCCTCGGGGCAGG